>NZ_JAMJFM010000039.1:0-91267 GCF_023544705.1 Streptomyces sp. MCA2
GACGAACCACGGCGGGACAGCCAAAAACGTGGGGGGACGCAAGCTAAGCGCTCAGCGAGCGGCGAGGCCCTCGAAGCCCGCGATCTCCTCCGGGCCGCGCGCCGCAGGCCCCACGTAGCGGGCCGACGGCCGGACCAGTCGGCCCGTCCGCTTCTGTTCCAGGATGTGCGCGCTCCAGCCGGCCGTGCGGGCGCAGGTGAACATCGAGGTGAACATGTGCGCCGGGACCTCGGCGAAGTCCAGGACGATGGCCGCCCAGAACTCGACGTTGGTGGCCAGCACCCGGTCGGGGCGGCGGCTGCGCAGCTCGTCCAGCGCGGCCTTCTCCAGTGCCTCGGCGACCTCGAAGCGCGGGGCGCCCAGCTCCTTGGCGGTGCGTCGCAGCACCCGCGCCCGCGGGTCCTCGGCGCGGTAGACGCGGTGGCCGAAGCCCATCAGCCGCTCGCCCTTGTCCAGCGCCTGCCGGACATACGCGGACGCGTCGCCGGACCGCTCGATCTCCTCGATCATGCCGAGCACGCGGGAGGGCGCACCGCCGTGCAGCGGACCGGACATCGCACCGACCGCGCCGGACAGCGCGGCCGCCACATCCGCGCCCGTGGAGGCGATGGACCGGGCGGTGAAGGTGGAGGGGTTCATGCCGTGCTCGGCGGCCGAGGTCCAGTAGGCGTCGACGGCCTTGACGTGCTGGGGGTCGGGCTCCCCGCGCCAGCGCTTCATGAAGCGCTCCACGACGGTCTCCGCCGTGTCGATCTCCTTCTGCGGCACCATCGGCAGGCCCGGCCCGCGCGCCGACTGCGCCACGTACGACAGGGCCATGACCGCGGCCCGGGCAAGGTTGTCACGGGCCGTCGCCTCGTCGATGTCCAGCAGCGGCTTCAGGCCCCATACGGGCGCGAGCATGGCGAGCGCCGACTGCACATCGACCCGGATGTCGCCCGAGTGCACCGGAATCGGGAACGGCTCGGCGGGCGGCAGACCAGGATTGAACGCCCCGTCGACCAGCAGCCCCCAGACGTTTCCGAAGGACACCTTCCCGACGAGATCCTCGATGTCGACCCCGCGATAGCGGAGCGAGCCACCCTCCTTATCCGGTTCGGCGATCTCCGTCTCGAACGCGATGATTCCCTCGAGTCCGGGTACGAAGTCGGACATCAGGCAGCTCCTCAAGATGGGGACGGCAAACGGTCCGTGACCGGCTGCCGTGCGGTCGGGTCTCAGGTGTGCGGTGCGTTCCCGGTGCGGTTACGCGGCTGCGCCGGGCAGCTCGCGGTCCGTACCGGTCACGCGGGTGATGCCCCGCCAGGGCGTGGGTCACGCGACGGTCTTGCCCGCGGTGGGTCGGACCGTGGGCAAGCAGGTTCGGAGTAGTGCGTCCTTCAGGCCGGACGGACACGATAGCTCTCCCTGTCCGGAGGCCACAGTGCTCCGCCCCCTCATTCTGGCGGGTCTCCCACCTGCGGGGAGGCGTGAGACTCGGCACAATGGTCGATCTGCCGACGGGAGGGTTACGGCTGGTCGACGAGGGGCAGACTTCCGCCCCTCCCGGCTGACCGCGCCGGACCCGATGTTGCAAGATGAGGCCGTGCACCCCGCCGACGCGCCTCATGCCGAGACCCCCGATCCCTCCTCCATGCGTGCGCATTACCGCGCCGAGGGACTCGTCGAGTCCGACCTCGCCGCCAGCCCGTACGACCAGTTCGCGCGCTGGTTCAAGGACGCGACCGTGGCCGGCCTGCACGAGCCGAACGCCATGGTCGTCTCGACGGCGGACGCCGCCGGCCGGCCGAGCTCACGGACCGTCCTGCTCAAGGCGTTCGACGACCGCGGCTTTGTGTTCTTCACCAACTACAACAGCCGGAAGGGTCGTGAACTGGCCGAAAATCCGGCCGTGTCGCTGCTGTTCCCCTGGCACCCGCTGGCCCGTCAGGTCGTGGTGACCGGCACCGCGGAACGCATCGGCCGGGACGAGACCGCCGCCTACTTCCGTAGCCGCCCGCACGGCTCCCAGCTGGGCGCCTGGGCCAGCGACCAGTCCGCGCCGGTCGCCTCGCGCGACGAACTGGAGCGCGCCTACGAGGAATTGGCGGCCCGCTACCCGGAGGGCGAGCAGGTGCCGGCGCCGCCGCACTGGGGCGGCTACCGGATCGCCGCCGAGACGATCGAATTCTGGCAGGGCCGCCTCAACCGGCTGCACGACCGGCTGCGGTATGTCCGCGAGGACGGGTCCTGGCGGGTGGAGCGCCTGGCGCCCTGACGCGGGCCCGTTCGCCTGACGGCGCGCCCGTCGCCCTTCGCGGCTGCCCGTGGTGCGCAAACGCAGACGACCCGCGGGCTCGTTCCTCCGCGCTCGGTGGCGCAGAGGGCCGGTCGGACGAACCGGCAGCCCGCGGGTCGGGTGACTGCTTGGGATTGGCCGGCTGCGCATCGTATGCGCTGGTCCGGCGCTGCACTTCGGGTGAAGCGACGGGCCGCTAGCCCGCAGCCACCTCACGCGTCCGGTGCGAAATCATTGGCCGAACCACCTCCCTTCTCGTGTGCTCCACACATTAGGAAGCCGTCCGGCCGCACACAAGGGAATTTCCCGTTAGCAACGAATTCCGCGAATCGGCTGTGGGGTGTGTCACGTTCCAGTTGAATGTTCCCAGGTGGAGCACGTGTGGCCGCGTTCGTAAGGGGTGCCAGTGACTGCTTCGTCAGCTTCTTCTGCCTCGTCGGCGGCGCGCTGCTCCGCCGACGAGACCGATGACTCCGGTCTGCTGGCCGCCCTCCTCGACGGCATGGACGCCGCCCTGGTCGCCTTCGGCGCGGACGGCACCGTCACGCACTGGAACCACGAGGCCGAACGCATCCTGGGCTGGACCACCACCGAAGCCGTCGGCCGTACGGGCCTGGCGGGCTGGGCGGTCCGCAAGGAGGACGCCGACGCGATCGAGGCCGCGCTCGCGGCCGCCATGCGCTCCCCGGGCCGCCAGGTGCACGAGTTCGCCCTGCTGACCAAGGACGGCCACCGCGTTCTCGTCCGCACCCAGTCCTCCGCAGTCCGCGCCCCCGGCGGCCGGGTCGCGGGCGTGTACTGCGCCTTCAGCGAGGTGCACACCCAGATGGACCTGGAGCGGTCCATCGCGCTCAGCGAGGCGCTGTTCGAGGACGCGTCCTGGGGCGTGGTGCTGATCGACGCCGATCTGCGGCCCGCCGTCGTCAACGCGCATGCCGCCCGCGCCCTGGGCGTGGGGCGCACGGCCCTGCTGGGCCGTCCCCTGGGCGAGCTGCTGGCGCAGGGCGTCGAGGAGCTGGAGTGCGCCCTCCAGCACGTCCTCGCCGAGGGCGCGCCGCAGGCCGTCGCCGACCTGTGGGTGACGCTGCGCTCCGAGGAGGCCGAGCTGCCGCGCCGGTGCTGGCGCAGCGGTTTCGTCCGGCTGTCCTCCCCGCTGGCGGAGGAGCCGGTGCCGCTGGGCGTGGCCTGGCTCTTCCAGGACGTCACGGACGCCAAGCGGGCCGAAACGGAGGGCTCGCTGCTGCGCTTCCGCGCCCATCAGCTGCACCGTGCGGGACGGGCGGCCGCGGAGTGCCCGGACCCGGCCGAAGCCGCCGCGGTCCACCTCGACTTCGCCCTGGCGGGCTTCGCCGACCACGGCCTGGTCGACCTCGCCGCGACACCTGCGCCGCGGCCGTACGGTGCCCTCGCCGAGGGCGATGCGTACGACGCGTACGACACGGACGCGGACGACGGCGCGTATGACACGGCAGGAGAGGCGGCCGGGGCGTCCGGCGGGTCCGAGGGGGCGGGCGCGGCGGGCGGTGCCGCGCCGCCGTCCGGCGCTCCGGAGGCCGGCGTCACCGGCGCGGACCGTGGCCGGCGCGCCCGGCGGGGCACGCCCCGGCTGGTCCGCACGCTGGCCTCCCCGGCCGGTTCGCCCGGCCCCTCGGAGAGGCTGTCGGCGACCGGCATTCCCACGCCGTACGTGCCGGGCCATCCGGCGTTCCAGGCGTACGAGCGGCGTGGTTCGGTGCGTACCAGCGCCGGTCCCGCCTCGCCCGCCGGCTGGGCGGCCGCCCGTAACTGGCCGGACGGCACCGTGCACGGTCTGTGCGTGGTGCTGCGCAGCCGCGGCCGCACCCTCGGCGTCGCCACGTTTCTGCGGGCGCCCGCGCGCCGCCCCTTCGACCGCGCGGACGCGGACTACGCGGAGGAGGTCGCGGCCCGGATCGCCACGGCCCTGGACCTCGCCGGCGCGGCGTCGCTCTGAACGGGCCGCCCGTTCACTGCCGGGAGAAGATCCCTGCGCTCCGGGGGAGAGCTGCCCTCGTTGGGGTCACCCGCCCGCCTCACTGCCGGTAGAAGATCCGGTCCGCGTACTCGTTCATCACCCGGGCGTTCCAGTCGTGCCCGCCGTCGACGTTCCCGGAGCGCAGCAGCGGCGGGTCGATGCCCCGTTCGGCGAGCGTGCCCGCGGCCGTCGCCACCATGGCCTGCATGATCGTGCTGGTGACGACCGTGGAGGCGGGGGCGAACGGCGCGTCGATGCCCGGCAGCGTCAACTCCGCGTCGCCCACCGTGATCCGGCTGTCCAGCACCAGGTCGCAGTGGTCCTTGAGGAAGCTGCCGGAGACATGCCGGGACTTGGTCGCGTCCGCGTAGGCCACCGACGTCACGCCGATGACCTTGATGCCGAGGGCGCGGGCGTTCATCGCCATTTCGACGGGCAGCGCGTTCCGCCCGGAGAGCGAGATGATCACCAGCACATCGCCCGCCTCCAGCGGGCTGGTGTCCAGGACGGCCCCGGCCAGCCCGTCGACCCGCTCCAGCGCGCTGCCGAGCGTCGCGGGCCGTACATCCACGCCGACCACGCCCGGGACGGACAGCAGATTCATGACGGCCAGACCGCCCGCCCGGTAGACGGTGTCCTGCGCGGGGAGCGAGGAGTGCCCGGCGCCGAAGGAGAAGACCCGGCCGCCCGCCGCAACGGTGTCCGCGATGAGCCGCCCGGCCGCGGTGATCCGGTCGCCCTCTTCGTCGCGGACCTGCCGCAGCAGGTCGATCGCGGCGTCGAAGTACTTCCCGGCCAGCCGGTCGCTCCGGTCGCTCTCAGCCATGGCCGCGGGCCCCTCTCGTCGGATCTCGTGGGATCTCGTCGTATCTGATCAGTGGCGCGGATCACGTTGCGGTCTGGACCAGTGCCCTGTCAATACGGCCGTGAGGGTCCGGTGCACGGACGAGGCGGCACCGTTGTCAGTGAGATGCGTCAGAATTGAGTCCAGGGCCACCGCACCACACATCGAGGGGCACGCATGTCCGGACTGATCGACACCACGGAGATGTATCTCCGCACCGTCCTCGAGCTGGAAGAGGAGGGTGTGGTGCCCATGCGCGCCCGCATCGCGGAGCGGCTCGAACAGAGCGGCCCGACGGTGAGCCAGACGGTGGCGCGCATGGAGCGCGACGGACTCCTGACGGTCGCGGGCGACCGGCATCTGGAGCTGACGGAGGAGGGCCGGCGGCTGGCGACGCGGGTGATGCGCAAGCACCGCCTTGCCGAGTGCTTGCTCGTCGACGTCATCGGGCTCGAATGGGAGCAGGTGCACGCCGAGGCGTGTCGCTGGGAGCACGTGATGAGCGAGGCGGTCGAGCGCCGCGTCCTGGAACTGCTGCGGCATCCCACGGAGTCGCCGTACGGCAACCCCATCCCGGGGCTGGCGGAGCTCGGCGAGAAGTCCGAGGTCGACCCGTTCCTGGACGCCGGCATGGTGAGCCTGATGGATCTGGACGCCGGGGCCGAAGGCAAGACCGCCGTGGTGCGCCGGATCGGCGAGCCGATCCAGGCGGACGCCCAGCTGATGTACACCCTCCGGCGGGCGGGCGTGCAGCCGGGCGCGGTGGTGAGCGTGACGGAGTCGCCGGCCGGGGTGCTGGTCGGCAGCAGCGGCGAGGCCGCCGAGCTGGACTCCGAGATCGCCTCCCACGTGTTTGTCGCCAAGCGCTGAAATCAGTTTCAGCCTCTTTCTTTTCCGCACTTTCCTCCCGGCCTCCCCCGCGAACCCGCTGAGCTGCGCCGACGCCCCCTCAGAGGGCCAGGCAAGTTCTTTCCGGTTGAACGGACTTGTGCGAATCCGTGCGATACGGCCGGGCTCGTGTCACGCTGACGCATGGCCATGCATCGGCCTGTCCTGGCCGGGGAGGGGGTTCGGATGCATCCATGCACAACGGAGACAGTCAGGGCCCCGGCGCTGCGAGCAGCCGGGGCCCTGCCTCCCCATGTCCCCCACCCAAGACCCGGAGCCCCGAGCTCCCAGGGTCTTCCCCCACGGGCCCCCTTCCCGGTAGGGCCCGCCTCCCGGCAGATGTCTCCCCGTGGCGGCCGCGGCCAATCCCTGACCGAGGTCACTCGAACGAGGGGTATTGCGCGCCGGAACGGTGCGTTCGAATAGGGGTTCGATAGTGTGGAGCTGCTCAAGGGACGATTGGGGGTGCCAGGGCACATGGTTCAGCGCATCGATGTGACAGGGATGGGCGGTGTACGCCTCGCCGCCTGGGAATTCGCCGACCCGCCCAAGATCGGCGGCGGCCTGGAGGAGAGCGAACAGCGGCCGGGCGTACTCCTCCTCCATGGCCTGATGGGCCGCGCCTCGCACTGGGCGGCCACCGCGCGCCGCTTGAGCGCACGCCACCGCCCCGTCGCGCTGGATCAGCGGGGCCACGGCCGCAGCGAGAAGCCCTCCGAGGGGCCGTACGACCGCGAGGCCTATGTCGACGACGCCATCGCGGCCATCGAGCAGCTCGGCCTCGCCCCGGTCGCCCTTGTCGGGCATGCCATGGGCGCCCTGACGGCGTGGCAGTTAGCGGCCCGAAGACCTGATCTGGTCAGTGCGCTGGTCATCTGCGATATGCGGGCCTCGGCGCTCGGGGCGGCCTCCCAGCATGAGTGGACCGAGTGGTTCCGGTCCTGGCCGCTGCCGTTCGCCACCCTCGCGGATGTCCGTAAGTGGTTCGGCGAGGACGACCCGACCCTGGAGCGGCCCAGACCCACCCGAGGCGAGTTCTTCGCGGAGGTGATGGCCGAGCGCGCCGACGGCTGGCGCCCCGTCTTCTCCCGCCGGCAGATGCTCACGGCCCGCGAGACCTGGGTGCATGACGCTCATTGGGAAGAGCTCGCCCAGGTGTCGTGCCCGGCCCTCGTCGTCCGCGGCCTCGATGCCGAACTGGGCCGCGCCGAGGCCCAGGAGATGGTCCGGGTGCTGCCCCGCGGCGCCTACGCCGAGATCCCGGACGCCGGGCATCTGCTCCCGTGGGAACAGCCCGACGCATGGTGCGCCGCCATCGAACCCTTTCTCCGTACGGCCACGGTGCCCAGCTGAGAGCCCGCGACCCGGGCCGCGGCAATGACGCCACCGCCACCACCACTGCCATCACCACGTCCACCGCGCGAGCGGCCGGTGCAGCCTGGGGAAGACTTCGCGGCGGGGCGGACCCGGCCCGTCGAACCGGCCGGTCCTGCCCCGCCCGGGGCCCTCAGCCCTTGCTGACCGCTGCCAGAATCTCCGGCAGCCGCCGCGTCACGCGGGGCGCCGCAAGGCGCAGCCCCAGCTCCGCGATGCCCGTGCCGTAGACCGCACCGATCGGCAGCAGCACCCACAACAGATGGTGCAGACCCGCCACATGCAGCCAGATGGTCAGGCCCAGCAGCGGCGAGCACAGCACGGCGCCCACCAGCACCCCGCCGAAGAGGCTGAACCACGCGATCGCGCCCTGTCCCGGCGCGACGTTCTTGTTGCTCTCCGCGGGGATCGAGTACGGGAAGAGCGCCGACGACAGCGCCCCGGTCGCGAGCAGCGCACCCAGCACGGCCAGCGAGAGCCCGTAGACCTCCACGAAGTCCGACCACGGCCCGATGACGGCGGCGGTGCCGGCGACCACCAGCGTGACGTACGGGACGGCCACCAGCGCCAGCGCGAAGGCGCGCGCCCGTAGCTCCTGATAGGCGTCCCGTGGGGTGGAGATCGTCGAGGCGACCATCCAGAACGCCGAGGTGTCCTGCCCGAACTGGTTGTACATCTGCGTGCCGAGCAGCGCGGCTGCCGAGAACGACATATAGATGCTGCCGTTGTCCTGCACGGCCGAGACGACCGGCAGCAGCAGGCCGACGCCGATCGAGGTCGCCCACCCCATCTTCGACTTGGGGTCGCGCCAGGCGTAGCGCAGCGTACGGAGCATGACCGTGCCGGTCCGCCCGTCCGGCAGCAGCCGCGCGAGCCCCCGCTCCCCGCTGCCGGCCCGGCGCGCGCTGTCCTTCTCCACCGCCTGGAGGGTGGAGGAGTCCGGGGACGTCATCAGGGTGGTCAGCGTGCGCTGCCACCACCACAGCAGCAGGACCAGCGCCAGCGCCGTCAGCGCCAGGCCGGCCAGCGTCCGCCCCCACGCCCCGTGTCCGGCGTCCTCGACGGCGCTGACCGCCGAGGCCGGCGGCACCCAGCGCAGCACCGTGCCCAGCGGCTCCAGTACGGACAGTCCGTCCGGCCGGCCCAGCTTCTGCGCGGCGATATTGACGCCCTGCGCGCCGATGGCGATGAACAGGCCGCTCAGCACGGCGAGATCCCGGCCGCGGCGGCTGGTCAGCAGCCGCACCGAGGCGGTGGCGACCGCACGCGCCAGCGACACGCACACCAGCACCACCAGCACGACGGCCACCACGCCCACGGCCGCGGCGACCGCCCCGTCCGCGACCGCGATCACCGAGCCGGTCACCAGCGCGAGGGTGACGACCGGGCCGATGCCGACCAGCGAGGCCACCAGCAGCGAGACGATCAGCGGCCGCGGCCGCAGCGGCAGCATGACCAGCCGGGTCGGATCGAGCGTCTCGTCGCCCGTGGGGAAGAACAGCGGCATCACCGCCCAGCCCAGGGTGAGGATCCCGGTGAGCAGCACGACCAGCGCACCGGCATGCGGGGTGCCGCGCAGCGCGATCAGCCCCAGCACGACACCGGCGGTGAACAGCAGACCGACGATGACGGACCCGATGTACGCCAGCGCGCGCCCGGTGGACTGGCGCAGCCCGTTGCGCAGCAGCGACAGCTTCAGCCGGACGAAGACGCCGGTCAGGGACGGTGCGGCGGGGCGGGCAGCCGGCACGGCGGATTCGGTGCTCATCGGGCGCCGCCACCGCCCAGCCAGTCCAGGTTCTGCCCCGCGCCGCGCTCCCGTGCGCCGACGAGTTCGAGGAACGCGTCCTGGAGCGAGGGCGCCGTGCCGCGCACCTCCGCGAGCGGGCCGTCCGCACGGATCCGCCCGGCGGCGATCACCGCGACCCAGTCGCACAGCGACTCGACCAGCTCCATCACATGGCTGGAGAAGATCACGGTCGCCCCGGAGGCGGTGTAGCGCTCCAGTACGCCGCGGATGGTCTGCGCCGAGACCGGGTCGACGCCCTCGAAGGGCTCGTCGAGGAAGAGGATCTCGGGGTTGTGCAGCAGCGCCGCCGCCAGCCCGATCTTCTTGCGCATACCGGTGGAGTAGTCCACCACCAGCTTGTTCTGTGCGCCCGCCAGATCGAGCACGTCCAGCAGCTGTGCGGCCCGCTTGTCGACCTCGTCGCCCGGCAGGCCGCGCAACCGGCCTATGTAGCCGAGGAGTTCACGTCCGGACAGCCGCTCGAAGAGCCGCAGCCCCTCGGGCAGCACCCCGATACGCGACTTGACGGACACCGGGTCCTGCCAGACGTCCTGCCCGCCGATCTCGACCACGCCGGCGTCCGGCCGCAGCAGGCCCGTCACCATGGAGAGGGTGGTGGTCTTGCCGGCGCCGTTGGGGCCGACCAGTCCGATGAAGCGTCCGGCCGGCAGCGTCAGGTCGATGCCGTTGACGGCGATCTGCTCGCCGAACTTCTTCCACAGACCCTGGACGCGTACGGCGGGCGGGCCGGCCACGCCGCCCCCGGGGGCCGCGGCCGGCCCGCCCGGAGAGGCAGCCGTGGTGCGCTGCGGCGGTGCCGATGCGGCCCGCTGATCGATGTGTTCCGGCTCGTTCGCCACCGGTCCTGCCCTTCGACGTCCCCGCAGGGGCCGTCCTGGCCCCCGTCCGGCATCCCACGATACGGGCGGGTGCCGACGGCGTCCGGGTGGCGGACGCCGCCGGGGACAAGGGGAGCGGGCCGGTCCGGGGTCAGCGGCCGCGGACCGCGACCGCGTCCCGTGCGCAGGCGTACGCGAGCGGGCTGATCAGCTCCTCGGCGTCCGGCAGCCAGCGGTTGGCGGGGGTGGGGCGGCGCGCCCACTGCACCGAGCCGTGCGCCCCCACCCGGGTCGGCGGTGCGGCGATGTACTCGCCCTCGCCGCGGCAGACCAGATCGAGCGCGGCCGGCGCCCAGCCCAGGCTCCGTACGAGCTTCGGGACCTTCACCGAGGCGCCGGGCAGGACGAGGAAGAGCATCCGGCGGTCGGGGGTGCGGGTCACCGGGCCGAGCGGCAGGGCCATCCGCTCCATACGGGCCAGCGCCAGGCAGCCCGCGGTCTCCGGGACGTCCAGCGCCTCGAACGTCCGGCCCGTCGGCAACAGGATCGAGGCCCGCGGCTGCTTGCTCCACATCCGGCGGACGGCGGTGGCGCTGCCGCTGGCCTGTCCGGCCCAGCCGGGGGCGGTGGGGTGCGCGCCGGGCGCTGCGCAGTCGCCGGCGCCGCACGAGCAGCGCGGCGTCTCGCCGTCGTGCTCCAGCCATGCGCCGGGGAACACGTCCCAATGCCGTTCTTCCGCGTAACGCACCGCAGTGTCCAGCATCTGCTCGCCGCGCTGCTTGGGGATCTGCGGGGCTCCTGTGACTTGGATGGTCTCTTCCACGCAGAGGACAACTCCCGGTGTCACCAAGGGTTACGGCCAAATGGCTGACCCCCCGGCGCATCGTTCTCGCACGTGGGGCGCATGGGTGCACCGGTGGGGGCGCATATGCGGGCGGGGCCCGAGGAGCGGGTAGCCACCTGCGTGACGGGCGGAGAGGCCGCCCGGCGGCAGACCGAAGTGCACCCGGGGGGAGCCCGGCACGGCGGCGCCGCGAGCTGTGCACGGCACCGCGCACCTCCCTACTCGTGAACGAGCGCAGCGCACCGAGGATGCTCCGGACAGGGCTCAAAACGCTCAGAACTGAGCATCCGATGCAAAGTGCGTATCGCTCCGATCTCTCCTATCGCGCATATCCCGGATCTCTCGGATATCCGGCATATTCACGGGGAATCGATCACGAGGAACGGCGTTCGCCGGTGAACGCGCAGCAGTACACAGGGGGTACAAGCATGGCCGCCAGGCCACTCGTCGCACGGCAGCCCAACGAACGGCTCCAGGCGCTGATCCAGGAAGCCGCCTGTTCCAACGCGGGGCTTGCCCGCCGCGTCAACATGTGCGGTGCGGAACACGGTCTCGACCTCCGCTACGACAAGACCTCGGTGGCCAGATGGCTGCGCGGACAGCAACCGCGCGGCCGCGCTCCGGCCGTCATCGCCGAGGCGCTGGGGCGCAAGCTGGGGCGCACGGTCACCATCGACGAGATCGGGATGGCCGACGGCAAGAACCTCGCGTCCGGGGTGGGGCTCCAGTTCTCACCGACCGTCCTCGGGGCGATCGAGCAGGTCTGTGAGCTGTGGCGCAGCGATGTCGGGCGGCGCGACTTCCTCAGCGGGTCCACGGTCGCGGCCTCGGCGCTGGTCGAGCCCAGCCGCGACTGGCTGATCACCGGCGCGGACAGCCAGGTCGCGCGGAACGCCGGCGCCCGGGTCGGGATCTCGGACGTCGAGGCGGTACGCGCCATGACCACGGCGCTCGGCGAACTCGACCACCGTTTCGGCGCCGGGCATGTCAGGCCGGTCGTCGTGCACTACCTCAACAGCGTGGTGTCGGGCCTGCTGGCCGGTTCGTACCGCGAGTCCGTCGGGCGGGAACTCTTCGCCGCCGTCGCGCGGTTGACGGAACTGGGCGGCTACATGGCCGTCGACACCGGTCAGCCCGGCCTCGCCCAGCGCTACTACATCCAGGCGCTGCGGCTGGCCCAGGCGGCCGGTGACCGCGGCTACGGCGGCTATGTCCTGGCCGCGAGCATGAGTCATCTGGCCGCCTCGCTAGGCAATCCCCGGGAGATCGCCCAACTCGCGCGCGCCGCCCAGGAAGGCGCCCGCGGCCATGTCACCCCGCGGGCGGAGGCGATGTTCTGCGCGGCGGAGGCGCGCGGACATGCCCTGATGGGCGACGGCCGGGCCTTCCAGGTCGTGGCCGGCCGGGCGGCCGCCGCGATGGAGCGCGCCGAAGCGGCCGCCGACGCGGGCGACGACCCCGTCTGGATCGCCCACTTCGACCAGGCCTATCTGGCCGATGAACTCGCCCACTGCCACCGGGATCTGGGGCAGCCGGGGCCCGCCGGGCAGCGCGCGCAGGAGGCGCTGGACGGGCACCCCGAAGGCCGGGCGCGGCGGCGGGCCATCGGTCTGCTGCTGCTGGCCGGGGCCCAGGCGCAGCAGCGGGAGGTGGAGCAGGCCTGCCATACGGGCACCCAGGCGGTGCAGCTGCTGAGCGGGCTGCGTTCGGACCGCGGTGCGGAGTATCTGGAGGACTTCCAGCTGCGTTTGGAGCCCTTCAGGGACGAACCGGTGGTGCGGGAATTCAGCGCCCGGCTGGAGCTGCGGGCCACGGCGGCCTGAACAACGCCCGAGGGGCCTGCGGCACGCCTGGGACGGGGCGGCGGCGGGGTGGCGGCGGCAGGGGGCTGCTTTGTCACGCGGCGCCGGGTTTGTCGTACGGCGCCGGGCGGGCCGGCGGGTGGGTCCCGCCCGCCGCGTTCCCGGGGCGGGCGGGGGTGGTGACCAGGCGACGTGGTCGAACGTTGCTGCGACCCGGTAGCGTGCAGCCGACGATTCCGTAGGTCTGCATGTTGGTAGGAGTCACGGTGACGCAGAGCGGACAGGGTCACGACCCGCAGAATTCTGCGGCCGGTCCCGCGCGAGAGGGCATTGTGCTGCCCGCCAACGGTGAGCCGTGGGTGCCCGACCAGCAGGCCGCACCGCCGGCCGGACAGCCGTGGGGCCAGCCCTGGGGCCCGGACCGGCAGGCCGCCGCCCCGCAGCCGTACGGAGAGGCGCCCGCCCAGGGCCAGCCGTCCGCCCCGCAGCAGGGCTATGACCAGGGCCAGCCGCAGACGTACGGCCAGGGCCAGGGTCAGCAGCAGGGCTACGGCCAAGGCCAGCAGCAGGGCTACGGGCAGGACCAGCAGCAGGGTTACGGCCAGGACCAGCAGGGCTACGGCCCGGCTCAGGCGCAGCCGCAGCACCCCCAGGGCGCCATGCCGCCGCAGCCGCAGGGCGGCCAGGGCTTCCCGGAGCCGCCCCAGGGGCCGCCGCCGGCACCGCCCCTGCCGCCCTCGATGCCGCAGCAGGCAGGCGGGCCGCTGCCTCCGGCCGACTCGGCCGCCGAGGCGACGGCGCTCATGCCGCACGGCGTACCCAACGGCGCCCAGCATGGCCAGGGTGCGCCCGGCGCACTGCCGCCCGAGGGCCAGTACGGCTCCGGCCAGCAGCCCCCGCAGCAGCCGTACGGCCAGCAGGCCCAGCAGCCGCAGCAGACGCAGCAGCAGTACGGGCAGCCCCAGGGCCCGTCCGGAGAGCTGGTGCGGGCGACCCCGCAGACCGGCGCGCCGCTGCCGCCCGCCGCGGGCGACGCGGAGGCCACCGCACTCATTCCCCCCGTCGGTGCCCAGCCCGGCGGCCCCGGTGCCGCGCCGCTGCCGCCCGAGGCGTCCAGCCGGCCCGAGACGCGCGACGAATCCACCACGATGCTGCGCGCGATCAAGCCGAACGGGCAACGGCCCCAGGGCCAGGGCCAGGGTCGGCCGATGCCGCAGCCGATGCCCGGCGCACCGGGCGGCGCGGGCGATGCCGAGGCCACCCAGCTCATCCCGCCGGTGGGCGCCGCTGCGCCGCCCCCGCCGCCCGGTGCGCCGTACGGCGTGCGCCCCGGCGCGCCCGGCGACCGTCCCACCCCCGCCGAGTTCGACGGCCTGTTCCGCGACGGTCCCGGCACGCCCGGACAGACCGGCGCCCCGGACTCCACCGCACAGCTGCCGCGCTTCGAGGACCCGGGCCGTCCCCCGTACGGCCACCAGGGCCAGGGCCCCGGGCAGCAGTTCCCGCCCGGCGGCGGCTACGACCAGCAGGCCTCGTACGACGACGACGGTGGCGGGCGCCGCCGCCGGCTCGCCCCGATCGCGATCGTCGGCATCGTCATCGTGGCGCTCGCGGGGGCCGGTCTCGGCCTCGGCTGGGCGCTGAGCGGCGGGAGCGGCGAGGACACCGCCAAGAAGGAGGACTCCGGAGCCGGCACGACGAAGGCGGCCAAGGACCCGGAGAAGCCGAAGCCGTCCGCCGACCCGGCCGAGGCCCAGGCCAAGGGCCTGGACGCGCTGCTGGGCGACAGCAACAACAGCCGTTCCTCGGTGATCGGCGCCGTCAACAGCATCAAGACCTGTAGCAACCTCGGCGGCGCGGCCAAGGACCTGCGGGCCGCGGCCGGCCAGCGCAACGACCTGGTGAAGCGGCTCCAGCAGCTGCCCGTCGACAAGATTCCCAACCATGCGCAGTTGACCGCCGCGCTGAGCAAGGCCTGGCAGTCCTCGGCGGCCGCGGACAACCATTACGCGGCCTGGGCCGGCCAGGTCGGCAGCAAGAAGGGCTGCCACAAGGGCAAGGCCCGGCTGAGCAGGCAGACCGCCCAGGGCAATGCGGCCAGCGGCCAGGCGACCACGGCCAAGAAGCAGGCGGCGCAGATCTGGAACCCGCTCGCCCAGAAGTACGGGCTGACGGAGCGCCGCCCCGAACAGCTCTGAGCGGTGTCCGGGGCGGGCGCCACTGGCCCGCCCGGCCTCGCCCCGCCCGCTCAGGGGCCCTCCCGCTCAGCTGTCCGTGCGCCGCCGCTCCAGCGTCTTGGTGACGTTCACAAAGCCGTCCTTGGCGGAGGTCAACTCGCCGTCCCTGACGACCTGGTAGGTCACCATCCCGTTCACTATGCGCGGGAAGTCCTGGACGGCGAGCATGTCGTCGTCCCGCCAGCGCAGCTTCGGGGTCAGCCCGCCGGTGTCGACGGCCCGGTCACCGCGGTCCAGGGTCGTCTGGAAGGCGTGCGGCGTGATGTCCTCGACGCCCGCGTCGTCGAGCTGCTCGATCAGGGAGCGCAGCACGGTGTAGGCGATCCAGGTCGTCTGGACGCCCTGGTCGGCCGCGTCGATGCGGTTGTCGCCGAAGGCGAAGTCGTTGATGACCTTGCGCATCGGATCCCAGCGCGGATCATGGGCGACCGGGTACCAGCCGGTGATGTCCGCGTCCTCCAGCGGCCCGGACCTGCCGCCCGTACGGTTCAGCAGCGACTGGCCGACGCTGCCCAGGACGGAGGCGACCTGCACCTTGGGGCTGTCCTCCTGGAGCCGCCGGAACGAGTCGAAGAACGCGTCCGTGTGGTCGCCGAGCGAGGCGGTCACACAGGAGCCCGGTGCCTTTCCGCCGGCCGCCGCCGTGCCGTAGAGGACCGGGTCGGCGCCCACCCCGTCCAGCGCGCGGTTCACCTCGGACGAGTAGTCGGTGCCGTCCTCGGGCGCCTTGATGTCCTTGGCCGGGTGCCGATGGCCGCTCTCCAGACCGGAGTTGAGCAGGGACGGCATCTGGTCGCCCTGGATGGTGTCCGGCCGGACCAGCGCGACGCGCTTGCAGTCGCGCGCCAGCTGGCGGCCGTTGCCGGCCAGCAGTGCGGCCTGGCCGCCGTTGACGGGGTAGGACAGCGGGCTCTCGAACTCCTCGTCCGAGGCGCCGTAGCCGCCGATGAAGGGGATGCCCTTGACCTCCAGCGGCGACATGAACGAACGGCCGAACTGGCTGTACGAGCCGACGACGGCGACCGCGCCCTCGTCCACCGCGCGCTGGGCGCAGTGCGCCGCGGTCACCGAGTCGTTGTGCTCGTTGCAGGTCAGCACCTTCAGATGGTGGCCCCGGACGCCGCCCCGGGAGTTGACCCAGCGGGCGTAGGCCTGTGCCATGGCGGGCATTCCCGGCATATTGGTCGCTTTGGTGCCGTCGGGTGCCCAGGTCATCACCGTGATCGGTGCCTTGCCTCCGGCATCCTCCGAGGCCCCGGCGAGGGAGCCGCAGCCCGAGAGCAGCGACGCGATGGCCGCCGTGCACACCACCGCCGAAGCGGTCGCGACCGTGGGAGCGGAGGAGAAGGGGCGGGGGAGGGAGCGTCGCCGTCCGGTCATGTCACAGCACCCTTCCGTCCTGCCCGGAACGGGTTGGTGACGACGAGGCAATGACCGGTGACGTAGAGGTGAACTCCAGGGGGCCGCTTGAGATCATCCGTGAAGAACGTACGATCGATTGCTGTGCAAGGTTCGGAGAAGTCTTCCCGTCGAGGCCGCCGCTCGACCACCATGGGCGGTATGCCACTCAACGACATGCCGTGGTGGCGCTGGCGCAGCAATGTGCGCTCCGCGCTGCACATGCTCTCCGACCCCGCCTTCCAGCAGGAGGCGTGGCTGGCCGGCCTGCCCGGGTACGGAGATGTCACCGACGCCGTCTACCGGCTCGTCGAGGACACCTGGCTGGACAACTGGTCCGCGGAGAAATACGTCGGCACGATCTTCCGGGACTCCCAGGAGGCCCAGCTCGTCGATGTCGCCGTACTCCGCGTGCTGCGGATCATGCACCAGGTCGGCGCGGACGCCCCGGTGACCGCCTACATGGAGCACCAGGGCTGGCCGGAGGCCGTACGCGCGGCCCGTGAGGCCCATGTGCAGCTGGCGGTCGCGGACGGCGAGGACCCCGATGCCGCGCCGCGCTCGCTGGAGGTGCTGGCCATCATGACCGGTCAGGCGGATGCCCCGGCCTGACCTGCTCGGCAGGTGTGCGACCCTATGAGGTCATGAGCGAGTCGCAGCCCACCCAGCCCGGTCAGCACGATCGGAACGATCAGTACGTCCTCACCCTGTCCTGCCCGGACAAGCAGGGGATCGTGCACGCCGTGTCCAGCTACCTCTTCATCACCGGCTGCAACATCGAGGACAGTCAGCAGTTCGGCGACCACGACACCGGGCTGTTCTTCATGCGGGTCCACTTCAGCGCGGACACCTCGGTGAGCGTCGACAAGCTGCGGGCCAGCTTCGCGGCGGTGGGCGACTCGTTCGGCATGGACTGGCAGATCCACCGGGCCGACGAGAAGATGCGCATCGTCCTGATGGTGTCCAAGTTCGGGCACTGCCTCAACGACCTGCTCTTCCGCTCCCGGATCGGCGCGCTGCCGGTCGAGATCGCGGCCGTGGTCTCCAACCACACGGACTTCGCCGAGCTGGTCGGCTCGTACGACATCCCCTTCCATCACATTCCGGTCACCCGCGACACCAAGGCCCAGGCCGAGGCGCAGCTGCTGGAGCTGGTGGAGGCGGAGAACGTCGAGCTGGTGGTGCTCGCCCGCTATATGCAGGTGCTCTCCGACGATCTGTGCAAGGCGCTGTCCGGCCGGATCATCAACATCCACCACTCCTTCCTCCCGAGCTTCAAGGGCGCCAAGCCGTACCACCAGGCGCACGCCCGCGGTGTGAAGCTCATCGGTGCCACCGCGCACTATGTGACCGCCGACCTCGACGAGGGCCCGATCATCGAGCAGGAGGTCGAGCGCGTCGGCCATGAGGTCACGCCCGACCAGCTCGTGGCGATCGGCCGGGACGTCGAGTGCCAGGCGCTGGCACGGGCGGTCAAGTGGCACAGCGAGCGCCGGGTACTGCTCAACGGCAGCCGGACGGTCGTCTTCGCCTGAGCGGGCCTTTCCGCCTGTGCGCGACTTCCGCTGGAGTGCGCCTTCCGCTTGAGCGCGGCTTCCGTCTGAGCGCGGCTTCCGCCGGAGCGCGCCTTGCACCTGAGCGCGCCCTTCCGCCGCCGCGGAATACCCTCCCCACCCAGCACGTTGTGGCCCCGAGGGGGCGCTCGGACCCCCTACGGGCTGCGTTCGACCGCCCCTTAGTGGCGAGCGTCTAGAGCCGGGACAGCGACGCCGTCGCGAAGAGGACGTCGCGGATCGCGTCGCGTTCGCCGTGCTGGCCGGCGGCGGCCTCCTCGGGGGAGATATGACCGGCGGCCAGCTGGCAGAACTCGGCGCTGTCCAGGGCGATATGCGCGACCGTGCGGTCCGGGGTGCCGAGGGCGGCCGGTGAATCCAGCGCTATGTACCAGTGGCCGCCGCCGTTGCCCTCGACCTCCAGATGGAGCGTACGGCCCGGGGCACCCGCCTCGACCAGCCGCCGCGGCGGCGCGGCGAGCCCGGCCCGCCGCCGGTCGGCCAGCGCGCTGGGCAGCAGCCGGGCGGCGAGGTCGACCATCCGGTGGAGATGCCCGGAGGCCGGGGGCTGGTACGGATAGTCCACGGCCTCCGCGATATCCCCGGCATGCACCCAGCACTCGAAGGCGCGGTCCAGGAACGAGTCGCGCAGCGTGAGCCGGAAATCCCCGTAGGGCACGGCGAGTTCGGCGACCTTGTCACCGGCGAACGACACCTGCCGTATCAGCGCATAGCTCTGGTCGCGCCATGGTGCGTGCAGGGCCAGCGGGCTGCGCTCCTCGTCCGGCGTCCGCCAGAACGTTTCCGTACGGATGAGGGGGTCCGGGGTGCCCGGCGGGGCGGTCGTCCCGAGCGGGTCGGGCAGCCCGAGTGCCGTCGCGACCAGGCCGTCCACCGCCATCAGATGCCCCATGACACCGCCGACGGTGGTCTCCCGCTCGACCGGGCGCTCACCCTCGAACCAGCGCAGCCGCACCGGAGCACGCCACTCCGCCTCGCCCATGTCACGCAGCAGGGCGTCCAGTTTGGCGGTCTCCGCGTCGTACGGCGAAGCCCACTCGGGCACCGGGATACGGGCCGGCCGGCGGCCCAGACAGCCCTCCAGCACGCGGGAGCGCAGCAGCGGATCGAGGTCGAGGCTGTCGGCGGGGTGCAGCAGTCCGACGGCGTCGCGCAGCCGCAACGCTTCGTCCGCGCAGGAGGCGCAGTCGGTCAGATGCGCCTCGACGGCGGTCGTCTCCTCGGTCGAGCAGGCCGACAGGGCCCAGGCGCCGAGCAGCGACTTGAGGACCCGGTGCGGCGGGGCGGGCGCCGGCAGGGGGAGCGGCAAGGGGGCGGGCGGCTCGGTCACGGGCTCGGCTTCCGGTGCGCGGGGGCCGCCGGCGGTGTCGTCCACCGTCTCGCGGACGGGGGCCGGCGGGGCGTCGGGGAGCGGGCCGTGGTCCTCGGCAGCGGGGCGCGGTGAGGGTATCCGCGGCCGTTCACCGGGGCTGCCGGGCAGTTCGCGGCCGTCCCACTCGTCCGGGCCGTTCACAGGGACCGTCCGCGGCCCGGGCCGGGTGGTGCGGAGTTCCCCGGGCCGGTGTGCTGGGTGTGCGGCGGGCGCGGTCCGCGGGGGCTGTGGGGCGTCTGCGATGCATGCGGTGAATGGGGTGCATGAGGCGAGGCAGGGGCGGAGCGCGGGGTGGGTGCGGTGCGATGGGCGGGCGGCAGGGCCTGGTGGTTGTGGGCGGTGGACAGCAGCTGGAGGCCCAGGCGGAGCCTGCGCCGGGCCTCGTCCTCCGTGACGCCGAGGTCGGCGGCGGTCTGGCGGTAGTCGCGGCGCTGGAAGTACGCCAGCTCCAGGGCGGCCCGCAGGGGCGCGGGCATGGACGTGACGATGAAGTCGGCGCGGGCGGCGGTGGAGGCCTCGCGGATCTTCTGCTCTATCTCGGCGGGCGCGGGGGCGTCGGCCCCGCAGTCGCGCGCCGAGGCCGCCTCGGTCTGGCGCAGCCGCTGGACGGCCTGATGGCGGGTGACACCGGCGACCCAGGAGCGCAGCGGGCCCTGCTTGGGGTCGTACGAATCCGGGTGCTCCCAGACGTAGGCGAACACCTCGCGGGTGACGCGGTCGGCGGCGTCCTCGTCGTCCAGGACGCGGTAGGCGAGGCTGTGCACCAGAGAGGCGAAGCGGTCGTAGAGCTCACCGAGCGCCGCCGCCTCGCCGTGCGCGAGCCGCTGCTGCATCCGCCTGTCCCACCGTGGTGGGGCGTCGTGTCCCATCGGATCCCCATCCCTGCCCGTCACCTCCGGGCTCACACCTCAGCCGTCACTCCTGCACCCGCACCTGCCCGGACCTGTGGGCGCCGTCACAGAATCCGCCGTGCCAACGAATGTAATGCGCGGGTCCGACAACGCACGCTCCTTTGCGGCAAACCGAGCCCTGAGAGGTACGGGGATGGTAAAGCCCTGACGGTCGGCGCCCTCCCTTTGTGGCGATAATGCCCGATCGCAGCGGATCGATGCTGATCGTTCGTGTCCGTATAGGGCGATGTGTTATCCGTGTGTGACCGGATGTCGGCGAAAAGCTGAGGGTGTCGGGGCATAGCCTTAGGCGGACGGCCTGTTGCGCCAAGCATTCGGAAGAGTTTCAGGGGAGAGGGGCCGGGCAGTCGAGCGGGGAAGGATGAATTCCGGATGCAGTCCGGTTCATCCGGTACGAAAGCGAGCGAAAGGCTTCGAGCGCGTGTCGTTGAAGGTGGCAGAGGACGAAAAGGGCCCCTGGGCCGTACTCCAAGTGTCCGGGGAGATGGACCTGGTCACGTCACCGGCGGTGCGCCAGCATGTGCACGACGCGGTGGCGGACGGCCGGAGATCGCTGGTGCTCGATCTCTCCGAGGTGCGGTTCTGCGATTCCAGCGGTGTCGGCGTGCTGATCGCCGCCCGCCGTCTGATGCGCTCCTGTCAGGGGCGGCTGCGGCTGATCCTCCCCGCGCAGGGCGCCGTGGACGGCTCGCACGTCAACCGTGTGCTGGCCGCGCTGGGCGTACGGCGGCTCTTCGAGGTCTACCCGGACCTGCGCACCGCCGTCGACGAGGCGGCCGCACCGCTCTCCGCCTGACACCTCCGGGACGCGCCCCTGCCGGGATGCCCCTCCCGGGACGCGCCCCTCCTGCCCACACGAGCCCCTCGCCTCACGGGCCTCCGGGCTCACGGGCCTTCCGGCTCAACGGGCCTCCGGGCTCACGGGCTTCCGCCTCGCGGGCCTTACGGCTCACGCGGCCCAGCCGCCGCACACACGCCCTTCCGCTGCTCCGCTCTGCCCGCGCCGGCCCGATTCACGCCGCTCCGTACGGGAATTCCGCCCGTACGACGAAGCCGCCGTCGGAGGTCCGCCGCGCCTCCAGCGTCCCGCCGAGGCTCTGGGCGCGCTCGCGCAGCCCCACCAGACCGTGCCCGCCCCCGGGAAGCGCGGGGACCGTCGCCGTCGCGTCCGGCGGCCCGTTCCGTATCTCCACCCGCAGCCCGTGCGCCGCACGGTTCTCGTCGGCCGCCTGCGCCCCGTCCGAACCCTCGCCCCGCACCGCGTCCACCGGATCCACCCGCACCCGCACGTGCGCCCCCGGTGCATGCTTGCGGACGTTGGTGAGCGCCTCCTGGACCGTGCGGAAGGCCGCGCGCTCCACCGTCTTCGCCCCGTTCGCGCCGCCGGCCACCACACCTCCCTCGTACGTCACATCCAGCGCGCTCATCTCGATCAGCCGCGGCAGCTCCTCCAGATCGGGCTGGGGCGCCAGGCTCCGCGCCTCCGCCGCCTCGCCGCCGTCCGCCCGCAGCACGCCCACCATGTGCCGCAGTTCCTCCAGCGTCCGTACGGACAGCTCCCGGATGGTCCTGGCGCCCGCGCGCGCCTCCGCGTCGTCCGTGCTGACCTGCACCGCCCCCGCCTGAAGGCTGATCAGGCTGACCTGATGGGCCACCACGTCGTGCATCTCGCGGGCCAGCCGGGCGCGTTCGGTGGTCTTGACCCGGTCCGCGAGCAGCCGGTCCTCACGGCGCAGGCTGCGGGTCAGATCCTCGACCCGGGAGGCCAGTTCCCGGCGGGTGCGCACCAGCAGTCCCAGGGCGATGGGCGCGGCCGAGGTGACGCTCGCGTCGATCAGCACCAGGGTGTTCTCGCGGTACGCGGTGAGTTCGAGGTCGGAGATCGGATACGGGAAGAAGTGCGCGGCGATCAGCAGCAGCGCACAGATGCCGAGCCGGGCCCGGCCGGGCCGGAGGGCGGCCAGTGTGTAGAGCGCGATCATCGGCGCGAACCAGATGTAGCCGATGTAGAGCCCGGGGAGGGTGAAGAGGAAGACCAGCAACGGGAAGCGCCGGCGCAGCAGCAGGGCCGCCGCGGCCACCATCGAGACGCCCACTTCCAGGTCGAAGTCGACGCCGTTGACCAGCATCGCGTCGGCGATCGCGAGCAGCAACGGGACCGCCAGCGGCGCGACCTTGCGCAGCCGCCGCCCCACCGCCCCGCGCGCCAGGGCCTGCCACACCGCGGTACCGCGCGCCGCCGCCCCCGGGACGGCCGTCCGCGGGCCGCCGCCCCGTCTGCCGCCCCGTCTGCCGCTCCCGCTCCCGGCTCTCACCACGCACCCCGCGGATCGCCCGTCACGAGACCGGCGCGGTCGGCGACGATGGCCGCCTGGATGCGGTTGATCCCGCCCAATTTGCCCAGCAGGGCGCGCACATGGTCCTTGACCGTACTGGGGGCGAGCCCCATCCGGTCGGCTATCTGGGCGTTGCCCAGCCCCTCCCCGAGCAGGGCCAGCACCTGTGACTCCCGCGGCGTCAGCCCGCTCACCGCCCGGTTCGCGGCGGCCTGGTCCTCGGCGGTCAGATAGCCCCCGATCACCGCGCGGGTGACACCCGGATCGAGCACACTGCCACCCTCCGCCAGCGTCCGTACGGCCCGTACGAGTTGTTCCGGATCGGAGTCCTTGAGCAGAAACCCGGCCGCGCCCTCGCGCAGCGCCGCCGTCAGATACTCCTGGGCGTCGAAGGTGGTCAGCATCGCCACCGTCGGCGGCTCCGGTGCGGCGCGCAGCCGGCGCAGGACGGTCAGCCCGTCCACGTCCGGCATCCGGATGTCCAGCAGCACGACGTCGGCCGCGCACCGCAGCACGGTCTCCACGGCCTCGGCCCCACTACAGTCCGCGACCATCTCGATGTCCGGGGCGGTCCCCAGAATCATCCGCAGTCCGGATCTGACCAACCGCTCGTCGTCCACCACAGCGACACGGATCACCGGCCGCCCCTTTCTCCTTCGCACCACCGAGCTCGCGGAACCACCCCGCGCTGCGCGGTTCCGTTTCCCCGTCACCCGGGACCGCCCTGCGGCGGCCCCGCACCCCCGCCGAGCGGCGGGGGTGAGCCCGCGACCTCTGGAGGATGCCGCGGGGAGGTCCCCACGGGCAGAGTGGTTCTCATGCTGCACCACTGAAGAGGCCACAAGCCCAGGACGCGTTGCAGTTCACATTGGCGGCCGCCGCGACCCCCACACGCGGCGGCCGCTGCGCGCGTGCGGGGGCGGTTCGGAGGGGGATCTCCCCCGCACGCCTGGCACGCGTCCGGGCATGCCCTTAAAACCCCTGGTCAAGAGGGGTTTCATCGCTCAGTGAGCGGGCGCCGGGGCTCTGGGCGGACCCGTACGGCATCCCGGGGCGCCGCACTGGGTCGCTCCGGCAAAAGCCGCAACTGCCGCGTGTCCACCGCCGGATCGTCGATCAGCACCCGCGTGTGGTCCAGCAGCGCGGCACCCATCCCGAGTCACCGGCCGCGCCACGCCCGCGCACGGCGCGGCCCGCCGCCCCTACAGCCCCCCGTTGCGCCCCACCGCCGCCGTCCGGAAGCCCTCCGTCCGCATTCCGCCGTACGGGCCGGAGCCGCGTCCGCCGGCCAGGACGACCACCGAGGTCATGGCCGCCAGGGCGTAGGCCGTCGTGGCGAGTGACAGGGCGCCCCCGGGGGTCTCGAAGGAGCGGTTGAAGAAGTCCGTCACGGTCAGCCAGACGACCATCCGCACGGTCACATACAGCTCCAGGGCCGCGAACACCAGGAGGGCACCGCGCACTTCGCGTCGCCCCGGGAGGGCCAGCACGCCGAGGACGAAGAGCACGAGCACCGATCCGACGGTGGTGAACTCGGTGGGCGCGGCCAGGTCGAGCGTGCCGAGGACCGAACCGTCGACCACCGCGCGCAGGTAGTGGCCCGTGCCCATCCCGGTCAGATCGCGGACGGCCCAGCCGATCCGTGCCAGGCCCATCAGCAGGAACAGCACACCGCAGATCCGGGACGAGCGGCGCCACCACGCTTCCGGGTCGTCCGCCGCCCCCGGAGCGCTCGGGTGCACCCCGCGGCGCCGCTCGGTGGCCGGGAACATCGCGAGCAGCACCACCAGCGCCACCACCAGCCCCAGCCCGCGGGTGGCGAGCGCCCAGCCGCCCAGCGGGTCGTGGCGGTACTGGTCGCGGTAGGCGGCGTCGAAGAGGCCCAGGCCCTCCCGCAGGGAGACGGCGAGCAGTACGAAACCGGACAGCAGCGCGGCGGAGCGCGCCACCCGCCGCTGGGCCAGTGCCAGCCCGGCGATCACCAGGCACGCGACGGTGAAGGCCCACTCGTGCGGGCCGAGGACCTGGGTCGTGAGGGAGGCGCCCGGGTTGAACATGCCCTCCAGGAAGTCCCAGGCGTTGCCGTCCCCCTGGCGGATTCCGTAGACCGTCCAGGCGGTCAGCACGCCGGAGTAGACGGCCAGGGACAGGGCGGTCGCGAGGTAGGCGCCGCTGTGCTCCGGGGCGGCCCGGCCCGGATCGGGATTCGGGCGGACGTCCACCGTTCCACCGTCCTGCATCACCACGACCGACCCCCGATCCGCCTCTCGTAGCCGCCCTACAGGTCGTTCCCGTACGACAGCCTCACTGTGTCAAGGACGGTGGTGGAGCAGGTGGAGGTTCCACCCCGTGTGTCGTGTGGTCGGTTTGCCGGGTGGCCCGTGTGACGTGCGGTCAGGTGTGCCGGGGGGCCCGGGTTCCGGATGGTCAGCGCACATGCCGGGCAGTGGCCGCGATGAAGTCCCGTATGCCCTGGCGGGTGGTGGTCCGCAGGGCGGTGAGGGCCTCCTGGTCGCGGGCCCAGTGCAGCTCGGTCGTCGCCGACATCACCTGCTCGCTGCGCTCCAGTATCTCGGCGTCGTCGGTCACCATCTGGGCCCGGAACATGGCCTCTTGGGCGGTGTAGCGCGTCTTGTACACCTCCTCGCGCAGCTCCGGGGAGTCCTCGTCGCAGCGGCCCTCCTCGTGGAGCACGAACCAGCGGTGGACGAGGACCCGCCGGTAGTCCAGCAGCGCCCCGGCGTAGGCGCAGTACGCATCGATACGTTCCTGCCGCAGCCGCTCCGCGCGGGCGAACTGCTCGCTGCGCCCGGCCGCCCGGCTCTGGAAGAAATGGGTGATGCCGGAACCCAGCAGGGTGCCGATGACGGCCACAACGCTCGCAACAACTGCCTCCATGGGGGCAGTGGACCACAGCGGTCCGCTCCGGCGTCAGGCCATGGCCGACCATGGCCGGTCCCTGGGGCGCGCCCTTCCGGTGGGGTGCCGGTGCGGCAAGATGGAGCCATGGGGATCATCGGGGGCGAGGGTCGGCTGATCGGGGGCCGCTACCGCCTGGGAATACGGCTGGGACGCGGCGGAATGGGCACGGTCTGGCGTGCCACCGACGAGATCCTGGGCCGCCAAGTGGCAGTCAAGGAGCTGCACTTGGACGAGGGGACGACCGAGGCCGAGGCGCGGGTGCAGCGCGAGCGGGCGATGCGCGAGGCACGGACGGTCGCCCGGATCAAGCACCCCAATGTGATTGTCGTCCATGACGTCGTCGAGCAGGACGGCCGGCCGTGGATCGTGATGGAGCTGGTGGAGGGCCCGTCGCTGGCCGACCGGCTCCAGAGCGGCGGACCGGTCGCACCGCGCGAGGCGGCCCGGATCGGCGTCGCGCTGCTGGGCGCGCTGCACGCCGCGCACGCCCTCGGAGTGCTGCACCGCGACATCAAGCCCGCGAACGTCCTGATGGAGTCGGGCAGCGGCCGCGTCGTGCTCACCGACTTCGGCATCGCCCAGGTCCCCGGCGTCACGACCCTGACCGACGCCGGCGGTTTTGTCGGCTCACCCGAATACACCGCGCCGGAGCGGATGGCAGGCCGCGTCGCCGGGCCCGAGGCCGATCTCTGGTCGCTCGGGGTGCTGCTGTGTGTCGCGCTCAGCGGCGAATCGCCGTTCCGCCGCGACTCGTTGGGCGGTGTGCTGCATGCCGTCGTGTACGACGAGATCGAACTCCCCGAGGCCGCCCGCCCGTTGCACGCCGTCGTGCACGGGTTGCTGGAGCGGGACACGGGGCGCCGCCTGGGGGCGGGCGAAACGGAGCGGCTGCTGCGCGGCTATCTCCAGTCGGGCCGCGCGCCGGAGCGCGGAACGGGCGGACATGGGGGGCACGGGCCCAGCCCCGACCCCGGCCGCTTCCCGGGTCACGGTCTCGGCGGCGGGGCAACGGGCCTGGCCGCGGAGGCCGCGGAGGCGGTGGCGGGGGCGGAAGCGGAAGCGGGAACGAGCGGACCGGCGGGGCCGAAGGGGGCCGGGGGATCGCCGGTAGCGGGCGGCTCGGCAGGAGCGGGCAGCTCGACGAGACCGGGCGGACCGCCGGGAGCGGGCGAATCGCCGACCCCGAGCGGCTCCCCGACCCCGAGTGGCTCCCCGACCCCGAGCGGCTCCCCGACCCCGAGCTGCCCCCCGACACCGAGCGGGCCCCGCCCCGGCGCCCCGGCGGCTCCGCACCACCCCGGCCCCGACGCCCACGCCTCCCCGTACGACGGCCCCGGCGACGGCCTGCCCGGCGAGTACCCGCCCAACGAGCACCCGCCCCACGAACACCGTCCCGACCAGCACCGTCCCGACCAGCGCCCGACCCACGAACACCGGCCCGGCGAGCACCCGTCCGGCGAGGACCCGCCCAGCGAGGCCCCCCTCACCGCCGATACGCCGCCTGCCCCCGCCGGCCCGGCTCGGGCGTCCGACGGAGACGGAGACGGCGCCGGGCGCACGGGACGACGGGCGGGCGGCCGCGGCCCGGCCGCGCCGATCCGTGCGGCGCTCGACGACCGGGCGCTGGCCGCGGCCGCCCGCCCGCACACCGGCCGCACCCGCATCGTCCTGCTGGTGGCGCTCGCGGCGGTGCTGATCGGCGGCGCGGGCGCGGGCATCGCCGTCCTGCTGATGCAGCGGAGCGGGACCGGCGACGGCTCCGACGGGCGCGGCCGGCCCAGCCGCTCCCAGCAGGCCTCGGACGCCGGGCCGACCCGGCCCACCGGCCCCGGCACGGCGAAGCCCACCGCCCCGGCCACCTCGTCGCCGTCCCCCGGTGCCACCGGCAAGGTCCCGGCCGGCTACCGCCTCGTCAACGACCCGGCCGGCTTCGTGCTCGCCGTACCGGACGGCTTCACGCGCTCGTACGAGAACGAGCGCGTCTACTACTCCTCCCAGGGCAAGCGGTTCCGCATCGGCATCCAGTTGCAGAAGCGGGTGCCGGAGGGGCCGCTGGGCGCGATGCGCACGGCGGACGCGGAGGGCCCCGTCCACTACCCCGGCTACCGTCAGGGGCAGGTCACCGAGACCACCCACAACGGACTCCGGGCCGGACGCTGGGAGTTCGTCTGGGACGGCGGCGCCCAGGACGGCGGCCCCCGGTACACCTACGACCTCAGCTGGGACGAGGGCGGCAAGATGATCGACGTGTGGATCTCCTCCCCGGTCGGCTCGCGCACCGAGGCCGAGCGGCACTTCGACACCGCGCTCGACGCGTTCCGGCTGCCCGGGGCCTGACCCCGGCCTCCCGGTCGTCCCAGGCCGGCCCCCTTGCGGCCAGCGAACACTGGCACGATTGTGCGTACGGCGTGAAAACTCATTACTCCCGGGTACACAAAGCGTCCGGGGAGGAATACGCTCGCCGACATGACGGACTCGCAGGACACCGGAACCGCCCCCACCGCCGCCGACGAGGCCCCCGCCGAGGCTCCCGCAGCCCCCGCCGCAACCGCCACCGACGCGGCCACCGCCGCCGCGCCCGTCGAGGGCAACCCGGTCGCCCCCGCCCCGGCAGGTGCCCGTACGGCGGCGGACGTGGTCACGCCCGAGGTCGTCGCCCGGCTCACCCGCGGGGTGGTGGGCGGTGGCCGCACCGCCAACCACACCCCGTTCACCGGGGAGAAGCTGGCCGACCTGCCGGAGTCCACCCCCGAGGACGTCGCCACCGCCTTCGAGCGGGCCCGTGCCGCCCAGGAGCGCTGGGCCAAGGTCCCGGTCAAGCAGCGCGCCGCGGTCCTGCTCCGCTTCCACGACCTGGTGCTGCGCCGCCAGGCCGAGGTGCTCGACCTGATCCAGCTGGAGACCGGCAAGGCGCGGCTGCACGCCCATGAGGAGGTGCAGGCGGTCACCGTCACCGCCCGCCACTACGGCCGCAAGGCCCACGCCTACCTCAAGCCCAAGGCCCGCACCGGCGTCGTACCGACCCTCACCAAGGTCACCGAACTCCGCCAGCCCCGGGGCGTCGTCGGGCAGATCGCCCCCTGGAACTACCCCTTCGAGCTGTCCGTGGGCGACGCCCTGCCGGCCTTCGTCGCGGGCAACGCCGTCGTCATGAAGCCCGACACGGAGACCGCGCTGACCGCGCTGTGGGCCCGTGAGCAGCTCATCGAGGCCGGGCTGCCGGAGGACGTCTGGCAGGTCGTGCTCGGCGAGGGCCCGGTCGTCGGCCCCGCCGTCGTCGAGCACGCCGACTATGTCTCCTTCACCGGCTCGACCCGTACGGGCCGCGAGGTCGCCCAGGGCGCGGCCGCCCGCCTGGTCGGCGTCTCCCTCGAACTCGGTGGCAAGAACGCCATGCTGGTGCTCCAGGACGCCGATGTGGAGAAGGCCGCGTCCGGCGCCGTCCGCGGCTGCTTCTCCTCCGCGGGCCAGCTGTGCATCTCCATCGAGCGGCTGTACGTCCACGAGTCCATCGCCGACGACTTCCTCCAGCGGTTCGCCGCCCGTACGAAGGCGATGCGGCTGGGCAACTCCCTCGCCTACGGCGCCGACATGGGCTCGCTGGTCGGTGAGCGCCAGCTGGAGACCGTCACCCGCCATGTCGAGGAGGCCGTCGCCAAGGGCGCCGAGCTGGTCGCCGGCGGCCGCCCCCGCCCCGACATCGGCCCGCTCTTCTACGAGCCGACGATCCTCGACGGCGTCCAGGCCCCGATGGCGGTCTGCGGCGAGGAGACCTTCGGCCCGGTCGTCTCGATCTACCGCTTCAGCGACGAGGACGAGGCGGTGGCGCTCGCCAACGCCACGCCGTACGGCCTGAATTCCAGCGTCTGGACCAAGGACGGCCGCCGCGGCCGCGCGGTCGCCGCCAGGCTGCGGACGGGCACGGTCAACGTCAACGAGTCCTACGCGGCCGGCTACGGCAGTGTGCAGGCGCCGATGGGCGGCATGGGGGACTCGGGCCTGGGCCGCCGGCACGGCTCCGAGGGCATCCTCAAGTACACCGAGGCGCAGACCGTCGCCCAGCAGCGGCTGATGCCGCTCGCGCCGTCCTTCGGGATGACCGACGAGAAGTACGCACAGTTCATGACCCGCAGCTTGCGCGCGATGAAGGCGTTCCGACTCCGCTAACCATTCAGCAGGGAGAGCCAGTGCCCCAGGAGAACTCTGCCCGGAATCAGGACCGGAACGGCGACCGGGACGCCCATGACACCCACGATGCCCCTGACGCCATCGACGCCCCTGATGCCGACGGCTGCCAGGACGACGGGTACGACTACGACGTGCTCGTCGTCGGCTCCGGTTTCGGCGGCTCGGTCTCCGCGCTCCGGCTGACCGAGAAGGGCTACCGCGTCGGCGTCCTCGAAGCCGGCCGCCGCTTCACCCGCGAGACGCTCCCGAAGAACTCCTGGGACCTCAAGAGCTATCTGTGGGCCCCCGCCCTCGGCCTCTACGGCATCCAGCGCATCCACCTGCTCGGGAATGTCATGGTCCTGGCGGGTGCCGGGGTCGGCGGGGGTTCGCTGAACTACGCCAACACCCTCTACGTACCGCCCAAGCCGTTCTTCGACGACCCGCAGTGGAAGCACATCACCGACTGGCAGGCGGAGCTGAAGCCGTACTACGACCAGGCCCAGCGGATGCTGGGCGTACGGCTCAACCCCACGATGACGCCGTCCGATGTGCACCTGAAGGCGACCGCACAGGCCATGGGCGTCGGCGACTCCTTCCACATGGCGCCGGTCGGGGTGTTCTTCGGGGACGGCCGGGACGCCGTCGGCGAGGAGGGGGCCGAAGCCGCGAAGGCGGCGCCCGGAGAAGAGGTCGCGGACCCGTACTTCGGTGGTGCGGGCCCCTCCCGCAAGGCGTGCACCGAGTGCGGCGAGTGCATGACGGGCTGCCGCCACGGCGCGAAGAACACCCTCAACGAGAACTACCTCTACCTCGCCGAGCGGGCGGGAGCCGTCATCCACCCGATGACCTCCGTCGTCGCGCTCACCGAGGACTCCCGCGGCGGCTTCGCCGTCAGCACGCTGCCGACCGACAACAAGAAGAAGGGCCAGGGCCGTACGTTCACGGCCCGGCGCGTGATCATCGCGGCCGGCACCTACGGCACACAGAGCCTGCTGCACCGTATGAAGGACAGCGGACGGCTCCCGTACCTCTCCGGCCGCCTCGGCTCGCTGACCCGTACCAACTCCGAGGCGCTGGTGGGCGCGCAGACCGACAACCGCCGCTACCGCAAGCGGCACGGTGCCCAGAAGGCCGACTTCACCAAGGGCGTGGCGATCACGTCGTCGATCCACCCCGACGAGAACACCCACATCGAACCGGTGCGCTACGGCAAGGGCTCCAACGCGATGGGGGGCATGACGATCCTCCAGGTTCCCTACCGGCCCACCGGACGCGTCGCGGGCTGGCTGGGCAACGTGGCCCGCCACCCCTGGCTGGCGCTCCGCTCGCTCTCCAACCGCCGCTGGTCGGAGCGGACCATCATCGGCCTGGTCATGCAGTCCCTCGACAACTCCCTGACGACGTACCGGAAGCCGAAGGGTCTGGGCAAGGGCCTGCTCACCGCACGCCAGGGCCACGGGGCCCCGAACCCGAACCAGATCCCCGAGGCCACCCAGGCGGCGACGCTGCTGTCCGAGGAGATCAACGGCTTCGCGGGCTCCAACATCGGGGAGCTGATGGGCACTCCGCTCACCGCGCACTTCCTCGGCGGCTGCCCGATCGGCGACTCGGGCGACTCCGGCGTCATCGACCCCTACCACCGCCTCTACGGCCACCCGGGCATCTCGGTCGTCGACGGCGCCGCGGTCTCCGCCAACCTCGGCGTCAACCCGTCCCTGACGATCACCGCGCAGGCCGAGCGCGCGATGTCGCTGTGGCCCAACAAGGGCGAGCCCGACCCGCGCCCCGCCCAGGGCCGGGCCTACCAGCGGCTGGCCCCCGTCGAGCCGGTCCGCCCCGCCGTCCCCCGAGAGGCGTTCGGCGCGCTGACCCTGCCGTTCGTGGCCGTCCCGCCGGTACCGCCGAAGAAGTCCCTGACGTAGGGCGGTTGCCCGCGCACGACGGAGGGCCGCACCCGGCCCGGGTGCGGCCCTCCTCGGATGCGCCCGCCTTACGCGGCGACGGCACCGTCCGTCTTACGACGCCGGACCACGAAAAGGGCGCCCGCACCCACGACCATGGCGACACCGCCCACGATGCCGATGGTGGGCAGCGCGGAGGAGGCACCGGTCTCGGCGAGGTTGCCGGTCACCGGCAGCTTGTCCATGCCGTCCTTCGGCTCGGTGGTGCCGACCGGCTTTCCGCCGCCCTGCGTACCGGGCTTGTTGCCGGGCTTGGCGGGCTTGCCGGGCTTGGCCGGCGGGATCTCGCCCGGCTTGCTGCCGGCGGGCAGGATCGTGAAGTCGTACCACTGCTCCTCGGACCAGCCGCAGGAGCCGTCCTTGTTCTGGTAGTCGCCCGCCACCAGCGCGAAGCCGTCACCGGCCGCGGCGCCCCTGTCGGCGCGGATCCGCAGCTTGAGCTGCGCGGTCCGGTGCGCGTCGAGCTGGAACCAGCCGAAGTACTGGCCGTCGGTCCACTCGTCGAACGAGGTCCACTTGCCGGTGTCCGGGTTCTGGTACTCCAGGTCGAGCTGCGACGTGGGGTGCTCGAAGTTCCCGGTCGGCACCGCGTAGATGACCGGGTAGACCTCGTCCAGCGTGTGGTCCGTGGTGTTGGCGAGGTGCACGCTGAAGCCCTTCCAGCCGCCGCCCGCGACGAGCTCGGAGGGCAGGCCGGCGACGGTCACCTTGATGGCGGCGTCGTCGACCGTGCAGTCGGGCTCGTCCCCGGGCTCGCCCGGCTCGGTGGGCTCGGTGGGCTCGGCCGGGGTGGTGGGCTCGGCGGAGTCGCTGGGCCCGGTGCCGCCGCCCGGGGTGGCCGGGGTGGCCGGCCCGGTGCCGTCCCCGTTCCCGGTGTCGTCCGCGTTCCCGGTCTCGCCGCCGGAAGCGGTGTCGTCGCCCGGGGTGTCGTCGCCCGGCGCGGTCTCGTCACCGGTGCCCGGGGTCTCCGGCTGCGTGGTGGTGTCGTCGGACGGGTCCGAGCCGGGGGTGCCCGGGGTCGGCTCGGCGCTCACGCCGGCCTCGGTGTCGGGGCCGGTCGCGAACGCGGCAGGGGCCGCCAGCAGGGCGGCGGGGGCTATGACGGCCGTCGCGGCGGCAGCCGTCAGGGCACGGCGAAGCTTCATCGAGAAGACCTCTCGGGTCCAAAGTGCCGTGGGGACACGTGGGTGGCGGGCCGTCGCGGTGGGGCGCGGTAGGGCCGTGCGATTGCAGGTACATGACCGGCCATGGCCAAAAAAGGTTGTCCACTCAAATAAAAATGCGCCAGTGATGACCGTCACACCTGTCACAGCAGCCTCACAGGAAACGCACAGGCGGTGCACAGGACGGGCCCCGCGAGGGGCCGTGCGCCGGGCGCACTCCCGGCACAGCGAAGGGCCCCGGACACCGTCCGCGAGGGGGGTTGCGGACGGCCACGGGGCCCTTTGCTTTCGGTGCCGGCGTCAGGGCAGCGCCGGCACCGACGGGCGGCGCTGGGGGGGGGGGTAGCGCCGCTGGCTCTTGGGGTGGTGCGTGAGGGTGCGGATACCGCGCCGGCCGGACCCATGGCAGTGCAAAAGTCCATACCGGATGCGGTAGGTCGTTCGTCAAGCATCGTCCTGGATACGCCTCACCTGGCGCAACCGTTTCGACCGGATGCGGTCGGTCCCGGGCGTCCCCAGGACCGACCACCCCATCGGATGTGACCGGGCTGCTGTCCCCTGCTGACCGGCCACGGCACCGGAGTGAGGTCCCACGACGCGGGCCGCGGCAAGCGGCCGGCGTCTCATCGCTCCGGGTTTCCGCCCGTGGGGCGGCGTCTACGCGTAGTCCTGCAAGGCCGCGCCTGGCTGGCGTGGCACCGGGAACAACGAAGCCTCGCAGCGGCCGGTCACGCGCCGTACGGGTGAGTCGGCAACCGAACGCAGATCCGGCAGCTGCGCCGGGGCGCATGCACCCTGACCACGCGCCCCGGTGGCCCGGAAACCGACCGCATGCCGTCCAGATCCAGCCACGCAGGGCCCCGGGCCCGCCGACCCCGGAGCCGCCCGAACACCGTCCGGATCCAGCCATCCGTTATCCGGCATCCGGCAGCGACGTGCCGACCGCCTCCGCCCGGCCGCCGTGCGCCCGGGGCGTGGTGCGCTCCTGAGGCGCCCGCGCTCCCGGGGGGCGCCCCCGGCTCCCCGCTTCCCGCCCGCCTCAGATCTGGCCCCGGGACAGCTCCAGCAGGGTCATGGCCAGCGCGGTGCCCGGCTTGCCGAGCTGGCCGCGGTAGTGGTCGAGGATCTCCATCTCGCGGGAGAGGTTCACCCGGCGTCCGCCGGAGGTGAGGCGCTCGCGCTGGATGACGGCCGAGACGGCCATCCGTTCCTGTACGAGGCCGATGATCCGGCCGTCGAGATCGTCGATCCGCTGCCGGGCGTCGCTGATGATCCCGGCGGCCTCGGGCGTGTGGGCGCCGGTGCCGGGGGCGGGTGCGGTGGTGGTGCGGGTCTCGGTGCTCATGTCGTCTCTCCTGGGGTGAGTGGCCCCGGAGCCGCTGATCGGTCCCGACAGACGCAGGCGCCCCGGACCATTTCGGCCCGGGGCGCCTGGGAAGTTGCTTGTCAGTGGATCAAGCAGCACGACCATGGCAGCCGGACGGGCCGGTGCCATAGGTAAAGACGAAGGTCAGCTGCTTGGACATGGGGCTCAGTATGAGCCCGTTAGAATCGAAAGTCCAACCCCTGCTCCACACCGCCGGAAGGCCGCCGAAGTGCCATCAGCGCCCCCTGCCGCTGCCCCGGACGTCGTCCTCGTAGTCGACTTCGGCGCACAGTACGCCCAGCTCATCGCCCGACGGGTCCGTGAGGCCCGGGTCTACAGCGAGATCGTGCCGTCCACCATGCCGGTGGCGGAGATGCTCGCCAAGAACCCGAAGGCGATCATCCTCTCCGGCGGCCCCTCGTCGGTCTACGCCGAAGACGCCCCCAGTCTCGACCGCTCGCTCTTCGAGGCCGGTGTCCCGGTCTTCGGAATGTGCTACGGATTCCAGCTCATGGCCACCACCCTCGGTGGCACCGTCGACAACACCGGCGCCCGTGAGTACGGCCGTACCCCCCTGACCGTCTCCCGCCCCGGCTCCACGCTCTTCGAGGGCACGCCCGCCGAGCAGCCGGTGTGGATGTCGCACGGCGACGCCTGCTCCGCCGCCCCCGAGGGCTTCACGGTCACCGCGTCCACGGACGTGGTGCCGGTCGCCGCCTTCGAGAACGACGAGAAGAAGCTCTACGGCGTCCAGTACCACCCCGAGGTCATGCACTCCACGCACGGCCAGCAGGTCCTGGAGCACTTCCTCTACCGCGGCGCGGGCATCGAGCCGAGCTGGACCACCACCAGCGTGGTCGAGGAGCAGGTCGCCGCGATCCGCGCCCAGGTCGGCACCAAGCGCGCCATCTGCGCGCTGTCCGGCGGCGTGGACTCCTCGGTGGCCGCTGCCATCGTGCAGAAGGCCATCGGCGACCAGCTGACCTGCGTCTACGTCGACCACGGCCTCCAGCGCAAGGGCGAGTCCGAGCAGGTCGAGAAGGACTTCGTGGCCGCCACCGGCGTCCAGCTGAAGGTCGTCGACGCCGAGGAGCGCTTCCTGACCGCGCTGTCCGGGGTCAGCGACCCCGAGCAGAAGCGGAAGATCATCGGACGCGAGTTCATCCGCGTCTTCGAGCAGGCCCAGGCCGAGCTGGTCGCCGAGGCCGGCGCCGAGGGCGAGGAAGTCGCGTTCCTGGTCCAGGGCACGCTCTACCCGGACATCGTCGAGTCCGGCGGCGGCACGGGCACCGCCAACATCAAGTCGCACCACAACGTCGGCGGGCTCCCCGACGACATCGAGTTCCAGCTCGTCGAGCCGCTGCGCCAGCTGTTCAAGGACGAGGTCCGGATGGTCGGCTCCGAGCTCGGCCTGCCGGACGAGATCGTCCACCGCCAGCCGTTCCCCGGCCCCGGCCTGGGCATCCGCATCGTCGGCGAGGTCACCAAGGAGCGCCTGGACCTGCTGCGCGAGGCCGACGCCATCGCCCGCGAGGAGCTGACCGCGGCCGGTCTGGACCGCGAGATCTGGCAGTGCCCGGTGGTCCTGCTCGCCGATGTCCGCTCGGTCGGCGTCCAGGGCGACGGCCGTACGTACGGCCACCCGATCGTGCTGCGCCCGGTCTCCTCCGAGGACGCGATGACCGCGGACTGGACCCGGATGCCGTACGACGTGCTGGCGCGGATCTCCACCCGCATCACCAACGAGGTCGCCGACGTCAACCGCGTCGTCCTCGATGTCACCAGCAAGCCCCCGGGCACCATCGAGTGGGAGTGACCCCACCCGCAGGGTCGGAGTGATCCCACCGACCGCCTGACGACGCCGCGTATGGACTTTCTGTCCAGTCTGGACTTACAGTCCAAGCATGGGACAAGCAGAAGAGGCCCGGGACCCCCGTGTGCGGATGTGGGCGCCGGTGTGCCAGGCCGTCGCGCGGTTGCTCGGTCCGTACGCCGAGGTGGTGCTGCACGACCCGGACACCGACCGGGTCCTGGAGATCTGGAATCCGATGAGTTCCCGTGGCCCGGGGGACCCCTCCCTGCTCGGCGAACTGGACGGGCTCGACCCGTCGGCGCAGGACGTGTACGGGCCGTACGAGAAGCTGCTCGCGGACGGCCGCCGGCTTTCGTCGGTGAGCGCGGTCCTGCGGGATGCGCACGACCGGCCGTCGGCCGTGCTGTGCATCAACCTCGACCGCACCCCGCTGGAACAGGCCGCGGCGGTGCTGTCCGCGTTCGGCGCCCCGGCCGTGCAGCGCCCCGAGCCGCTGTTCGAGCAGGACTGGTCCGAGCGCATCCAGCACATCATCGGCAGCCACGTCCGCGAAACGGGCCGTCCCGTCGAGCGCATGACCCGCCAGGACCGCCTGGCCGTCCTCGGCCGGCTCGACGAGGCCCGGGTGTTCGCGGTGCGCCGCGCCGCGCCGGTCGTCGCCGGGGCCCTGCGGGTGTCCCGGTCCACCGTCTACGGCCTGCTGGCCGAACTCAGAGCATCCAGCGCAAAGGACTGACCACCATGACCCGGCTGCCCGACTTCCGGCTCGAAACGTACTTCTCCCGCTGGGAGTTCACCGCCCGCCATCATCTGACCGCCTCCGACGTCCAGACCATGACGCTCGCCGAGCTGCTCGGGCTGGCCGACGACGAGGACCGGGAGGCCTTCGGGAATCTGTCCCTGGGCTACACCGAGACCTTCGGCGACCCGGCCCTGCGGGAAGTGATCGCCCGGACGTACGAGCAGGCCGGCGCGGACGACGTCATCTGCTTCGCGGGCGCCGAGGAAGCCCTGTATCTGGCGATGAACGTGCTGCTCGGCGCCGGTGACCACGCGGTGGTGGTGACCCCGAACTACCAGGCCGCCGAGACCGTGCCGCTGGCGCTGTGCGAGGTCACCGGCGTGGCCCTCGACGCGGACCGGGACTGGGCCCTGGACCTCGACGAGGTGGCGGCGGCGCTCCGGCCGAACACCCGGGTCGTGTCGGTGAACTTCCCCAACAACCCGACCGGCAAGGTCCTCGACGCCGCCGACTTCCGCGCACTGGCCCGCCTGTGCGACGAGCGCGGCATCCACCTGTTCAGCGACGAGGTCTACCGCGGGCTGGAACGCGACCAGGCCCGCACCCTGCCGCAGGCCGCCGATCTGTCCGAGCGCGCGCTGTCGTTGAACGTGACCTCGAAGTCCCTGGGGCTTCCCGGGCTGCGCATCGGCTGGATCACCTGCCGCGACCGCGCGCTGCGCACCCGTCTGGAGCGGGCCAAGCACTACACCACCATCTGCAACTCCGCGCCCAGCGAGGTCCTGGCCCGTATCGCCCTGAAGGCCCGCGAGACGATCCTGCACCGTAACCGGGCCCTGATCGCCGCCAATCTGCCGGCCTTCGAGGCGTTCTTCGCGGAGTTCGCGGACGACTTCGCGTGGCGGCGGCCGGACGGCGGATGCGTCGCCTACCCCCGCTACCTCGGTGCCGACGGAGTGGAGGAGTTCTGCACCCGTCTGGTCGAGGAGGCCGGCGTCCTGCTGCTGCCCGCGAGCATCTACCGCTCCGAACTCACCGCCACCCCCGCCGACCGTTTCCGCATCGGCATCGGCCGCCGCAACCCGGAAGAGGGCCTGGCGGCCTTCGCAGACTGGATGCGGGCGCGCCGATGACGCTCCCGGTCTTCGACGCGGCCGCCATCGAACGGGCCGTCACCTCGCGACTGGTCCTCGACACCGTCCGTGCGGCGCTGATCGCACACGCGGAAGGCCGCACCAGCGTGCCGCCGCCGCTGCACCTGGACTTCCCCGAAGCCGACGGGGACTGTCACGTCAAAGCGGGCCGGATCACCGGGGCCGCCGACTTCACCGTCAAGATCGCGACCGGCTTCTACGGCAACCCGGCGCGTGGCCTCCCCGCCCACCACGGTCTGGTCTGCGTCGTCAGCGCCCGCACCGGAGCGCCGCGCGCCCTCCTCGACGACCGCGGTCTGCTGACCGCTTGGCGCACCGCCGCCGCGGGCGCGCTGATCACCCATGCCATGGCCCGGCCCGCCGCCGGCACGCTGGCCGTCTTCGGCACCGGCGAACAGGCCCGTCTCCAGGCGCTCTGGCTGGCCGGACTCCGGCCGCTCGGCCCGGTCCTGGTCCACGGCCGCACCCCGGACAAGGCCCGCGCCCTGTGCGAGGCACTCGCTGCACACGGTCTGGCCGCCCGGCCCGCCACGGCGGCGGAGGCGGCCCGGGCCGACATGATCATCACCGCGACGCCGGCCACGGCCCCCGTTCTGGACGCCGCCATGGTGCGCCCGGGCGCCCATGTGACCGGCATCGGCACGGACATGCCGCACAAGAACGAGCTGCCGCCCGCGCTCTTTCACCGCGCACGGCTCATCGCCACCGACGACCACGCCCAGTGCCTCGACCACGGAGACTTCGGCCACGCCGTCCGCGCCGGGTCCGCCGCCGAGGACGGCGACATCGCGGCCGGGCTGCTGCTCAAGGCGCCCGTCGACCGGCCGGACACCGCGATCACGGTCGCCGACCTCACCGGTGTCGGAGCACTGGACGCGGCGCTCGCCTCGGCCGTCCTCAGCCGGCTTCGGGAGTGAACGCCCGGAGACCACCGCTTCGCCGCGGCCGCCGCTCCCCGCCTCCGTCGTGGCCCGCGGGAACGGCGGCGCACAGGAGCCGCGTCCTCAGGCCTGCCGTCAGACCCGTACGGCCGAGGCCAGCCGCTCCAGCGACGTGGCCATGGCCGGGCCCATCCGCTTCGGGAAGCCGGGCAGCTCGACGACGAGGCGGGGGAGCCGGGCGCGCGCCCAGTCGTAGGTGTGGGTGACCCGGGTGGTGCCCCCGCTCCCGGTGCCGTCCATGCCCACCGTGCCGCCCGTGCCGTCAGCGTCGTCCGGGCCGTCCACGGGCGTCAGCTCGTAGCGCCAGCGCTGGCCGCCGACGAGCCGCCGGCCGCGGAACTCACCCCAGGTCTCCCAGGCGATCAGCCGGTCCTTCTCGTACTCCACCACGACGTTCACCGACCGGTACGCGAGGCGCCCCTGCGCCATCCCCATGCTGAACCGGTCGCCGGGGCCCAGCAGCGACGGGCCCTCCGGGCGGCCGCGCAGCATGCCCGAGCCGTCCAGCTCGGCGTGCCTGGCCGGGTCCCGGAGGACGGCGAAGAGCTGCCGCGGTGTGGCCTCGATGTCCTTGCTGACCGATATGGCCCTCATGGTGCCCCCTCTGCTGCCGTTCCTGGAGCCCTCATCATGCAGCCCGGGCCATTCGCGCCGGTCACGCCCCTGGTTACCTCGGGTAGTGGAAGGTAGCTTCCGCATCGAGCATCAAGTGCCGTACGTGCCAGGAGGAGCCGCGATGCCCGAGCCGACCCCCATACCCACCGAACAACTGCATTTCGCGATGCCGCCGGCGCACCAGACCATCGAGGACGAGCGGCGCCATCGCAAGGAGCGCCTGGTCGCGGCGCTGCGCCTCTTCGGACGCCTCGGTTTCGAGGAGGGCGTCGCGGGCCACATCACCGCGCGCGACCCGGAGTTCCCGCACTGCTTCTGGGTCAACCCGTTCGGGATGTCGTTCCGGCACATCACGGTCGGCGACCTGCTCATGGTGAACGCGGAGGGGAAGGTCGTCGAGGGCCGCCACCACGTCAACCAGGCGGCATTCGCCATCCATGCCCAGGTCCACCGGGCCCGTCCCGACGTCGTCGCGGCGGCCCACAGCCACTCCACGTACGGCAGGGCGCTGTCCTCGCTGGGGGAGCTGCTGGACCCGATCACCCAGGATGTCTGTGCGTTCTACGAGGACCATGCGCTCTTCGACGACTACACGGGCGTGGTGGTGGACGAGGCGGAAGGCCGGCGGATCGCGGCCGCGCTCGGGCCGCACAAGGCCGTGATCCTGCGCAACCACGGCCTGTTGACGGTCGGCGACTCGGTGGACGCGGCGGCGTGGTGGTTCATCACGATGGAGCGCTCCTGCCAGGTCCAGCTGACCGCGAAGGCCGCCGGAAAGCCGGTCCGGATCGACCACCACAACGCCGTCCGCACCCGCGAACAGCTGGGGAACGACCTGGTGGCCTGGATCAACTACCAGCCGCTGTACCAGCAGATCGTGCGCAGCGAGCCGGATCTCTTCGACTGACGGGGCCGCTGCGGGCGCGGGGCCCCGCGGGACGGACGGTCGTCCCGCAGAGCCCCGCCCCCCGCCTCAGGGATGCGGGAACAGATCGAAGAACGGTGAGGCGGTGGCGGCGATGCCGCGGCTGAACGGCGCGTCGAAGTCCCAGACGAGGAACAGCAGGAAGGCGATCAACGCGCTGAAGAGCCCGGCCATCAGCAACTCCCGCCCCGAACGCCGGATCTGGAGGGTGAACATCACGCCGATGGAAATGGCACCCCCGATGATCAGCCCGAACCACACCACACCCGGCAGCGTCGAATCGGCCGCGTCCGCACGGGCGGTACGGGCCCCGTCGGCCACCGCGACCTGGTCGACGAGGGGCTGGTAGGACTGCCCCTGGAAGTCGTTGCCCGGGTGGTAGTCGGTGACATCCGCCCGGACCTTCGTCAGCAGATCGGTGCCCTTGCGGGTCAGCTCCCCCTTCTCGGCCATCACCGGCCACTCCTTGTGCACCACGTACGACACATACGCGTCGACGTCCGCGCGGATACGGTCCCGCACCGGCGCCGGGTAGGCCCGGGCCCGCGCGCTGACCTCGTGCAGCGCCTGCGCCTCGGTCCGTACGGTGTCCTCGGCCGCGCTTCTGGCCTCCCAGACTCCGGCGATGGCCAGGCCCAGCACGATTGCGTAGACCACCCCCACCATCATCGTCAGATACTCGATCACATCGGGTGTTTCGCTCGGGTCGTCGTCCTCACTGATCCGGCGCTCCTTGAGGACGGTGATGGTCAGGACGACGCCACAGGCAGCGACCATGGCGAGGGTCAGTACCAGCCATTGCGACATGGAGACCTCCTACGAGGAACGGCGCCCGGCGGAACCGGACGAGGAGCTCGAACGGGGACGCAGGGCGGCGCCGGCCAGCACGGCCGGGGCGGTGATCAGCAGGGTCGTGGTCACCACGGAGCGCCCGGCGCGCGGCTTGTGGGACACCGGCGCATAGCTGCGGGGCAGGGCGGGCGGTGAGGACGCCGGGCGGCTGACGCGCGGTTCGGGCGTGGGTGCGGGCTCGGGCGGCGGGGCCGCGGGGCGGGCACGGGGAGTCGGGGGCGGAGGCGGTGGCGGCGGCGGCAGGGGTGGTGTCGGCCGTGGCTTGGGGGCGGGCGGTGGTGGCGGCGCGGGCTTGGGGCTCTGCGGGCGCGGCGCCGGTGCGCGGGAGGGCGTGGGCGGGGGCTTGGTCGCGGTGCAGGGAAAGTGCCAGCCGGGGGGCATGGGGAAGTCGGTCGGCACGTCCACGGGCGGCGCCGTCCCGGCATAGGCGCAGTTGTCGCCGTCGGCCGGGCGTTGCTGCCGGCCGTGAGCGGTCGCCGACGGCGCGGTGACGAGCAGCGCGGCGGCCCCGGTCAGCAGGAGGAACGCGGTGGCGGCCAGGAGCCCGGCCACCAGGCGCCGGATGCCGCCGAGAGGGCGGGCGCGCCGGGCTCGGCGCCGGTGGGTGAGGTGGCGGGGTGGCGGTCCGCCGGCCTCCGGTGGTCCGCCGGCTTCCGGTGGTCCGCCGGGCCGGTCCCGGCAACTCGTTCCGAGCCGGCCACCCGGGCCTCCTGCTCCACCCTCTCCACCCTCTCCCCCCGCTCCACCCCTTCCGTCCGGTCCGTTCGCCCCCTCCTGTCCGTCCAGGTCATTGCGGCTGCGCGATCCATGAGGTCCGTGTATTTGGCACACGGCGAGAGCTTGCGCAGCGCGCGGACCCCTCAGCCGTCGCCGTGCCCCGGTTCGCCCGAATAGGGGACGCGCCGGGGGTGCGCGGGCGGCCGCTGGTCAGGTGTGCGGATTCCGGTTGCATCGGTACGGATGGGCGGGGCGCGTGCGACGCCCGGACCCACCGCTTGTCGTACGTCAACGCGCCGATGCGCCCGCCACCCGCCACCAGCTGGACGTTTGGCATCCGCCCCGGTCATCTGGGGCACAATTCGCCTCTGTACGCAACAAGTTGGCGGCGAGCGGCGGCGGGGCGGTAACGGACGTGTCGGTTGATGCGGCGGGCAAGATGGCCGGGACGGGCGAGCCGGGGGACGGCGCGGAGCGCGCCACCGGCGGCGAGTGCCGATGTGGACGGTGCCCGCACGGCGCCCGTACGGGGCACCGGCAGGCGGTCGCCGCGTTCGTCGCGCTGCGCGAGGACTTCGCGGCCGGGCACGGGGTGCCGGCCGGGCTCGCCCGCTCCGCCGGCGCGGCCCGGCAGTGGGTCTCCGACGAACTGACGCTGTCCGCACGGGAGGTGGCCAACCGGTGCGCCGCGGAACGGGTCGCCTGGCTGGCGTCCGTACGGTGGCGCAGCCTGCTCCTCGTGTGGGGCGCGGTGACCGCTCTGCTGCTCGGACAGGCGCTGACCGCCATCGGCGCGGGCTGGACGGTGGCCCGTACGGCGGGGCTGCTCGCGGCCGTCGTCCTGGCGCTGGGGCTGACGGCGGCCGCCTGGTGGCATCGCGCACACGGCGGGGCGCTGGCACCGCTGATCGGCGAGGACGGGCGGCTGTCCACCTCGCGGACGGTGGCGGCGGGCTGGGCGGGCGCGGTGCTGTACGCCGTGCTGACGATGGCCGTGCAGCTGGCGGTGGCCGCCGGCCCGGACGAGCGGCGCCGTCTGCTCCAGGGTCTGGAACTCGACCGGTCCGGCGCGCTGTTGGCGATGCTCGCCGTCGGTTGCGGCGTGGCCGTGCTGGCATACGGGCTGGTGACCGCGCGGGTGCGGTCGGGGCGGTTGCAGAAGGTTCCCGCGGAGCGGCCACGGGCCGCCGATCTGCTGGCGGACGACGCGGGGCGGGGCAATTTCCTCGACGTGCAGTACGTCCTGGTGAACGCGGCCGTGCTGGTGTGCGCCCTGGTGCGGCTGGCCGGCCGGCCGGCACACCTTCCGCAGCTGCCCTGGGGGTTGGTGGTGCTCCTCGCGCTCTCCGGGGCGACCTATCTGTGGGGGAAGGCGGTGACGGGCGGGCGCCCGGTGATCCTGTCGGTGGTCCGCTCCCGTGAGCTGGGCGATCTCGCCGCGCCGGTCCGTACCGGCGATGACATCGAGATCCGCGGCGCCGGCTTCGTCCCACCGGGGGCCGGGACGCCCGACCGGCTGGCCCGGACCGTCGTACGGATCGGCGATGTTCACGTCCCCGTCCCCCTGGTTCCGGTGGCCGGTGGCTTCGCCAATCCGACGGACGGGGTGCTGACCGTCCCGGTGCCGGTCGATGTCGAGCCGGGCCGGGTGACGGTCCGGGTGATCACGGCCGCGGGCGTGGAGACGAACGGCTACCCGATCGACGTCCTGGACTGAGGGCCCGGCGGGCGGCGCCGGGGTGGCCATGGGCGCCGCGGCACAGCGGGCGACGGAGGGGTGACTGCGAGCGCCGCGGCACGGCCTGCCGCCGTCGCGTGAGGATTCTGTGTGCCACAGTCGCCCGAAGTGCGTCGCCGCGTTGAACCTCTCGCACACGCCCGTACGTATCTCCCCACGAGGCGCGGGCGGGGGCACAATCGTCTGCGCCCGGAGGCAATGGAGAGGCGGACGTCATGGTTCACGCGAATCGTACGATCGGTGCCGAATTGGGAGGGGTGGCCGTTGAGGGCTCCGGCGCCGGGTTGCGGGGGCAGCTGGCGCGCCATGCGCTGCTCCCGTTGCGGCTCTTTCTGGGGGCCACTTTCCTCTACGCGGGGATCGACAAGCTGACCGATCCGGCGTTCCTGGCGGCCGGTGGCCCGGGGTCGCTCGGTGAGATGCTGCGTCAGGTGCATGACGCGGCGGCGTTGCCGCAGCTCGTGGAGCTCGCTCAGCAGAATCCGGTGGGGCTCGGCTATGCCATCGCGGGCGGTGAACTGGCCGTGGGCCTCGGGACTCTCGTGGGGCTGCTGGGGCGGCTGGCGGCCCTGGGCGGTGCGCTGATCTCGCTGACCCTGTGGCTCACCGTGAGCTGGGCGACCACGCCGTACTACTACGGCAACGACCTCGCCTATCTGATGGCCTGGGTCCCGCTCGTCCTGGCCGGTACGCCGATGTTCTCCCTGGACGCCGCCCTGGCCCACCGCCGCAAGCGTCATGGGACGCAGCTGTTCGGCTAGGGCGGGGCGTGGGGATCACCGGTGGGGCAGTAGTGGCGGCTGCCTGCGATGCGCGGTCCGGCCGGGCAGCAGGGGCCGCTTCGTCGCGGGACCGGCCGAGGGCCTGGTCTGCCACGTGCGTCGGCCGGGGCCCCTTGTGTGCGGGCCCCGGCCGGGCGCTGGTGAGCGCGGAGGATCGTGGCGTCCACCGGAACCGCCCGGTTCAGGTCCTGGTCGGCGTCGGCCCGGGCCATCAGCGCGGTGAACACGCGCTCCCAGGTGCCGCCGGCGGCCCACATCCGCAGCCGGTTGCGGGCCCTCTCCAGCTTCCCTGCTTCTCGGGCAGGTGGTGGACCCACCGTCTCGATCCGTGCAGTGCGTTTCAGGAAACGGCACGTCCGGACCAACGGTCAGCTGATCCGGACGAAACGGCCTAGCGCATGCCGCCGCCGCCGGTGTGCACGCCGCCGGACGGCCAGTGGTGGTGGTGCTTCTTCTTGTGGTGCTTCTTCTTGACGGGCTTCTGCTTGTGCTCGACGTGGTGGTGGTGGTGCCTGACGACGCGGTGGACCTCCACCCGGCGCACCACGTTGCCGTTGAAGCAGGTGTTGCCGAAGGCCGGGTTCAGCAGCCCCACGACGTTAATGGTGTTGCCGCACAGATTGACCGGAATGTGGACCGGGACCTGAATCGCATTGCCCGACACCACACCCGGTGAATTGGCCGCGCCGCCGCCCGCGCCGCTGTCCGCGAACGCTGCCGACACGCCTCCCAGGGCAGTACTTACCGCAAGAGCTGCCATAGCAGTCACCCGCGTGATCCGTGACATAACAATCTCCCGATCGATCCAAAGCGGCTCACTGCCGCTTCCTCTCCTCTCTCTTTCGGCGCGTAGCGCCTGATGCTGAGAGAATTTGCTAATATTTCACTCTTTCAGGGAATAAATGTGGTTAGTGATGGTTTATCGCTTGCGGTGGCTGCTGAGTAATGCGGTGCCCGTTCGCACCTCTGGCCTGCGGAGAACCTCACGAGACGGGTGCGGGTCCGTTGAATTGCGCGTCGGCGCGTGACCGGCCCCTCCCGCCGTGACGTCGAGGGGCGGTGCGCCGCTGTGAGTGCTCGCTGCTGCGGTGATGCACCCCAGCAGTGGTTCACTCCGGCCGGCTCGGACCGGGGCTTGTGGACGGTCGTTGGTCCGCTGGGCCGCGAGGACCGCGCCGGGTCAGGAGTGCGTCAGGGGCGGTGCGTCTGTGTCCGGGGCGCGGTGGCGGCGGATCGTGGCCCAGACGGCGGCGGTGACACCGGAGAGCAGCAGACCGGCAGGGAGGGCGAGGAAGAGCCAGAGGCCGGGGGCCTGCCAGAGGCCGAGGGCGTCGAGACCGTAGCCCGTGCCGAGGGTGAGGGCGGTGAGGCCCGCGATCAGACGGGCCGGTACGAACCGATGGCGCTTCACTCGGGGGCTCCCTCAGGGGTCGGGGCGGTCGGCGCTACGGGCGACGGCGGGGCCGGGGGCGCCGGGGCGGAGGGCGTCGGGCCGGAGGCCGGTGCCGAGCGCTCGATGACGACCTGTCCCGCGCCGAGTTCGAGATCCAGGTCCAGCGATCCGCGGGGCTTCTCGCCCTTCTTGAGGCCGTCGGCGGGCAGCGTGAGGATCCGCTCACCGCCCCCCGAGAGGCTCACATCCCGCGGCGATTCACCGGGCAGCTGGATGTCCCCGAGGCCGAGCGAGATATGGAGCCGGGTCGTGACGCCCTGGGGCAGCGTCACTTGGAGGCGGCCGAAGCCCACTTCCGCGCCGGTGTGGACCGTACGGCCGCCCTTGAGGGGCAGCGCGCCGAGGTCCAACCTCCCTTCTCCCGAACCGATCTCGTAATGCGGCCGGACCTCGCCGAGGGTGGTGGGGGTCCAGGTGCGCTTCTGCCAGTCGGTGGTGAGGGTGTCGGGCAGCGCCGTCGCGGCCGCCAGCAGCAGCGCCGTCAGCACCACCATGAAGACCGTGCCGCCGCCCGTCCGCCCGAACCAGGCGCTGAGGACGAGCCCCAGGCCGAAGACGACCAGCGCGCCCGCCAGCCCTGCCTGGAGGGCCGGTGCGAAGCCGTCGTGACGGGAGACCGCGAGGGCGGTGGCGCCGCCGGCGAGCAGCGCGAGCAGGAACGTCCAGCCGCCGATCGGGCGGCCGGTGCGCCGAGTTCGGCGCGGGACGGGGGCGGGAGGGGCGCCGTGCGGTGGCGGGGGCGGGCCGCCCGCGTCGGACCAGGGGCGAGGCCGGCCGGCAGCCGTCGCGGCGGCGCCGTGCTCGGAGCGGTAGGTGATGTCGAGCGGGAGCGGGGTGTTCTCGGGGCCCCACAGATAGCCCGGACCACCTGCCTCCCTGGAGCGCTGGTTGCGCCACCAGGAGGGGCTGGTCGGCACCGGGGGCGCCGTGGTCTCGGGCGGGGCGTCGGCCACCGCCTGGGCGGTGGCGGCGTCCACCGACTCCGGGCCCTTGGTCTCCACCTCCCGGCGCCGCCGCGACCAGTAGGCGGAACCGGCCGCCGCCAGCGTCAGCATGATGGCGAACGACATCATGCTGCCCTTGGCGAGGGTCGTCAGGAACAGTCCGCAGCCCACCAGCGCGAAGAGCAGCGCCGTCAGCGCGGGGCCCTCGACGCGGCCGGAGAGCAGCCTGCGGCCCTCGTTCTCGTCCTCGCCGTCGAGGGGGATGAGCAGCCATGCGAAGCCGTAGGCGATGAGGCCGAGGCCGCCGACGGCGAGCACGGCGAGCACGATCCGGAAGATCACCGGGTCGAGATCCCACTGCCGGCCCAGCCCGCCGCACACGCCGCCGATGACCTTGTGCCGCCGGCTGCGGCGCAGCGGGACGGACGGCGGGGTGGGGCCGGCGGGGTCGGCGGGCGCCGGCTCCTCGACGGGGGCTGCATCGTTCATGGAGCCATGGTGACAAGGGCGGACGAGCACCGGCATCCGTGAGAACCCTGGCAGATCCCTGAGATCTGTCGATGGCGGCCCTGATATGCCCCAGGGGGGTCCCGAAACCCCTCGTGGGTTCGCATATGCCCCCGCCCCTTTGGTCCCAGCGGGAACACGGGTGCGGACAGGTGGTGGCCGAAGGGTTCTCCGCCGGCGTGGGCGACTATCGTTGCGCCTTGAATACGTACGGGTTTCCGGAGGGGCGTGCGGTGACGGAGGCGGCGTCGGTGGACGAGGGGCGACTGGTCGCCGGGCGGTATCGCCTGGTCGAGCGGATAGGCCAGGGCGGTATGGGAACCGTCTGGCGGGCCCGGGACGAAGTCCTTGGGCGTCAGGTCGCGGTCAAGCGCCTGCATGTGGCGCCGCATCTCGAAGCGGACGAACTGGCGAGGCGTTACGAGCGCACCACCCGCGAGGCGCAGGCCGCCGCACGCATCAACCACCCCAATGTGGTGGGGGTGCACGACGTCGTGGACGACGCCGGGATGCCGTGCATCGTCATGGAGTACGTCCCCTCCCTGACGCTCGGCGACGTCATCAAGGAAGCCGCGCGGAAGGACAGTTCGGTCACGCCGCGCGAGGCCGCCCGTATCGGACGCGGCATGGTGGCGGCGCTGCGTGCCGCGCACTCCGCCGGTGTGCTGCACCGTGACGTCAAGCCGGGCAATGTGCTGCTCGGTGAGGACGGCCGGGTGGTGCTCACCGACTTCGGCATCGCGGTTGCCAGCGGTACGTCCACGCTCACCAAGACGGGCGAGCTGGTGGGCTCCATCGACTACTTGGCGCCGGAGCGGGTCAGAAGCGGCAAACCGGGTCCCGCCTCCGATCTGTGGGCGCTGGGCGCGACGCTCTATCAAGCGGTCGAGGGACGGCCCCCGTTCCGGAAGGACACCGCGGTCGAGACGGCGTACTCGATCGCCATGGACCCGCTCGAAGCGCCGCGCAACGCCGGGGTGCTGACCCCGCTGATCGAGGCGCTGCTCGCCAAGGAACCGGCCGACCGCCCGACGGCCGAGGTCGTCGAACAGGCGCTGCGGTCCGCCGAGGCCGAGGCGGAGACGGCGCTGTACGGCTGGCCGACGCTGGCACTGGGCACGGTCGGACACGGCGACCCGGAATCGACCGGCACGAACGGGCAGACGGAGGCGCCGACCCGAGCGGTGCCGCGCACCACGGGGACGGGAACCGCGTCGGGCGGCCCTTCGACGAGCACCGGGACCGGTGCCGGGACTCCCGCGGGCACGGACTCCGACACCGGCTCGGGTACGGGCTCGGGGACGGACATCGGCGCCGTGACCGGTCCCATGTCTGCCTCGGACACGGCCGGTGGCGGGCGGGCCGTGGGGGACCGTACGGAGGCGCAGGGCGGGGCCAAGCCCCGTGGGCGGCGTGCGGTGCGGGTCATGGTCTGGAGCGTCACCGGGGTGCTGGTCGCCGGCGGCGGTGCCGGCGCGGCCTGGTACCTGATGCACCGCGATGCCGACGGCGCGTCCCAGCAGGCCTCTGGCAAGGGCGCCCCGGTTCCCAACCGCCCCGCCAGCAGCATCGGACCGCCGCCGCCGCTCCCCGACGGCTACCGGACGGTGAAGGAGGACGCGCTCGGCGTGACCTTCCCCGTACCCAAGGGGTGGAGGCGCATTGTCAGGGACGGCGGCCGGCAGCTCATCTACGCCTCGGGGGCCAGCGAGGCGGAGGACACCCAGCGCGCCCAGCTGACCCTGAGCGTTCTGGACTTCTCCTCGCCCGATCAGGTGCAGCACTTCAAGGCCGTCGAGGCAGACTTCAAGAAGATCTACCCCGTCTACTCGCGGCTGCGGATGCAGCCGACGACCTTCCAGGGCGATCCCGCCGCGATCTGGGAGTTCACCTTCGGAGGCCGGGCCCGTACCTTCCGGGGGGTCGACCTCGGGTTCGGTCGTGAGGGCGCGAAGGAGTACGCGCTCTATGTCGCCGCGCCGCAAGCCGACTGGGCCAAGTTCGAGAAGGTCTTCTCGGTGCTGAAGGACGGCTTCCGCCGCACCGACCCGAAGAGCTGAGGCACGGCCCCGGGCTGCCCCCTCGGAAACGTCAGGGGCAGGTTCAGGGACGACCCTGATGTCCCGGGCCCGGGTGCCGTGTGACGATCGACGGCATGACCACCGCTCCGCCCCGCGCCGAGACGAGCTTCTCCCCGGCGCCGGACCCTGACGAGCCGCCCGTGCGCAAGCTGTACCGCAGCGCCGACGGGCGGTTGCTCGGTGGTGTCGCGCGCGGTCTGGCGGGGCATCTCGGGCTGCCGGTCTCCTGGGTGCGGATCGTGTTCGTGGCCCTGTTCATGGCCGACGGCATGGGCGCCCTGCTGTATGCCGCGTTCTGGTTCTTCGTGCCCCTGGGCGTCGGCGGCGTGGACCACCGGCACCCCGCCCCGGCCGACGGGAAACGGCGGCTGCGGCGGCACAAGCCCGATAAGGGCCAGGTCTTCGCGCTGATCGCGCTGCTCATCGGCACCGCGATCGTCGCCTCCAGATTTCAGCTGGGCCAGGCCAAGGGCTATGTCTGGCCGGTGCTGCTCATCGGCGCCGGTGTCGCCCTGGTGTGGCGTCAGGCGGACAACTCCCGCCGTGCGCAATGGCTCGAACTCGGCCGCCGCAAGGGCGTGCTGCCGGTGCTGCGCGGCGCGGCCGGGGTGCTGCTGGTCGGCATCGGGGTGACCGGCATCGTCGTGCTCCAGGGATCGGTGCGTCATCTCGGCTCGGTGCTCCAGGCCTCGCTCGCCGTCGTCGTCGGCATCGCGCTGCTGGCGGGTCCCTATCTGGTGCGGATCACCCAGGACCTCTCCGAGGAGCGGCTGATGCGCATCCGCGCCCAGGAGCGCGCCGAAGTGGCCGCCCATGTCCATGACTCCGTCCTGCACACCCTCACCCTGATCCAGCGCAACGCCGAGGACCCCCGGGAGGTGGCGCGGCTGGCCCGCGCCCAGGAGCGGGAACTGCGCGCCTGGCTCTACAAACCCGAGGGCCGCGGCAAGGAGGAGGACGAGGAGCCCGCCACCGTCGCGGAGGCGGTCCGCAAGTCCGCCGCCGAGGTGGAGGACGACCACGGTGTCCCCCTCGAGGTCGTGGTCGTCGGAGACTGCCCGCTGGACGAGGCGCTGGGCGCCCAGATGCAGGCCGCACGCGAGGCGATGGTCAACGCCGCCAAGTACGGTGGCGAGGGCGGCGCGGTGCAGGTGTTCGCCGAGGTGGAGGGCCTCACGGTCTTTGTCTCGGTGCGCGACCGCGGCCCCGGCTTCGACCTGGACGCGGTCCCCGAGGACCGGATGGGCGTACGGGAGTCCATCATCGGCCGCATGGAGCGCAACGGCGGTACGGCCCGGCTGCGTTCCGCCCCCGAGGGCGGCACGGTCGTCGAGCTGGAGATGGAGCGCCCGGCGAAGGAGCGCGAGACATGACCGGGACGGGCGAGGGGCGGCCGGTGGCGACACCGTGGGCCGGAGCACGGGATGATGGCGGGGCAGACATCGAGGGACGGGCGGAAGAGATGAGCAGCGAGGGCGCACAGCAGGGCGGGACCGGCGCGGCGGCCGAGGGCCGCACCGTACGGGTCGTGCTGGTCGACGACCACCGGATGTTCCGTACGGGGGTCCAGGCCGAGATCGGCGAAACCGGGCGCACCGGCGTCGAGGTGGTCGGTGAGGCCGCCGACGTCGACCAGGCGCTCACGGTCATCACCGCCACCCGCCCCGAGGTCGTCCTGCTGGACGTCCATCTCCCCGGGGGCGGAGGCGTGGAGGTGCTGCGCCGCAGCGCCGCGATGATGGCCGATCCGGAGCGCCCGGTCCGCTTCCTCGCGCTCTCCGTCTCCGATGCGGCCGAGGACGTCATCGGCGTCATCCGCGGCGGTGCCCGCGGCTATGTCACCAAGACGATCACCGGCACGGACCTGGTCAACGCGGTCTTCCGGGTCGCCGACGGCGATGCCGTCTTCTCCCCGCGGCTGGCCGGCTTCGTCCTGGACGCCTTCGCCTCGACGGACGCCCCGCCGGTCGACGAGGACCTGGACCGCCTCACCCAGCGCGAGCGCGAGGTCCTGCGGCTGATCGCCCGCGGCTATGCGTACAAGGAGATCGCCAAGCAGCTGTTCATCTCCGTGAAGACCGTCGAATCCCATGTCTCCGCGGTGCTGCGCAAGCTCCAGCTCTCCAACCGCCATGAGCTGACCCGCTGGGCGGCGGCCCGGCGGCTGGTCTGACCTGCACAACCGTCTCCGGGGCCGTGACGGGCCGCCGGAGAGCCGGGTCGTAAAGAAGCACCAAAGACGGGCAACCAGGACCACGCTGATCACCATCTAAAGGCGCGGAGAGGCTCACTGCCGAAGGCGGGGCCGGAACCACCCCCACGTCCTTCGCGTAGTTGTCCTGGAAGCGAGATCCCGATGAGCCTGACGGGCACGCCCTTCTTCCTCACCTCGGTCACGCTGTTGATCGTCGCCTTTGTGCTGCCGCTCGCCCTGTGGGGCCGAATAGCCGGGCCGCCCCTCGCGCGCGGCCTCGCCCGGCTGCTGATGCTGCTGTTCGCCCAGATAACGGCCATCACCGTGGTCTTCGTCCTGGTCAACAACGCCAACAGCCTCTACGACACCTGGGACGACCTGCTCGGCACCGGCAGCCATGTCGAGGCGGCCCGGGACCTCGGCCCCGACGGCATGGGCGGCCGGCAGATCAAGCACGAGCCCAAGCAGCTCCAGCAGTTCCGCCCGGCCGACGACCCCAGGGTGGGCCCCGGCGTCCGGATGACCGACCTCAAGGGCCGCATCTCGGGCGTCCAGGGCGAGGTGTACGTCTGGCTGCCGCCGCAGTACGACGACCCGGCCTACCGGAACAAGAAGTTCCCGGTGGTCGAGCTGCTGCCCGGCTACCCGGGCTCGGCGAAGTCCTGGCTGGGCTCGCTGCGCGTGGCCGAGCAGCTCCGGCCGCTGATGCAGTCCGGCCAGGTCAAGCCGGCCATCCTGGTGGCGCCCCGTACCAATCTCCTCCCCGGCGCGGACACCGGCTGCGTCAACATCCCCGGGAAGGTCAACGCCGACAGCTGGCTGACCGTCGATGTCCGCAAGATGGTCGTCGACAACTTCCGGGCCGGCGACAAGCCGGACTCCTGGGCCCTGGCCGGTTACTCGGCGGGCGCGCACTGCGCCACCAAGCTCGCCCTGGCCCACCCGGACCGCTACCGCGCCGCGGTCGCCATGTCCGGCTACAACGACCCGGCGCTCGAACGCGACTCCCTCGCCGGCAAGGACCCCAAGCTGCGCGTCGATTCCAACCCGATCCACATCCTCAAGGCCGCCAACGCGGCGGGGAAGCCGCCGCGTACGGCCCTGTATGTGTCGGGCGCCGCGGGCGACGGCTACCAGGCCGGTCTCGGGCTGCGGCAGTTCGCGCAGCTTCCGACCACGGTGACCGTGCAGCAGATCTCGTCGGGCGCGGGCGGCCACACCACGGTGGTGTGGAAGAACCAGGTACCGCGGATCTTCCAGTGGCTGGGGACGCAGCTCAGGGCGTGAGCGGGCGGCACCGCCCTCGTCGCCCCTACGCCGGCCGGGTCGCCGCCGCGAACGGCATCTGGTCAATCGGCGCGATCCGCACCGGCGCCCCCGGGTGCGGCGCGTGGATCATCTTGCCGTCCCCGACGTAGAGCCCCACATGGCTGATCCCGGAGTAGAAGAACACCAGGTCACCAGGGGCGAGTTGGGACCTGTCGATGCGTGGTCCGGAGCTGATCTGGGTGTAGGTCGTACGGGGCAGCGCGACCCCGCCGGCCTTCCAGGCGGCCTGGGTCAGCCCCGAGCAGTCGAACGCGGAGGGTCCCGTCGCGCCCCAGACGTACGGCTTGCCGAGGGCGGCGTAGGCGAAGGCGACGGCCCGCGCGGCACGGGGGTCGGCGGCCCGCGCCGCGGCCGCGGCGGCTTCCGGGCCGGTGTCGGCGCGAAGGCCGTCCCCGCGCCCGGTCCCGCGGTCCGCGCGGCCCTCGCCGGCGCCGGCGTGCGCACCGCCCCGGCCCGCCATCCGCTGCCGCTGCTCCGCGGTCAGCCGGCTGAGCAACTGCTCGGCGGCGCCCAGCTTGTGGACGACCGTGACCCGGTGCTTCTTCAGCGCCGCCTCGGTGTCCGCCAGCCGCTCCGCGGTCTCCTCGGCCCGCCGCTGGATCTGCCGTACGCTGCCGAGCCGGCGCGCGTAGCCGGCCACCGCGGTCGCCTGGTGGCTGCCCGTGCGCTGGAGGACCGCGGCGCCGTCCAGGTAGCGCTGCGGGTCCGCGGACAGCAGCAGCCGTACGGTCGGGTCGATGCCGCCGGAGCGGTACTGGCTCGCGGCCATGGTGCCCAGTTCGCTGCGGGCGGCGTTCAGGTTCTCGGTCCTGCGGGCGGCCTCGTCCTGAAGCCTGCTCAGCTCCTCGCGTGCCTTCTCGGCGGCTTCCTTCGCGCCGTTGTAGCTCTGCGTGGCCACCTCTGCCTCCTGGTACAGCACGTCGACCCGGTTCTTGACCTGGGCGGGGGTGGGCTGGGGTGCGGCCTGGCCGGTGCCGTCGAGGCCGGCGGCGGTGGCCGCACCGGCCAGGGCCAGGGTGGCGGCCGTACGGGCGGTGCGCGCGCTGCGCGAGCCGCCGGTGAGCGCGGCGAGCGGATGCTGCCGCGGCTTGCGGTGCGAGGCCACGGTGGCCGTCACTTCCTTCCCTTCGAGCCGCGGGCCCGGCGGCGGTCCGTAACGAGGGAACGGACCGCCGCCGCACCTCTCGGCGGGACGGCCGACAGGACGCCGGTGGGAGGCCGGCGATGGCGGGGAGTCGGCCGCCTGGAGGAGGACGCTAAGCCTGTGCGTCACGGCAAGGAGTCCGCTTGCCCGGGATTGTTCGCTTTCGACCGTGACCGGTGCACGGGTGACCATGGCACCGAGGCCGCACGGCCGGGACCGGGCCCGGCCTGACCGAAGCGGCGATTGTGGGCGCCCTGCCGGAAGGGCCGTGCTATGCGGCGGCTACGATCCAGCACTATGGACGTAGTAATCAATATCTTCGTCGGCCTGCACATCATCGGCATCGCCTCCCTGCTGGGCGGCTTTCTGACCCAGATGAAGGCGATGAGCGCGGGCACCGCCCGCTTTGTGCCCGCGATGCTGCACGGTGCGCTGACGATGCTGGTCACCGGCATCGTGCTGGTCGGCCTCAACCAGGCCCAGGACCACAGCCTCAACAACATCAAGCTCGGCATCAAGATGGCCGTTCTGGTGGTCATCCTGGCGCTGGTCTACGTCAAGCGGGACGAGGAGAGCGTCGCCAAGCCGGTCTTCGGCGCGGTCGGCGCGCTGACGGTGGCCAACATCTTCATCGCGGTGCTCTGGACCTGAGCGGAGCGGCCGGCGGCGCGGTAACAGGGCCCCGCGCTCCGGGATGAACACCCCTCCGCGGCACCCGGGAAGAACGCCCCTCCACAGCACACCGCGCGGTCCTCGCACTCCGTTTCGGGAGGCGACGGCCGCGCGGTGGCGTGTGGGGGGTGACCGTGGGGGGTGGCCTGAGGGGGAGCGGGGCCTCAGCCCGGGCGGACGCTCCCGTAGATCGGCATGTAGTAGATCGACTCCTCCCGGACGTTGGCGCCCGGGTGCGGGGCGTGGATCATCTTGCCGCCGCCTATGTACATGCCCACGTGGCTGATGTCGTCGTAGAAGAAGACCAGGTCACCGGGCTTGAGATCCTTGGTGGCGATCCGCTGGCCGACCTTGACCTGGTCCCAGGTGGTCCGCGGCAGATCGACGCCGGCCGCCTTCCACGCCGCCTGGGTCAGCCCCGAGCAGTCGTAGGAGCTGGGGCCGGTGGCGCCCCAGACGTACGGCTTGCCCGTCTGGGCGCGGGCGAAGGCGAGCGCCTTCTCGGCCTTGGCGGAGGACGAACCTCCGGTGGAGCCGTCGTCGGTGCCGCCACCGGTCTGCCCGCCGGACGGGCCACCGCCGTCGTGCTGCCGCTGTCGCTCCCGCTCCTGCTGCTTGCGCGCCTCCTCCTCGGCCTTGCGCTTGGCAGCCGCCTCCTTGCGGCGCTCCAGCTCCGCCATCCGCGCCTTCTCCTGGGCGGTCAGCCGGGACAGCAGCTGCCGGGCCTCGGCCAGCTTGCCCTGCACGGACCGCTTGGACTCCTTGAGGGAGGCCTGCGACGTCTGGAGCCGCTCCAGGCTGCGGGACGCCTCCGCGCGCTGCCGGGCGGCCGCCGCCTGCTGCTCCTGGTAGTCGGAGACGGCCTGCTTCTGCCGGCCGGTCATCCGCTCCATGAGGTGGCTGCGGTCGAAGAACTGCTGCGGGTCCTTGGCGAGCATCAGCTGCGCCGTCGGGTTCAGGCCGCCGGTGCGGTACTGCGCGGAGGCGAAGGTGCCCAGCATGCGCCGGGACTCGTTCATCTTCTCGGCGCGCTTGGCGGCGGCGTCGAGCAGGCCGTCCACGGTGTCGCGCTGGGCGTCGGCGCGCTCCTTGACGGCGTTGTACTTCTGGGTGGCCACCTCGGCCTCGTGGTAGAGGCCGTCGACCTTCTGCTTGACCTCTTCGATGCCGGGCTTGGGCGCCCGGGGTGCCGCGTTGGCGGACTGCGAGAGCAGCGTGGCCGAGGCGAGGGCGGCGGTGGTGAGTCCGACCGCCGTACGACGGCCTCCGGGTGAGGCGAGAATGCTGGTGCGCGGCTTGCGATGCGACGCCAAGGCCGGCGACTCCTTCCGTGGACCGCCTACCGGGTTAGCTGTCGGGTTCGGGCGGTGTCGCTGACGGAAGGCTTGCCCTACGGTCCGGACCTCCGCCGACGGCGGCTGCCCGGATCGATTCACCCCGGTGGTGCTGGTGGGTCCCCGGCTCCGGATGCCTCAGGGCAGGGCCGGACTCGGCGTGGGCGGCCCGTGCGGACGCTGTCGTCCACGGGGAGGCGGGCTGCCTGAGCGAGGACGTTAGCCAACTCGTGTGGCTCCTGTGAAGGCTGATGTTCGATATGCCCGAAACCTTTTCGTGACCTGAACGCGATGCGGGGGTTGTTGTGGCAGATGTCGGATTCGGGTAGACGACGCGGTGCCCGGTCTGTGAAGGGCCCGGCCTCCTGACCTGCCGCGGCGCCACGGCCCGCTCCGTATGCGTCCCGCAATTGCCTACTCCGCGGCGGGCTGTCAGTGCGGCAGCCTAGACTCGGTGGGCGATGAGCAGCCTCTTTGACGACAGCTTCCTGGCGGACCTCGGCCACAAGGGCGAGGAGGAGCACCAGCCGCCTCCCGAGGACGAGCACGGCCCGGCCCCGGAGGAGATCCCCGCCGACCTCTTCGGCGGGCGGTTCGACGCGCCCGCCCCCAGAGAGGCGTTCTACCGCGACGGCGCCGCCCGTCCCGCCCTCGACCCGGCGACGCTGCTGGAGGGGCTCAACGACGAGCAGAAGGCCGCCGTGGTGCATACCGGCGGCCCGCTGCTGATCGTCGCCGGCGCCGGCTCCGGCAAGACCCGGGTGCTGACCCACCGCATCGCGCATCTGCTCGCCGAGCGCCATGTCCACCCCGGCCAGATCCTCGCGATCACGTTCACGAACAAGGCCGCCGGTGAGATGAAGGAGCGTGTCGAGGAGCTCGTCGGCCCGCGCGCCAACGCCATGTGGGTCTCCACCTTCCACAGCGCCTGCGTCCGCATCCTGCGCCGCGAGTCCAAGAAGCTGGGCTTCACGTCCTCCTTCTCGATCTACGACGCCGCCGACTCCAAGCGCCTGATGGCCCTGGTCTGCCGTGATCTGGATCTGGACCCCAAGCGCTACCCGCCCAAGTCCTTCAGCGCGAAGATCTCCAACCTCAAGAACGAGCTCATCGACGAGGAGACCTTCGCCGGGACGGCCGCCGACGGTTTCGAGAAGACCTTGGCCGAGGCGTATGCCATGTACCAGGCGCGGCTGCGCGAGGCCAACGCCCTGGACTTCGACGACATCATCATGACGACGGTCAACCTGCTCCAGGCCTTCCCCGATGTCGCCGACCACTACCGCCGCCGCTTCCGCCACGTCCTCGTCGACGAGTACCAGGACACCAACCACGCCCAGTACACCCTCGTCCGCGAGCTGGTCGGCCCCGCCGAATCCGCCGCCGAGCTGTGCGTCGTCGGTGACGCCGACCAGTCGATCTACGCCTTCCGCGGCGCCACGATCCGCAACATCCTCCAGTTCGAGGAGGACTACCCGGACGCGACGACGATTCTGCTGGAGCAGAACTACCGCTCCTCGCAGACGATCCTCTCCGCCGCCAACGCGGTCATCGAGCGCAACGAGAACCGCCGCCCCAAGAACCTCTGGACCGACGCCGGCGCCGGCCCCAAGATCACCGGCTATGTCGCCGACACCGAGCACGACGAGGCCCAGTTCGTCGCCGACGAGATCGACCGGCTGACGGATGCCGGTGACGCCAAGGCCGGCGATGTCGCCGTGTTCTACCGCACCAACGCCCAGTCCCGTGTCTTCGAAGAGATCTTCATCCGGGTCGGGCTGCCCTACAAGGTCGTCGGCGGCGTCCGCTTCTACGAGCGCAAGGAGGTCCGCGACGTCCTCGCGTACCTGCGGGTGCTCGCCAACCCCGAGGACACCGTCCCGCTCCGCCGCATCCTGAACGTCCCCAAGCGCGGCATCGGCGACCGCGCCGAGGCGATGATCGACGCCCTGTCGCTGCGCGAGAAGATCACCTTCCCGCAGGCGCTGCGGCGGGTCGACGAGGCGTACGGCATGGCGGCCCGCTCCGCCAACGCCGTCAAGCGCTTCAACGTCCTCATGGAGGAGCTGCGCACCATCGTGGAGTCCAAGGCCGGACCCGCCACGATCCTGGAAGCGGTCCTGGAGCGCACGGGCTACCTCGCCGAACTCCAGGCCTCCACCGACCCGCAGGACGAGACCCGGATCGAGAACCTCCAGGAACTCGCCGCCGTGGCCCTGGAGTTCGAGCAGGAGCGTGGCGAAGACAATCCGGGCACCCTCTCCGACTTCCTGGAGCAGGTCGCGCTGGTCGCCGACTCCGACCAGATCCCGGACGAGGACGAGGAGGGCAGCGGCGTGATCACCCTCATGACGCTGCACACCGCCAAGGGCCTGGAGTTCCCGACGGTCTTCCTGACCGGCCTGGAGGACGGCGTCTTCCCGCACATGCGCTCGCTGGGCCAGACCAAGGAGCTGGAGGAGGAGCGCCGGCTCGCCTATGTCGGCATCACCCGCGCCCGCGAGCGGCTCTACATCACCCGCTCGACGATGCGCAGCGCCTGGGGCCAGCCCTCGTACAACCCGCCCTCCCGGTTCCTGGAGGAGATCCCGGGCGACTACGTGGAGTGGAAGCGGACGGGCCCGGCGACGCCGTCCGCGTCGATGGGCGGTATGTCGGCGGGCAGCGGAGGCGGCGGCTTCGGCGGCGCACTGTCGTCGTCGCGCGCCAAGGGCCCGAGCGGCTTTGCGACCCGTCGCGCCAGCGACCGTCCGGTGGTCGCGCTGACCATCGGCGACCGCGTCACCCACGACAGCTTCGGGCTCGGCACGGTCGTCGGCGTCAAGGGCAGCGGCGACAACGCCGAGGCCACGATCGACTTCGGCGGCGAGAAGCCGAAGCGGCTGCTGCTGCGGTACGCGCCGGTGGAGAAGCTGTAACGGGAGCCGTGCGGGCCGGGTGACGGGATCCGTCACCCGGCAGGGACGGCGGTCAGTTCGGGTTGAGGTCGTGGCCGCGCAGCCACGGCAGCGGGTCGACCGCGGAGCCGCCGCCGGGGCGCACCTCGAAGTGCAGATGCGGGCCCGTGGAGTTGCCGGAGTTGCCCGAATAGGCAATCTGGTCACCGGCCTTGACCGACCCGGACCGGATCTTGGTGCTGCTCAGATGGCAGTACCACGTCTCGGTGCCGTCGGGCGCCGTCACGATCGCCATATTGCCGTAGGCGGAGTTCCACTGGGTGCGGACGGTGCCGTCGGTGGCGGACATGACCGGGGTGCCGTAGCTGACCGGGAAGTCGATGCCGGTGTGCACGGACATCCAGTTCACACCGGCCTGGCCGAAGGTGGCGCTCAGCCCGTGCTGCTTGACCGGCAGCACGAACTTGGGGCGCATGGCCTCCTTGCGGGCCGCCTCCTTCGCCTTGCGCTCACGCTCCAGCGCCTGGCGCTCCTTGAGGTCGATCCGCTCCTGGGTGCGGCTGGCCCGGTCGCGGAAGTCGTCGGCGCTGGCGCTGAGTCCGGCGAGCTGGGTGTCGAGCTTGTTGTTGGCCGCGGACGGCTTGACGGCCCCGGCGTCGGGCGCGGCCTGGGCGGTCGCTTCGCTCTTGTCGTCCCCGGTGATTCCGGTGACGGACGCGGCGGCCACGGCGCACACGCCCATGGCGGCGACCGAGGGGACGGCGACGGTCAGCAGCGCCGACCGCTTCACCGGGCGTTTCCGGCCCCGGCCGCGGACGGCCTTTCCGGCAGCCGGCGCGGCGACCCGCCGTCCGGCGGGAGCGGGGGCCGCGGCGGTGACCGGCATGGCCTGTGTCATGGCGTCCGCGACGGCGGCGGCCTCGCTGGTGCTGTCGGCACCGTGGGAGAGGCCGCCGTGACCGGAGAAGTCGTCGTCGGTCCCGGGCCGCCCGGCCTCGAAGACGTCGGTGTCGAGCTGATTGGTGTCGAACTGGCCCGTGTCGAACTGGCCGGTTTCGGGCCGGTCGGTGTCGAAGTGCGGGGTTTCGCCCCACGTGGTGGTGTCCCAGTGGACGGTGTCGTTCGGGGGCGGGCCGGCCTGCGCCGGAATGCCGGCGATCAGGTTGCGGTCCGTGGTCGGCCAGACCGCCGTTGCTTCGAAGCTCGTGGTGTCCTGGAGCGCGGTGGCCTGCTGGCCGAGCGCGTCGAAGGCGCCGGTGGTCTCGTACGCGCCGGTGGCGTAACTGCCGGTGTCGTACGTGCCGGTGGGGTAGCTGCCGGTGTCGTACCCGCCGTGCCCGTAGGCGGTGGCCTCGTAGGCGGCCGGCTCGTATGCGGTCGTCGTCTCGTACCCGGGAGCCGCGTAGCCGGCCGCGTCGTGGGCCGAGGGCTCGTACGAGGTGTGCGCATAGGGGTCGTAGCCCGCGGCGTGCGGGTCGGCGGCGGCGTAGGCGCCGTTGTCGTATGCACCGGTCTCGTAGGCACCGGTGTCCCACTGCGGCGAGGCGTAGGTGCCGGTGTCGTAGGCGCCGGTGGCATAGCCGTCGCCGTAGCCGTCGGCCGCCGGGTAGGTCCCCGTGTCGTACGCGCCGGTGTGGAAGGTGCCCGTGCCGTACGCGCTCATGCCGTAGGCGCCCGCGCTGTGCGTGCCGGTGTCGTACATCCCGGTGTCATAGGTGCCGGTGTCGTACATACCGGTCTCGTACGAGCTGGGAAGCGATCCGAAGAGGGGGTCGCCATCGCCGTATTCGGCGCTGCCCGTGGGGGATTGCTGCTGCCCGTAGGAGTCGTAGGCCGGATAGTGCGCATACGAGGCGTCGGAAGCGGAGCCGGTCGGGAGCTGAGCCCCCGATGGGTGACGGTCGTTCACCAACTTCTCTTTCGCCTCGGCAGCAGGAGAATTAGCGGCGACTGTACCCGGCGGTACGCGGCGGCGACAATCTTCAACAGGTTTTGGGCTCGGCGAGACCGGGCATTTGGCCGCCTTTCGGCAGTACCCATGCGAGCTCTTGGCGCCCCGTTCGATGCGTGTTCGATCGCGCGTCAAGATCACGTCGCCTCTGCGGCGCGGATTCGACCTCGCCGGGACCGGTCGGCGGGTGTCGCGACCGGCCGGGGTCAGGCCACCGAAATGACGTCCGCGGCCCCTTCCGCCGTCTCGGTCGAGGTCAGCGCTTCACGTATGCCGGCGGCGACGGTCCCGTTGACCGGCAGGGCGAGATGTCCGACACCGGCGACATGAACGTTGTGCGTGAGCAAATCCGGATGGTCGATTCTGGCCGTCGTCGCGGGAACCATCACCTGGTCCTCCTCGCTCCAGAAAGCGACAAATTGTGTCCGGCAATTCGGCGCCGGACGTGACAACTCCGCAATCACCTCGGAATCGGGCCGCATCTGGCGGACGATCGGGTGCGCCGACATCAGGGGCGCGATACGGGTGCCGGAGTGCGGCGTGCCGAGCGTGACCACCACACGGACCCGGGCGTCGCCGCCGAGCCGCTGCACGTAATAACGGGCGATCAGCCCGCCCAGGCTGTGGCCCACGATGTCCACCCGGCGATGCCCGGTCCGCGCGCACACCTCTTCCACATGGCGGTGCAGCAGCTCGGCGGCCTTACGGAGATCGCAGGTCAGCGGGGAGTAGTTGAGCGCCTCGACATGGCGCCAGCCGTGCCGGTGCAGCGAGCGGCGCAGCAGCAGGAAAACGGAGCGGTTGTCGATGAAGCCATGCAGGAGGAGGACCGGTGGATGGGCCCGGCCCTCGGTCGGCAGCAGTGACGGCGCGCCGGGGGCGGGCTGCCTTGCCTCGGGTGCCGGGTGCCCGTCCGGGGGTCCGTCCGCGGTCCCGGCTGCGGGGTGTGGCGCGGGTCCTGGCACGGGGCGTGGCACGGGTCGTTCCTGGGAGATGCCGGTCGGGTAGAGGAGGAGATGGCCGGCGAGGACGGCCAGCTCCACGACCGTGCTGCGCAGGATCAGGGAAGAGGAGCGGGTGGGGAGCCGGCGTACGCCCTGGAGTGGTGCGGCGAAGAGGCGCGCGAGCAGAAGAGGTGCGGAGAGAAGGGGGGTGGAGAGAAAGGGCAGGGCCTGCATGGCCGACCTCCCGAACGGCATGCGGGAGGCGACTGTGACCCCCGTATGCCCTCGTGGGAAGCCATGAGCAGCGAGGGCGGGCCTGCGGCGTACCCGTCCTGATGCGCGCCCGGCGGCGCGGTGGCCCGGCTGCGGCTCCCCGAGCGCCCGCCCCGCGCGCACGCAGCCCGGCCCTGGCGGCACGACACGCGGAACACAGCGCGTAGCGAACGTGTCCCATGTGTGATTTCCCCCTCCCCGGATGTCACGAAACGGCTGGGTACGCGATGCTGGCGATAACGTTCGTTCACGCTCGTGGCCGCCGGATCGCGGTCGCGCGATCGATTGTCGGCTCGGCGGCACCACAGTGCCGTGCATGGCTTGGAGGCAGTGATGAGTGTGGCTCGGCATGACGGAGCGCAAGCGGGAAGCCAGGGCACGGCGGGCAGGTCGGGGCCGATCCGGGTGGTCGTGGCCAAGCCGGGCCTGGACGGGCACGACCGGGGCGCCAAGGTCATCGCGCGGGCGCTGCGCGACGCCGGTATGGAGGTGATCTACACCGGGCTGCACCAGACCCCGGAGCAGATCGTCGACACCGCGATCCAGGAGGACGCCGACGCGATCGGGCTGTCCATCCTCTCCGGCGCGCACAACACCCTCTTCGCGAAGGTCATCGCCCTGTTGGAGGAGCGCGACGCGGCGGACATCAAGGTCTTCGGCGGCGGCATCATCCCCGAGGCCGACATCGCCCCGCTCAAGGCACAGGGCGTCGCGGAGATCTTCACGCCGGGCGCGACGACCGCCTCGATCGTGGACTGGGTCAACGCGAACGTGCGCTCGCTGGCGGTCTGAGACATCGGGCAGCCCGGGGACGCGGACGGCCGGGGCGCGGGCGGGTCCGGCGCGCTGAGTCATGGCGCGGAGAGTCATGGTGCGAGGGGTTGGCGTGTGGCCCGGACGGGGGTGTTGGCCGGGGTGCCGGTTCTGATGTCGGGGCCGGGGCCGGGGCCGTGGTCGGCACTCGTGCCCGTACCCGTTCCCATGCCCGTCCCCGCGCCGGTGTCCGTGCCGGCGCCGGGGCCGGCAGCGGTGGGGCCGCCCGAGGCGGCGGCGTTCGCGGGGTTGTTGCCGGTGGATGGTGGGGTGAGTTCCGCGTGCATGGTGGCGCGGAGGCGCAGGGTGCCGACCAGGCGTTGGAAGGCCTCGGACCAGTAGCCGCCGGAGCCCGGTGAGGCGCCCTCCGGCTCGTCCGTGACGGCGGTGAGCATGTCGAGACGGTCCGCCGCTGCCGGGTCCAGGCAGCGCTCGGCCAGGCCCATCACCCCGCTGAAGCTCCAGGGATAGCTGCCCGCGTCCCGGGCGATGTCCAGGGCGTCGACGACGGCGCCGCCCAGCGGCTCGGCCCACGGGACCGCGCACACGCCGAGCATCCGGAAGGCGTCCGACAGGCCGTGCGCCGCGATGAACTCGGCCACCCACCAGGCCCGTTCCTCGTCGGGAAGTACGGTCAGCAGCTTCGTCAGGTCCCGTGACGAGCCGGCCGGTGAGACGTCGGCCGCCTGGGACGGAGCGCCCGGCGCACCCAGCAGGGCCCGCGCCCAGTCGGCGTTCCGCTGGCGCACGGCGGCGCGGCACCAGGCGTCGTGCAGCTCCGTCCGCCAGTCGTCGCCCACCGGCAGCGCCACGATCGCCGACGCGTCACGGCCCCCGAAGCGTGCGTGCCATCCGTCCAGCGGCGTCGCCTCCACCAACTGGCCCAGCCACCAGGACCGTTCGCCCCGTCCGGAGGGCGGTTTGGGTGCCACCCCGTCCCGCTGCATCCCCGCATCGCACTCGTGCGGGGCCTCCACGGCGATCGCCGGCGCACCGGACGTACGGTCCGGGCCGATGCAGGTGTGCGCGCGCTGTGCCATACGGGCCGCGAGCGCGGAGCCGGGGAGCGTGGAGAGCAGCTCGGCGGCCGTGCTGCGGACATTGCGGCTGCGGTCGGACAGCGCCTGTTCCAGGAACGGCTCATCGGCCGCCGAGAGGTCCTCGCGCAGCGAGTCGAGGAACATCAGACGGTCCTCGGCCCGCTCCGTGGGCCAGGTCGAGGCCAGCAGCGCCAGGCCGGCCTGCGGGTCCTGGCGGCGCAGCGCGGTCAGCAGGGCGACCCGCTCCGCGAACAGGCCCTCCTCCCACTGCTGTCGTACGCCCTCGGGATCGTCGCCCACGGGCAGCTCGGTCGTGCGGCCGGTCCCACGGAGCGCGAACTTCCATTCGTCGTTGAGCCGCGCCAGCCACAGCGCACGCGGCCCCGCCAGCGCCAGCGCGGCGGGCCGCAGGTCCGTACGGGCGCGGGCGGCGTCGAGCAGCGCGGGCAGCAGCGCCTCCGGGGCGCGGTAGCCCAACTCACCGGCGGCGGCCAGCCACTGGGGCAGCAGTTCGGTGAGGTCGGGGGCCGTGCCGCGGCGGCTTCCTCCGCTGCCGCCGCGGTCGGCGAGCAGCAGGGACAGCCGGCGGCGCGCGGCGGGCGGCAACGAGGGCCGGGGGTCGGCCGGGGCCGGGGCGGGGCGCTCACCGGCCGGCGCGGGGCGCAGTGCGGCACGCCGGCGGACCGTACTGACCGCGGCCGCGTCCAGCAGCGCGGCGGCGCCCTGTCCGGACCGCACCGCCACCGGCGGCGTCCGCCGCTCGGTCCCCAGGAGCGCGGCGCTCACGAGATCGGCCCAGGGGGCCGGGGCGGTCGGGGTGGGGGAAGGGGGCGCGGTGCGTGCGGAGGGAGTGGTGGAGGCGGTGGGGGCAGCAGGAGTGAGGGGTGCAGTGGGAGTGGTGGGAACGATGGCTGCCGTGGGTGTGGTGGTGCTCGTCATGCCCTTCCTCCAGGCATCGGTGGTGGACGGCGTGTGCGGGTGGCGGGGTGTCGTGACCGGCGGTGGCGCCGGGGTCCGGGTCACAGGGACACCGGGGCGGGGGCCCAGGCGGTCAGCGGCAGAAAGCCGCGGTGGCCGCATTCGCCGAAGACCGTGACCGGCGCCCCGCCCGATATGGCGGCCAGCTGCCACAGGCTCGTACGGCCCAGGCAGCGCGGGTCCAGCGGGAGCGCCGACTCCCCGTCTGTATCGGCCAACTGCCAGCTCGTCCCGTCGCGGCTCGGTATCGGGGTGACATCGGCGAGCACCACCGGCCAGGAATCCAGCCAGGGGTCGTCGCGCAGCGCGTCGCCGTACGCGGCGAGGGCGGCATCGATGCCGCAGCCGGGTGGTACGGGCCCCGGGGCCGCCGGGGCGTGCCGCTCGCCCAGGACGGCGCGCAGCGGGCGGGCCCCCGGGTAGTAGGCGAGGTCCGCATCGAGCACCAGGCCGGGCGCCAGGGCCACATCCAGGGGACGGTTGGCCCCGCCGAAGGAGAGATGCAGTGCCATCCGGCCGGTCCGCTCGCCCCGCAGAAAGATTCTGCGGGTGGTCAGCTTGCCGTCCTCGCTGTCCTGTTGGGCGAGGACCAGCCAGCGGTCCCGCACCGTCGCCGCCTCGGGGCCGGTCAGCAGATCCGCCGCCTCCGTGGTCAGCCCGACGCGTGAACGGACCGTCGCCGCGAGCGGGGCCGGCAGCCGCTCGATGCCGAGGAACCCCTGATCGAGGAGGTGCAGCAGCGCGCACTCCTCCAGCAGCTGCGCCGGCCAGTGGGGGCCGGACGCCACCGCCGAGCCCAACTCCCGCACCCGCGAAGCGAGTCCGGGAGCCTGCGCGTCGACCATACGGGCGGCCGTCTCGTCCCAGGAGCCGTAACCCGCCCGCTCGGCCGAGGCCAGGCCGGACCGGAGCAGATCCTCCAAGCGCTGCTCCAGCTCCGTGGCGCCGGCGCCGATCCGCTGCATCCGGCGCTCCGCCCGCCGCCTGGCCGCCTCCGGGTCGGCCGGCGCACGCGACGGAGCGGCGGCACCCGAGGGCGCGCTCGCGGAGGGGGCGGCGCGCTCCCGGCGGCCGGCCAGCCACTCGCCCGCCCACTGCGCCGGTTCCCCTGCCGTCACCTCACGGCCGTCGCCCGCCCAGAGCAGCAACAGCCCCAGCGCGTGCTTGCACGGAAACTTACGGCTCGGGCAACTGCACTTGAAGGCGGGGCCCTTGATGTCCACGACCGTTTGATACGGCTTCTTGCCGCTGCCCTTGCACTGCCCCCACACCGCACCCCCGTCCGCGCCCGTTTCCGACCACGGTCCTGGCGCCGCGAGCTTGCCGCCCGCCCTGCGCGAAGCCTCGTCAGGCGCCAGCGCGAGCACCTGATCCGTCGTCCAGCGTTCCCCCTGCGGATTCATGTCATCGACGCTACGACGCCCCACTGACAATCGCCGCGGACCGCGACGAACTCGCAGCTCGGCGTGGGTTATCGGGGGATTGTCAGTGGAGTGGTGCAGGCTTGATTCCGCAAGCGGCCGCAGGGATTTCGGGGTGCCGGCCGCACACGTTGCGACGAGGGGGAACCATGTCCGAGAACAGCTTCACGACGACGGACGACGAGAACAATCCGAGCGCCGGGACGGCGCCGCACGCCGCGGGCGGCGAAGCGCTGCGACCGCATGCCGAGGACACTTTCGCGCAGGAGCTGAAGGCCCTCGCGGCGGCCGACGACCGGCCGCGGCCGGAGCGCTGGCGGCTCTCGCCGTGGGCGGTCGCGACCTACCTTCTCGGCGGCACGCTCGCGGACGGCACGGTCATCACACCCAAATATGTCGGCCCGCGCCGCATCGTCGAGGTCGCCGTGACGACCCTCGCGACGGACCGTGCACTGCTCCTGCTCGGTGTGCCCGGCACCGCGAAGACATGGGTGTCCGAGCATCTGGCGGCGGCCGTCAGCGGCGACTCCACCCTGCTGGTGCAGGGCACGGCCGGCACCCCCGAAGAGGCGATCCGCTACGGCTGGAACTACGCCCAGCTGCTCGCGAACGGCCCCAGCCGCGAGGCGCTGGTGCCCAGTCCGGTGATGCGCGCGATGGCGCAGGGCATGACCGCGCGGGTCGAGGAGCTGACCCGCATCCCCGCCGACGTCCAGGACACGCTGATCACGGTCCTGTCCGAAAAGACCCTGCCCATCCCGGAGTTGGGGCAGGAGGTGCAGGCCGTGCGCGGGTTCAACCTGATCGCCACCGCCAACGACCGCGACCGCGGGGTCAACGAACTCTCCAGCGCGCTGCGCCGCCGCTTCAACACCGTCGTGCTGCCGCTGCCCGCGACCCCGGACGAAGAGGTGGACATCGTCTCGCGCCGGGTCGAGCAGATCGGCCGCTCGCTGGACCTCCCGGCCGGGCCGGAGGGCCTGGACGAGATCCGCCGGGTCGTCACGGTCTTCCGCGAGCTGCGCGCCGGTCTCACCACCGACGGCCGGACCAAGCTCAAGTCCCCCTCCGGCACCCTCTCCACGGCCGAGGCCATCTCGGTGGTGACGAACGGGCTGGCGCTGGCCACCCACTTCGGGGACGGTGTGCTGCGCTCCGGGGACGTGGCCGCCGGCATCCTGGGCGCCGTGGTCCGCGACCCGGCAGCGGACCGGGTCGTCTGGCAGGAGTATCTGGAGACCGTGGTGCGCGAGCGCGACGGCTGGAAGGACTTCTACCGCGCCTGCCGTGAGGTGAGCGCATGAGCGAGCGGACAACGAACAGGTGCGGGCCGGTGCTGCTCGGGGTGCGGCATCACGGCCCCGGATCGGCGCGCGCGGTGCGGGCCGCCCTGGAGCAGTGCACGCCCGACGCGGTCCTGATCGAGGGGCCGCCGGAAGCGGACGAACTGGTGCCGCTCGCCGCCCAGGAGGGGATGCGGCCGCCCGTCGCGCTGCTCGCCCATGTACAGGACGATCCCGGCCGCGCGGCGTTCTGGCCGCTGGCCGAGTTCTCCCCGGAGTGGGTGGCGATGCGCTGGGCACTGGAGCACGGCGTCCCCGTCCGCTTCATCGATCTGCCCGCGGCCCACTCCCTGGCGATGCGGGAGGAAGAGGAAGGGGAGACGGCCGATGGGGGGACGGCCGATGGGAATCCTGCGGCCGGTGCGGAAGCCGACGGTGTGAAGCGGGGCGTCGGCAAGGGGGACGGCGTGAAGCAGGGCGGCGGCAAGGGGGATGCCGACGGCGCTCATACCGGAGGCCCGGTGGCCGCGGCCGACGGGCCCGGTGAGCAGGAGGCCGGCGCGGAGGCCGATGTACGGGTCGATCCGATCCGGGTGCTGGCCGAGGCGGCCGGGTACGACGATCCCGAGCGCTGGTGGGAGGACGTGGTCGAGCACCGCGCCGGCCGGGCGGGAGCCAGGAGCGGGGGAGACCCCGGTGCCGATGCGCTGGCCCCGTTCGCCGCGCTGGCGGAGGCGATGGGGGCGCTGCGCGAGACGTACGGCGACGGCGGACACGACCGCGATCCGGTGCGCGAGGCCCATATGCGGCTGCGACTGCGGGCCGCGCGACGGGAGTTCGGCGACGACATCGCCGTGGTCTGCGGCGCCTGGCATGTACCGGCCCTGACCCACCGCACCACCGTGGCCGCCGACCGGCAGCTGCTCAAGGGCCTGCCCAAGGCGAAGGTGGCGATGACCTGGGTGCCCTGGACGCACCGACGGCTCTCCCGCCACAGCGGTTACGGCGCCGGAATCGCCTCGCCCGGCTGGTACGGCCATCTCTTCAGCGCCCCCGACCGCCCCGTCGCCCGTTGGCTGACCAAGGTCGCCGGGCTGCTCCGGGAGGAGGACTACGCCGTCTCGTCGGCGCATGTCATCGAAGCGGTGCGGCTCGCCGAGGGGCTGGCCACGGTACGCGGCCGCCCGCTGGCCGGGCTGACGGAGCTGGACGATGCGGTCCGGGCCGTCATGGGGGACGGCTCCGACGCCCCGTCGTCGCTGATCCACGACCGGCTGGTGGTCGGGGACGTACTGGGCGAGGTCCCGGACGACGCCCCCGCGGTACCGCTGCAACGGGACATCGCCCGCAGCCAGCGGTCGCTGCGGCTCAAACCGGAGGCCCTGGAACGGGAACTGGAGCTGGACCTGCGCAAGGAGACCGACGCCGGCCGCAGCCGTCTGCTGCACCGGCTCCGGCTGCTCGGCATCCCCTGGGGCGAGCCCACCCGCTCCCGCGGCAGCACCGGCACCTTCCGGGAGACCTGGCGGCTGCGCTGGGAGCCCGAACTGTCGGTGCGGGTCGCGGAGGCCGGCATCTGGGGCACGACCGTGCTCTCGGCCGCCACCGCCAAGGCCGCGTCCGAGGCGACCGGGGCGGCCACGCTCGCCGAGGTGACGGCGCTCGCCGAGCGCTGTCTGCTCGCCGAACTCCCCGACGCCCTCCCGGTGGTGATGCGGGCGCTGTCGGACCGGGCGGCCCTGGACGCGGACGTGGGCCATCTCGCCCAGGCGCTGCCCGCGCTCGTACGGTCCGTGCGCTACGGCGATGTGCGGGGCACGGACGCGGCGGCGCTCCGCGAGGTGGCGATGGGTCTGGCCGAGCGGGTCTTTGTCGGGTTGCCACCGGCCTGCCCGGGCCTGGATGCCGACGGCGCCGCCGAAATGCGCGGCCATCTCGACGCCACCCACCAGGCCGTCGGCCTCCTCGGCCAGCCCGGGACCGGGCAGGCGGGCGGCGACCCGACCGGCCCCCCGACCAGCCGGCTGACCAGCCATCCGACTGGCCGGCAGACCGGACCGCACACTGGCCGGCCAGCCGACCAGCCGACCGACCAGCCGACCGGCCGGCAGACCGGAGCGCAGCACCTGCGGGCGCGGTGGGCCGGAGTGCTGCGGGCGGTGAGCGAACGGGACGCCGTACCGGGGCTGATCCGCGGGCGGGCGGCCAGACTGCTGCTGGACGAAGGCGAGTTGGGCGACGGGGGCGCGGAACGGCTGATGGGGCTCGCCCTCTCGCCGGGTACCCCGCCCACCGACGCCGCCGGCTGGATCGAGGGATTCGTCGGAGGCGGGGCCGGCGGGGACGGCGGCATGCTGCTGGTCCATGACGCACGGCTGCTCGCACTGGTCGACGGCTGGCTGACCGGTGTGCCGGACGCCGCCTTCACGGACGTCCTGCCGCTGCTGCGCCGGACCTTCGCGGAGTACGAGGCCGGCGTGCGGCGCACCCTCGGCGAACTGATCCGCCGCGGCCCCTCGTCGCCGTCCCACCGCCAGGCCGGTGACGCCCCGGACGCCGCCGCGCCCGGATTCGGCCCCGGCCTGGACCGCGACCGTGCCGCGGCCGTCCTGCCCACCTTGCGCATGCTGCTGGGGATCGGCGCACACGGTTTTGACGAGGAGCGGAACGACGAGCGGAACGACGGGCCCCGCAGTGCGCTGAGCGGCGGGCCGAATGACGGGCTGAGCGGCGGGCCGTACGACGAGCCGCACGACGAGCCGAACGACGGGCCGAGCAGCGCGCTGAGCGGCGGGCCGCGCGACGACCAACCGGACACCACCCGACCGGCCGACGACCTCACGGGGGCACGGACATGACCTGTACGACACCGGACCCGACGGCGACCACTGACCCGGCGGGCACCACGACCACCGCAACCACCGACCCGACGGCGACCCCAGACCCGACGGCGACCACGGCCACAGACCCAGCTTCCGTCCCTGCCGCCTCCGCTTCCGCCGTCTCCGCTTCCGCCGTCTCCGCCTCCGTCCCCGCCGACTCCGCCACCCCCACCCCCACCCCCGAAGCCGAGCGGTTGCGCCGTTGGCGGCTGGTGCTCGGTGGTGGTGGTGCGGACGGCACGGGGTGTGAACTGCGGGGGCGGGACGCGGCGATGGACGGGGCGCTGGCCTCGCTCTACGGCCGGGAGAAGGGGAGCGGCGGCAAGGCGCCCGGCGGCCGGCGAGCGGCGGGGCTCGGGGCCTCGGCGCCCGGGGTGGCGCGCTGGCTGGGCGACATCCGTACGTACTTCCCGTCCTCCGTGGTGCAGGTGATGCAGCGCGACGCCATCGACCGGCTGGGGCTGTCCGCGCTGCTGCTGGAGCCGGAGATGCTGGAGGCCGTCGAGGCGGATGTGCATCTGGTGGGCACCTTGCTCTCGCTCAACAAGGTCATGCCGGAGACGACCAAGGAGACCGCGCGCGCCGTCGTCCGCAAGGTCGTCGAGCAGCTGGAGAAGAAGCTGGCGCAGCGCACCCGTGCCACCCTCACCGGCGCACTGGACCGCTCCGCCCGGATCAGCCGGCCCCGCCATCGCGATATCGACTGGGACCGCACGATCCGGGCGAACCTCAAGAACTACCTTCCGGAGTACCGCACGGTCGTCCCCGAGCGGCTGATCGGATACGGCCGTGCGGCGCAGTCGGTGAAGAAGGACGTGGTGCTCTGCATCGACCAGTCCGGTTCGATGGCGGCCTCGGTCGTCTATGCCTCGGTGTTCGGCGCGGTGCTCGCCTCCATGCGGGCCCTCGACACCCGGCTGGTCGTCTTCGACACGGCGGTGGTCGATCTGACGGACCAACTGGACGACCCGGTCGACGTCCTCTTCGGCACCCAGCTCGGCGGCGGCACGGACATCAACCGTGCGCTCGCGTACTGCCAGTCCCGCATCACCCGCCCCACCGAAACCGTCGTCGTGCTCATCAGCGACCTCTACGAAGGCGGCATCCGGGACGAGATGCTCAAGCGGGTCGCCGCGATGAAGGCGTCCGGTGTGCAGTTCGTGACGCTGCTCGCCCTGTCCGACGAGGGGGCGCCCGCCTATGACCGGGACCATGCGGCGGCTCTCGCGGCCCTGGGCGCCCCGGCGTTCGCCTGCACCCCGGATCTGTTTCCGGACGTGATGGCGGCTGCGATCGAGAAACGGCCGCTGCCCATACCGGACATGGCGGAGCAACGGTGACAGGAACCCCCGTGGGACTTGCGTGGCACCTGGCTCCTCATGCAAGGATCAGGCCATCGCTCGATCGCCCGCGACGCGCGTGACACCGGGGCTGTGTGCCTGGGGTGTCCCCGTCCGTATGGGAAGGTCCCCCCTTGTCTGCTGTGCTCGCTCTGCCTGCCGCTGTGCGCCTTCCGCGCACGGTGGCCGTGCGGCGTGCGCTGCTGGCCGGGTTCTTCCTGGTGGGCTTTGTCGCCCTCGGCTTCGCCTTCGGTCCCGGCGCCCATGCCGACGACCGCACGCGGACAGCGGATCTGTCCGGGGTCTCGACCCCGGCCGGTCCCGCGGCTGAGGAGTCCACCCCGGACCGGGCCGCCACCCGGGACGGGGCGGCGAACCGGCTGTCCGGTTCCGGAGCCGCCCTCGAGCGGCAGGGCAAGGCGTCCGGCGCGAAGCTCGCCGAGCGCACCCACTCCGCCTCCGGCGCGGTGGCCGGCGCCGTACGGCCCGCCGCCGAACAGGTCGCGCCCGCCACCGGCCGGATCACCGAGCCGGTGAGCCGGGTCGTACGGGAGATCGGGGAGTCGGCAGGCGCCGAACTGCCCGTGCATCTCCCGTCCGGTGAGCAGGCGGAACGCCCCGGAGACGACGCGACGCACCCGCACGGCCGTACGCCGGGCGAGGCGCGGCAGGCCGGTCAGGGCACCGCTGCCACGGCCGGCGGCGCTGCTGCCGCCCGGTCGTCACACTGCGCCGCTGACATGCAGGAGTCGGCCGCCGGGCACCGCCCGGCCGCCGTCCACGAGCAGCAGGCTCCGGGCCACCACGACCTTCCGGGCCAGTGCCCGCAGGCTCCGATGGTGCCCAGCTCGCACACCGCCGCCGGTGACGGCCACGGCCCCCGTGGCGGCGACCAGCACACCACCGCTCCGGTGGACCCCCTGCGCTTCCGGCTGCTGCCCGGTGGCGTCCGCACGGCCGATGGCGCTCCGACGCGTCGGCGTGCCGAAGAAATCCTCGAATTCCCGGGCTAGGGCAGACCGCTCCGCGTCTGTAACTGGACCTGCCGCGCGGGGGCGGGACAGGTCTGCCCTTTCACCCCTCCTGAATTCGAAGGACATCACCTCCATGCGCTCGAACATTCGCCGTTCCATCGTCGTTGCCGCCGCCGCCACCGGTCTGTGGGCCCTGGGCTCGGTCGCCGCCAACGCCGCCGAGCTGCCCGTCGGTTCGGACCTGCCGGCCACCGGCACGGTGACCGACACCGCCCAGCAGCTGCCCACGGGTGACGTGGCCGGCACCGCGAAGAAGACGGCCGGGACCGTCACCTCCACCGCCAAGAAGACGGTGGGCAAGGCCACCGGCGCCCTGGGTGGCGACGTGTCGGCCCAGGACCTGCCCACCGGCAAGCTGCCGCAGGTCGGCGGGGTGACCGGAGCGCTGGACGGTGTGCAGCAGCAGGTCCGCGGCGCCGGTCTGCCGAAGACCGGTGAGGTGCAGAAGGCCGCTGACCTGAAGAAGGCCAAGAAGGCCAAGAAGGCCGCCAAGGCCGTCAAGAAGGCTGCCAAGGCCGCCGACCTCGGCAAGGCCGGCCGCCTCACGAACGGCACGCTGCCCTCCGTTCCGTCGCTGCCCGCGACCCCGGGCGTCCCGGCCGCCCACCTGCCCGGCGGCCTGCCCGGCACCCCGGCGCTGCCGAAGGCCCCCGCGCTGCCCAAGGCGCCGGGCTCGGCCGACAACCTGCTGGCCGGTCTCGCCGGTGCGGGCATCCGCCCCGAGCAGCTGGCGAAGCAGGCCCAGGGCGCCCTGGCCACCGCCCGTCCGGCCGTCGACCAGACGGCCTCCGACGTGCTGCCGCCCGTCGCCCGCCGGGTCGTCGTCAAGGTCGTGCCGGTTGCCCAGGGTGCGGTCGGCGGTGCCGGTCAGCTCGCCGGTGACGCGGCCGGCCAGGCGACCCCGTTCGTGATCACGGTCGGCGGCCAGGCGCAGCTGTTCGTGCAGGGTGCGGCCGCCGACGCGGTGCCGTTCGCACAGGGTGTGGCCGCCGACGCCGCGCCGTTCGTCCAGGGGAAGGCGACCGACACCGTGGCGTTCGCCCAGGGTGCGGCCGCTGACGCCACCCCGTTCGCGCAGGGCCTGGCCGCCGTCGTCGCGACCGACGCGCAGGGCACCGCCGGCAAGGCCGTCGCCGGTGTGCAGGGCCTGACCCCGGTCAAGTCCGTGCCGGCCGTTCCCGCCGTGCCGGCCGTTCCGTCCGTGCCCGCCGTTCCGGCCAACGTGACGGACGCGGTTCCGGCCGTTCCGTCCGTGCCCGCGGTTCCCGCCAACGTGACGGACGCGGTCCCGGCCGTCCCGTCCGTGCCCGCCGTCCCGGCCAACGTGACCGACGCCGTCCCGGCCGTGCCCGCCAACCTGACTGACGCCGTTGCCGTTCCGGCCGTTCCGGCTGTCCCGTCCGTCCCGGCCGTGCCCGCCAACCTGACCGACGCCGTTGCCGTCCCGGCCGTGCCCGCCAACCTGGCCGACCTGACCAACGCCGCCAACATCCCGGCGCTGCCGGCCCTCCCGGTCCAGGCCGTCTGAGGCCTCAGGCCGACACCACCGGCTCATCGGCCGCGGCGGCGGCCGATGCCGGAACACCCATGAACAGCCGGGCGGACCTCTGTGGGGGAGGACCGCCCGGCCTTGGTGTTTCTTCCACCACACCGCTTCGTCCCATGGCGCGCCAACAGGCTTGCAGGGCCTACGCGTTGGGCTGCGTGTCGAGCTATGGGCTGGGCTGCGTGTGGGACGATGTGTCGGGCTACGAGTGGGTCACCCGCAACCTTTCCCAGCTGTTCTTTCCCGGCACCCCGTCCGCGTCCTCGCCGTGGAAGCCGAGCTTGCGCTGCCAGGCCGCGTACGACTTCCGGTCCGCCTCGGTCCACTCCGGGCCGGGGCCGACTTCGTAGTGGCCGCAGTCCTCGGCCACCAGCCGCGCCCCCATCGCCGTGATCACCGGACTGCGGGCCCCGGACCGGAAGAAGTTCGCGCCGGGGAACGGCTCATACTCCGGCTGCTGCGGCTCCGGCGAGCCCTCCGCCGCCTTCGCCAGCCGCTTCTTGATCCGGCCCCGCAGGTCGTCCATCGCGATGCCGCGCGGATCGACCTTCCCCGGCTGCCACTCCTTGTGCCCGATCACCGAGTGCTCGTTCCAGCCGTGCGCACGGCAGATCGCCGCCGCGGCCTTCTCGATGGCGAGCTTCTGCGCCTCGGGCCAAGGGTCCTTGCCATCGCCGAGGTTGATGCATTCGAAGCCGTAGAAGTGGCGGTTGCCGTCGGTGTCCGCCTCGTCGTCCGGTGGCAGCTCCGCGTCCTCGTTGATCACCGCACGCAGGACGTCGCCGTCACCGAGCCCGGCGTGATTGGCGCGGCCGTTGCCGACGAGATGGACCTGCCCCTGTTTGTCGATCACGCCGTGGCACAGCGGCCCCGGCAGGTCGGAGCGCCCGTCGTAACACAGGTCCACCGAGCTGTCGGTGCCCTGTGTGGCGGTGTGATGGACCATCACGCCGTTCATCGGGCCCCAGGGACCTTTGGCGTTCCGGTTGTGCTCGCGCCAGTCGCGGACCTCGTGGACCACCAGGCCCTCGTTGCGCAGCGCCGCGATCAGCTTGCTCGCGGTCAGGGGAGTGGCCATCGGCCCGTACCTCCTACGTCGACCGCGGCTTCGGCCGCCGCGGTGGTCTGTGCCCTGCTCGGCACCGGACCCGCCGCGCCGTACGTCGCTTCCGGTGCCGAGTGCGAGGGCGCCGAGGAATCGAGAAAGGGGGAACGGGGGGAACGGGGCCAAGCCTGAAGTGTGTGACTCCTGATGCGTTTGTATCCGTAGGTGCTCAAGACAGTGTCCGAAGCGGGAAGTTGAAGGGTCAAGAGGGCTTTCCGGACCGACTGCGGAGGTCTGGTGCGTACGACTCGCGGCTTCTTCCCCAGGATTCCCGTGCCGTCGGAACCGGAATCGCCGGAGGCGGGGCGCACAGAGGCGACCGGGAGGAGGTCGCGAACGATGCGAGACGTGAGCGTGCACGCCGAGTGACAACCGGGCCGTCGTACGGCGGGGCGGGCGGCCCCGGCCCCGGCCCCGGCCCCGGCCCCTCAAGATCTTCGGGGAGGCCGAAAACCGGCCGACGGGCCCCACGGCAATCAGACCCACGGCAGTCAGACCCACGGCGATCCGGCAGACGACACACGGCCCCACGGCAAACAGACCCCATGCAAGCCGGCAGGCGACACACAGCCACGGCAATCAGACCCACGACAAACAGCCCCACGGCAAACCGGCGCACGGCAGACCAGCTCACGACAAACCGGCCGACGGCATGCAGAAATCCCGAGAAGGCGTAACTTGACCAAAAGATCTGTGATGGTAATCACCGCTGGAGTGTGATCTGCGATTTAGGGCCTCAGGTCCTGCGGCGATAACCTGCGAGACGGACATGCCGCGTATCCGGTCACCGTGTACGCCTCCCTCAGTGACAGCGCCGTCACGTTGCCCTTCGCGGCACGCCCATCGCAGACAACGAACCGCGATCACTACGGCGATTCTGAGAAGACAAGGGACGGACGCGCGTGGACCTGTTCGAGTACCAGGCGAGGGACCTCTTCGCCAAGCACGGTGTACCGGTGCTGGCCGGTGAAGTCATCGACACGCCTGAGGCGGCGCGCGAGGCGACCCAGCGGCTGGGCGGCAAGTCGGTCGTCAAGGCGCAGGTGAAGGTCGGTGGCCGCGGCAAGGCCGGCGGCGTGAAGCTGGCCACCAGTGAGGACGACGCGGTCGAGAAGGCCGGTCAGATCCTGGGCATGGACATCAAGGGCCACACGGTCCACAAGGTGATGATTGCCGAGACGGCTCCGGAGATCGCCGAGGAGTACTACGTCTCGTACCTCCTCGACCGCACCAACCGCACCTTCCTGGCCATGGCCTCCGTCGCCGGTGGCATGGACATCGAGGAGGTCGCGGCCACCCGGCCCGACGAGCTCGCGAAGGTCCCGGTCGACGCCAACGAGGGCGTCACGATCGAGAAGGCCCGCGAGATCGTCGCCCAGGCGAAGTTCCCGGCCGAGGTCGCCGAGCAGGTCGCCGAGGTCATGGTGACCCTGTGGAAGACCTTCGTCGCCGAGGACGCGCTCCTCGTCGAGGTCAACCCGCTGGCCAAGGTCGCGAGCGGCGAGGTCATCGCCCTCGACGGCAAGGTGTCCCTCGACGAGAACGCCGAGTTCCGCCAGCCGGAGCACGAGGCCCTCGAGGACAAGGACGCAGCCAACCCGCTCGAGGCTGCCGCCAAGGCCAAGGGCCTGAACTACGTCAAGCTCGACGGCCAGGTCGGCATCATCGGCAACGGCGCGGGTCTCGTCATGAGCACCCTGGACGTCGTCGCCTACGCCGGCGAGAAGCACAGCAACGTCAAGCCCGCCAACTTCCTCGACATCGGTGGCGGCGCCTCCGCCGAGGTCATGGCGAACGGCCTGGAGATCATCCTCGGCGACCCGGACGTCAAGTCCGTCTTCGTCAACGTCTTCGGTGGCATCACCGCCTGTGACGAGGTCGCCAACGGCATTGTCCAGGCCCTGGAGCTGCTCAAGTCCAAGGGCGAGGACGTCAACAAGCCCCTGGTCGTGCGCCTCGACGGCAACAACGCGGAGCTCGGTCGCGAGATCCTGTCGAAGGCCAACCACCCGCTGGTGCAGCGCGTGGACACCATGGACGGCGCGGCCGACAAGGCCGCCGAGCTGGCTGCTAAGTAAAGGACGAGGACACAACAACCATGGCTATCTTCCTGACCAAGGAAAGCAAGGTCATCGTCCAGGGCATGACCGGTGCCACTGGCATGAAGCACACCAAGCTGATGCTCGGTGACGGCACCAACATCGTCGGCGGTGTGAACCCGCGCAAGGCCGGCACCAGCGTCGACTTCGACGGTACTGACGTGCCCGTCTTTGGCTCCGTCGCCGAGGCGATGGAGAAGACCGGCGCCGATGTGTCCGTCCTCTTCGTGCCGCCGGCCTTCGCCAAGGCCGCCGTCGTCGAGGCGATCGACGCCGAGATCCCGCTGGCCGTCGTGATCACCGAGGGCATCGCGGTCCACGACTCCGCCGCCTTCTGGGCGTACGCGAAGGCCAAGGGCAACAAGACCCGGATCATCGGCCCGAACTGCCCCGGTCTGATCACCCCCGGCCAGTCCAACGCCGGCATCATCCCGGGCGACATCACCAAGCCCGGCCGCATCGGTCTGGTGTCGAAGTCCGGCACGCTGACCTACCAGATGATGTACGAGCTGCGTGACATCGGCTTCTCCTCGGCCGTCGGCATCGGTGGCGACCCGGTCATCGGCACCACCCACATCGACGCCCTCCAGGCGTTCGAGGCGGACCCCGACACCGACCTGATCGTGATGATCGGCGAGATCGGCGGCGACGCCGAGGAGCGTGCGGCCGACTTCATCAAGGCCAACGTCTCCAAGCCGGTCGTCGGCTACGTCGCGGGCTTCACCGCGCCCGAGGGCAAGACCATGGGCCACGCCGGCGCCATCGTCTCCGGCTCCTCCGGCACCGCCCAGGCGAAGAAGGAGGCCCTGGAGGCCGCCGGCGTCAAGGTCGGCAAGACCCCGTCGGAGACCGCGCGGCTCGCCCGCGAGATCCTCGGCGGCTGACTGCTGCCTCCCGGCCCCACCGCCGGACCTGACGCACGCCGTCCCTGACGGCCGTCGTCGACACCGCCGGACTCCCGCCCTTGTGGCGGGGGTCCGGCGGTGCGCTTTCCGGGGTGAAGACCGCGCCCGGCAGCCGGTTGATCCACGGGCTCCAGCAACCTCGTTGCGGGGGCCCGTGAAGCGGCGTGAAGCAGCCTGAAGCAGCGTGAAGCGGAAAGTCCGATGCCCCCGGTTGTGTCACACCGGGGGCAGCGGACTTTCTCAGGCGCCACGTCAGCGGGATGCGTCCCCGCCGAGCGGAGACCGGTCAGCGGTTGAAGATCGGCATGATCTCCTTGCTGTCGTCGCACCAGACCTCGTGGTACCCGTTCGCCTGGGCATTCGGGAGTTCCGACGCTTCGCACTCCGCCTTCGAGGGGTACCTTTCGGCACCGACGGGGACCCAGCCGTCCCCGGGGGGCGGGGCGGCGAAGGCGCTGGTGGCGGACAGCGGAATGGCGACCGCCGCGGCACCGACCGCGAGACCGACACCGATACGAGTACGCCACGACTTCATAGTTGTCTCCTTGTTCGTCTTTCGCGTCTTGTCTGTCTTTCGCGTTCTGAGCTGGTCCGGCTCAGAAGGTGTTGCCGGCCGTTGTTGCCGGCGTGGGGCCGGGGCAGTGCGGGGGTGGTCAGCCGATGGGGTTGACGAAGGTGCCCGGGTGCGTAGCGCTCCGCTGGTCGACGAGCGTGCCCCAGGGCCATTCCACGGTCAGCGCGGTGGTCTCGTTGGGCGGGGTGACCTCCGCGAAGGCGGGCTGGTAGAAGCCCTTGTCTTCCTTGGTCATGGCGAGGTTGAGCGTGAAGTCGGTGCTGTCGCCGGGGTTCAGGGTGATCGAGCTGAACTTCTTCGACGAGCGGGCCAGCGACCAGCGCTCGCCGCCGTTCTCGGACTTGAGGTCCACGCCCGGGAAGCCGCCGATCTTGCAGGTGCTGCCGCCCTTGTTGGTCAGCACGATGCTGGTGGTCGTCCCGCCGGTCGCGTCCGGGTCCGGGGCCGCGTCGCCGCCCGTGGCGAACGCCGCCTTCAGGCCGGAGGTGTGGCAGCGCTGGACGCCCGAGCCCGACCCACCACCGGCGCTGCCCGGCTTCTTGGCCGCAGTGCCCGCCTTGGCGTCGGCCTTGCCGTCGGCCTTGGCACCGGAGCTCGCCTGGGCATCGGAGCCCTGCGCCCCGGCGGAGGAGCCCGCGCCGTCGGCCCCGGAGGAGCCCGCGTCGGCGGCCACGCCCGTGTCCGCGCGGTCCGCGGGCTTGGCGCCGGCGGCGTCCGAGCCGGAGCAGGCGGTCAGGGTGAGACCGGCGGCTGCGGTCAGGGCCGCGGCGGCAAGGCGCAGGGTGCGGCGACGAACGGTGCGGGTGGTGGTGGCGCTCATGTGGGGTCCCCCGGGGCAGATGGTGTCGTTGGCTCTTCGGTACGTCACCCACTTTGGTCTGGGCCGCTGTCGCGAGGCTGCCGCTCCGCTAACGTCCGGCTAACACGGGTGCGTTGGAGGGGAAGGACGCCCAGGGGAACCCGAAGAACCAGGCGCGGCTGCCTAGTTGGGAAACACCCAGCTGCTTGCCGTCGGAGGCGCCCTAGCGGACGTCGGGGGTCAGCCGGGCCTGCCGGAGCCGCTTCCGTACGGCCGCGTTCCCCTGCTTCCTGATGTCCGCGCCATGGCGCGGGGCCGGTGAGAGGCGGGTGTGCGGCGCGGTCGCCAGGGGCTTGTCGGGCGACGGCGTGTAATGGTCCGGCGTCGCGATCATCATCACCAGTGTCGCCAGCGTGAAGAGTCCGGTCAGCCCGACGGCCGCAAGCGTGGTCCGCAGGTCGCTGCGTTCGCTGCCGCTCCGTACGCACTGCGCGGCGGCGGGGGTCACCTGCTGTGCGGCCACCAGCCCGGTGATCCTGGCCCGCAGGATCTCGCCCTGCCGGACCGGCTCCTGCCCGTCGAGCCCCAGCTCCGGCAGCCGCTCGGCGAGGTGCTCGCGCGCATGCGTCAGCCGCCCGGCCGCGGCCGGTGTGCTCGCCTCGATCTCCGCCGCGGTCTCGTAGAGGCCCATCCCGAGCCCGTCGTGCAGCAGGAGCGCCCGCCGGTACGGGGCGGGCAGGCTCAGCAGCGCCTCCAGCAGCGCACGGTCCGAGGGCTCGCTCTCCTGAAAGTGCCTCGGCTTACGGGCGGGCCGCAGCCCGGGGCACAGCCGGTGCCACGGCGTCAGCGCGTACTCGTACGCGGCCGCCCGCACCCACCCCGCCGGATCCGGGTCCACCGCGACCTGCGGCCATCGCTGCCAGGCCAGCCGGAATCCCTGCTCCACGGCCCGCCGTGCGAGCCGCGGCCGCCCGGTGAGCAGATACGTCTGCTGCGTCAGCGCCGCTGCGTGCCGGGCATGGAGATCGTCGAAGGCACTGGCGGCCTGCTCGCGCTGGGTCATACAGAGCAGTGTGAAAACCGGCATCGCTGGATGCACCGCGACACGTCGGACATTTCACCAGTACAGGGATGAAAGGTCTCTTGTTGGCAGCATGTCCGCGTGAGCCAGTTGACCGATCGTGGCCCTACGTTGTCCTCGCACGGCCGAGCCGCCGCGCAGCGCTCCTCCGCGATCGGCGCGGCCTTCCTCGGCGGTGTGACGGCCGCAGGTCTCGGCCTCGGCGCGCTGGCGGTCGCCGTGCTGCTGCTCTGGGTCGCCTCGCCCGCCCCCGACAGCGGCCCGTCCCGGGCGCTGCATCTCGCCGCCGACCTGTGGCTGATGGCGCACGGCGGCGACCTCGTACGCACCACGGGCCACTCCGGTGCCGCGGCCCCGATCGCCGTGACGCCGCTGCTGCTCGCCGTCCTCCCGGTCTGGCTGCTCCACCGGGCCGCCCGCCACGCCCTGGCGACCGCGGCCGACGGCCACCCCGGCCCCGGCGCGGACGGCGGCGGCGATACGGACGCCACCCGGACGGTCGCGCCGCGCACCCTGCTCGGCGCGCTGCTCAGCGGCTATCTGCTGATCGCGGCCGGTGCGCTGATCTACGCCTGCACCGGGCGGATGAGTGCCGAGCCCCTCAGCGTGCTGGCCGCCGTACCGGCCACCGCGGCCGCCACCCTCGCCGGCACGGCCTGGTGCCTGCTCGGGCAGCCGGGCACCGCGCTGCTGCCCGCCTGCGTTCTGCGGGCCGGGGCCAAAGTGCCGCGCGGTCTGCGGACCCTCCTCGGCGGCTCCCGGTCCGCCGCCGCGCACCGCGCCGCAGGCAGCGCCCTCGGCGCCCTGCTCGCCGCCGGCGCCCTGCTCACCCTGCTCTCCCTGGGCCTGCACGCGGACCGGGTACGCCTGGACCTGCTGCACCTGGCGCCCGACTGGGCGAGCCGCGCCACGGTGCTGCTGCTGTGCCTCTTCCTGCTCCCGAACGCGGCCGTCTGGGGTGCCGCATACGGCCTGGGGCCGGGCTTGACGGTCGGCGCCGGCAGCACGGTCGGCCCGCTGGGGACCGTGACCCCTCCCGTGCTGCCACAGCTTCCGCTGCTCGGCGGGCTGCCGGACGCCGGGCCGGGCAATCCGCTGACCTGGGCGGTTGTCGTGGTGCCCGTGGTGGCGGGGGTGCTGCTGGCCCGCTCGGTGGTCCGCTCCGTGGCCCGTGACGCGGCGGCCCCCGGCGGACCCTGGTCCTGGTGGACGACCACATGCGTGGCGGCCCTGGCGGCCGGCCTCTGCGGCGTTGTCATGGCGGCGCTCTCGGGCCTGGCCGGCGGCGCGCTGGGCACCGGCGCGCTCGCCTCGTTCGGCCCGAGCTGGTGGCGTACGGGCCTCGCGGCAGCGGCCTGGAACGCCCTGACCGGCGTCCCGGGCGCGCTCGCCCTACGGGCCTGGCGACTTCGCGCCGGGCGCTTGGCCGACGGGGCCGGTCAGCAGGGCCGGAAGGGGCAGCAGAGCCAGGAAAGTCAGGAGGGCCGGGGGGAGTCGGGCGGTACGACGGGCGGCGGTGCGAAGGACAGCGATACGGGCGGAGCGGACCGTACGAAGGGGGAGGGCCGCGCAAAGGGGGAGGACCGCGCAAAGGCGGAGGGCCGTACGAAGGGCGGCAGCGTCAAGAAGGGCGCGGGCCGTACGAAGGGCCTGCTCGGCGCGGAAGCCGGCGGCGGCGCCAAGATCGGAGGCGCGAAGAGCGGAGGCGCGAAGAGCGGAGGCGCCACGAACGGTGCGGCGGACGGAGCCGACCGGAGCGGCGCCGAAGACACCCGCCCCGACACCGCCACCGCCTCGACTGCGGCCGATCCCGATCCCGATCCCGATCGCGAGCCCGGCGCCGAGCCCGACGCCGATCCCGACCGCGACCCTCACCCCGACCCCGGCGCCCTGACGGCCGCGGAACCGGCCGTCACCTCTGCCACTTCCGCCACCTCGGACAGCTGACACCGGCCACCAGCACCCCGGCGCCACCACCCCGGCGCCACCACCCCGCCTACTGCCGTGTGTTCAGCCCTGCCGTGTGCTCAGCCCTATTGCCGTGCGCTCAGCCCTACTCCTGTGTGCCCAGCAGCGGTCGCAGCTCCTTCGGCAGCAGCTTTTCGCAGGACTTGCCGGACGACTGGGTCAGGGCGTCGTTCACGCAGGTGAAGTAGTCGCGGTAGACGATCTGCACGGTGAAGGTCGCGGCCACCATCATCAGCGCCAGCGACGCGATCACCAGCCCCGAGATCGCTGCGGTGACCTGCGGCCGGGTGGTGCCGGTGCCGGTGCCGGGCGAGGCCGCGGCGCCGGGCTGCGCCTCCGTGGCCGTCGGGGCGGGGCGGCCCTCCATGGCGGCGGTGGTGGCCGCGGCGGAGGCCTTCGCGGGGTTCGGCTTGGCGCGCAGCGAGCTGATGCCCCAGTAGACCGCCAGCACGCCCAGCAGCAGGGCGACCTCCGGGAGGCTGAACAGCACGGAGAAGAACGCCCACAGACCGGCGAGGAGCGCGTAGCGCGCCCGTCGCTGGGACGGGTCGGTGGGGTCCCAGCGCAGCCCGCCGGGGTTGCCGGAACCACCGGGGCCGCCGTTCTGCTGGCCGTTGCGGCTGCCCGGCCGGCTGCCGAATCCGCCGCTCTGCCGGCCCGGCTGCCGGGGGCTCCACTGGTTGCCCCAGCTCGGCGTCTGCTCGTCCTGCGGGGCCTCTTCCTCGCCGTCGTGGCCCTGGCCCGGGGTGTGGGCGCGGTGGCGCGGGCGCCACTCCTGGTCGGGGGCGTCGGGCGGCGGCGGGGCGAAGGGGTTGTCCCGGTCGGAGTCCGGGGCGGCCGGGGAGTCCGGGGCGTCGGGCTCCGGGGACGAGGACGACGACTTGCGCTCACGCGCCAGCAGCACCACCCCGGGGGCGGTGGCGGGCTGGGGGAACCACCCAGCGGTAGCTGGGGGAGAAAGCGGGAGGGCCGCGCGGCGGCGTCGGTCCGTCATCTGGAGTGTGTCTTCCCCTTGTCTCGTCCGTACGCGGGCCTCGCGACCGGCGCCCGGTTACCACGAACTGCATGCAGTCTTACGCCTGACGCTACCTCCCGTGCCCGCCCCCGTCCCGCGGGGGCCGCTCGGTGTGCCGGTATCGTTGCTGACGGTCGGCGCCTTCGTAGGGTTCCCCGGATCTGCGGTACCCGCAGTCTTGTACGACCACACAAAGCACGCGAGATCGGAAAAGAGCCCCGTCGTGGCTTCCTCCCCAGCCCCAGCCCAGCCCCCCCTTCCCCAGGCTCGCCCCTCGGACCGACCGGGGGAGACCCCCCTCGGCCGCCCGGCCCGCCTCGTCGTCCTCGTCTCGGGTTCCGGTACGAACCTCCAGGCGCTGCTGGACGCCATCGCGGAGGAGGGCCCGCTGGCGTACGGCGCCGAGATCGTGGCCGTCGGCGCGGACCGGGACGCCATCGTGGGCCTGGAGCGTGCCGGGGCCGCGGGGCTCCCGACGTTCGTCTGCCGGGTCAAGGACTACGAGAGCCGCTCGGACTGGGATGCGGCGCTCACCGAGGCGATCGCCGCGTACGAGCCCGATCTGGTGGTCTCGGCCGGTTTCATGAAGATCCTGGGCAAGGAGTTCCTCGCCCGCTTCGGCGGCCGGACCGTCAATACCCACCCGGCGCTGCTGCCGAGTTTTCCCGGTGCCCACGGCGTGCGTGATGCGCTCGCGTACGGCGCAAAGGTCACCGGATGCACCGTTCACTTCGTCGACGACGGTGTCGACACCGGCCCGATCATCGCCCAGGGCGTGGTCGAGGTCCGGGATGAGGACGATGAATCCGCGCTGCATGAGCGCATCAAGGAAGTCGAGCGATCGCTGCTCGTCGAGGTCGTGGGGCGTCTGGCCCGGCACGGCTACCGCATTGAGGGACGAAAGGTACGTATCTCGTGACCGCCACCGAAGGCACGAAGCGGCCCATCCGCCGCGCTCTGGTCAGCGTCTATGACAAGTCCGGGCTGGAGGAGCTGGCGCAGGGGCTGCACGCGGCGGGCGTCCAGCTCGTCTCGACCGGGTCGACGGCCGCGAAGATCGCCGCGGCCGGGGTGCCGGTCACCAAGGTCGAGGAGCTGACGGGCTTCCCCGAGTGCCTCGACGGCCGGGTCAAGACCCTGCACCCCAAGGTGCATGCCGGCATCCTGGCCGACCTCCGCCTGGAGGACCACCGCAGCCAGCTGGCCGATCTCGGTGTCGAGCCGTTCGACCTGGTGATCGTCAACCTCTACCCGTTCCGGGAGACCGTCGCCTCCGGCGCCACCCCCGACGAGTGTGTGGAGCAGATCGACATCGGCGGTCCGTCGATGGTCCGCGCCGCCGCCAAGAACCACCCGTCGGTGGCCGTGGTCGTGAACCCTGCCCGGTACGGCGATGTCCTGGAGGCCGTCACCGGCGGCGGCTTCGAACTGGCGCAGCGCAAGCGGCTGGCGGCCGAGGCCTTCCAGCACACCGCGGCCTACGACGTGGCCGTCGCCTCCTGGTTCGCGGACGGCTACGCGGCCGCGGACGACTCCGCCTTCCCCGAGTTCCTCGGCGCCACCTACGCCCGCAAGAACGTCCTGCGCTACGGCGAGAACCCGCACCAGGGCGCCGCGCTGTACGTGGACGGCAGCGGCGGGCTCGCGGAGGCCGAGCAGCTGCACGGCAAGGAGATGTCGTACAACAACTACACGGACACCGACGCCGCGCGCCGGGCCGCGTACGACCACGCCGAGCCGTGCGTGGCGATCATCAAGCACGCCAACCCCTGCGGTATCGCGGTCGCCGCGGACATCGCCGAGGCGCACCGCAACGCGCACGCCTGTGACCCGCTTTCCGCGTTCGGCGGCGTCATCGCCGTCAACCGCCCGGTCTCCGTGGCGATGGCCGAGCAGGTCGCCGAGATCTTCACCGAGGTCATCGTGGCCCCCGGCTACGAGGACGGTGCGGTCGAGATCCTCGCCCGCAAGAAGAACATCCGGGTGCTGCGCTGCCCCGACGCGCCGTCGAACCCCGTAGAGGTCAAGCCTGTTGATGGCGGCGCCCTGCTCCAGGAGACCGACCGGCTCCAGGCCGAGGGCGACGACCCGGCCCACTGGACGCTGGCCAGCGGAGCCGCACTGTCCGACGGCGAGCTGGCCGAGCTGGCCTTCGCCTGGCGGGCCTGCCGCGCCGTGAAGTCCAACGCGATCCTGCTCGCCAAGGACAGTGCCACGGTCGGCGTCGGCATGGGCCAGGTCAACCGCGTGGACTCCGCGAAGCTGGCGGTGCAGCGTGCGGGCGAGGAGCGGGCGCGCGGCTCCTACGCCGCCTCCGACGCCTTCTTCCCGTTCCCCGACGGCTTCGAGGTGCTGGCCGAGGCCGGCGTCAAGGCCGTGGCCCAGCCGGGCGGTTCGGTCCGCGACGAGCTCGTCGTCGAGGCCGCCAAGAAGGCCGGCGTGACGATGTACTTCACGGGGACCCGGCACTTCTTCCACTGAGCCGCGGGCACCCGCGCGAAGGGCCGCACCCCGACCGGGGTGCGGCCCTTCGCCGCGCGGTACCGCAAGAGGTCAGTAACGCGGCCTGTTGAACCAGTGGTTGCTCTCGTCCTTGGAGACGAAGACCACGACCAGGATGCCCAGGATCGTGTGGACCAGGCCGATCGGGAAGCTGAACAGGCTCAGCATGATGGTGGCGACACCGAAGACGATGGTGCCGACCCGGACCCCGCTGCCGCCGTTGGCGAACTGGAGGGCCAGCGTGATCGCGGCCGCGGTGAAGATCACGATGAGCACGATGACCGCGATCAGCAGACCCTTGCCGATGTTGATCGCCGTGACGTCCTCGGTCTGGGCGTACGGCGAGACGTTGTGCGAGGCCTTGCTGACGCCGCCGAGCCCCATCACCGCGAGGATCAGGCCGATGACGTTCAGCCCGGAGAGCACGAACAGCATCACCCGGGCGGCCTTGGCCCCGCCGGGCATCACCGTCGGGTAGGGCATCTGCATACCGGGCATCCCACCGCCGCCCGGGTACGGGCCGTACTGCGGCATCTGCTGCGGCTGCTGCTGGGGGTAGCCGTACCCGGGCTGCTGACCCGGCTGCTGGCCGTAAGGGTTCTGGTTGGGATAGCTCACGAGCGGCGTCCTTCAAGCGTCTTGAGCGGATATCAGCGAAGTAAGCGGGGGAGGGGGACGGTGGGCCACGAGGGCTCCGTCCTGATCCGCGGGGCGGGGGCCCGCCGGCCTACAGCGCCGCGAAGGCCCCGGTCGCGCTGTTGCGAGGGGGCCTTCGGGGAGTGGTGCAGAGTGGGCAGGCCCCTTCAGGGTCCGCCCACTGACCGGTTCACTGGGTCTTGACGACCACGGTGCCGACGATCTTGTCGGCGAACGTCTGGGACTTCTCGTCCCACAGCGGCCACCAGTAGCCGAGACCGCACAGCGGGCCGTCCACGGCGTGGCAGAGCTTCCGCACGAAGGCCATACCGAAGCCGATCGGCTGGCCGGTCGTCTCCTTGAGCAGGCGGATGTTCATCGCCTTCTTGCCCGGCGTCTGGCCCGTCTTGCCCTCCTTGGCGCACACGAAGAGAGCGGCGCCGAGCGTGACCAGGCCGGCCAGCGTGATCAGGATGAGGGCGAAGACCGGGGTGGCGCTGCTGGACGCCGAGCTGTAGGCGTCCGAGATGCACTGGGTGTCGCCGGGCGCGCAGCTCGACGTGTCGATCGAGGCCGAGGAGGCGGAGCTCGCCGCCACGGCGAAGGCGATGCCGTACAGAATGCCCGGAACCACGCCGATGATCAGGCCGTCGAGGAGGGCGGCGCCCACGCGCGCACCCCAGCTCGCGTAGCCAGTCGGCATGCCCATGCCCATGCCCGGCATGCCGGGCTGGCCGTAGGGGGCCGCCGGCTGCTGCGGGTAGCCGTAGCCCTGCTGCTGCGGAACCTGCTGCTGGGGGTAGCCGTAACCCTGCTGCTGAGGGGCCTGCTGGGGGTAGCCGTAGCCGGGCTGACCCTGCGGCGGGACCGGGGGCTGCTGGCCGTACGGACCCTGCGGCGCCTGCGGCTGCTGGCCGTACGGGCCCTGCGGCGCCTGCGGCTGCTGGCCGTAGGGGTTGTTCGGGTCGCCGAAGCTCATCTGCTGTTTTCCTCCGTTGTGTGACTGCTGCACGACGCGGCGTGACGCGGAGGAAAAACAGGATTCACTGGCCACCCCCCGGACGAAGCCTGCGGCACTGCCCGTCAATAGTTCTAGTTGCGCATTCACTCTGTCCAGTCAAGGCCCCCAGCTGTTGTCCAAGTGCAATGATCAATTCCGGCCACGGAGGCTTCGCGCGCCCTGATTGGAACGTCACCGCCCTCATCCGGGAGGATGGGGGGCATGACTGCCCAGATTCTGGATGGCAAGGCCACCGCAGCCGCTATCAAGTCCGAGCTCACCACCCGCGTCGAGGCGCTGAAGGCCAAGGGTGTGCAGCCCGGCCTGGGCACCCTCCTGGTGGGCGACGACCCGGGCAGCCGCTGGTACGTCAACGGCAAGCACCGCGACTGCGCCCAGGTCGGTATCGCCTCGATCCAGCGGGAACTGCCGGAAACCGCCACCCAGGAAGAGATCGAGGCGGTCGTACGGGAGCTGAACGAGGACCCGGCCTGCACCGGCTACATCGTCCAACTCCCGCTCCCCAAGGGCATCGACGCCAACCGCGTCCTGGAACTGATGGATCCGGCCAAGGACGCCGACGGGCTGCACCCGATGAGCCTGGGTCGGCTGGTGCTCGGCATCGAGGGCCCGCTGCCGTGCACCCCGTACGGCATCGTCCAGCTGCTGCGGCGGCACGACGTCGAGATCAAGGGCGCGCACGTGGTGGTCGTCGGCCGCGGGATCACCATCGGCCGCCCGATGCCGCTGGTGCTGACCCGCAAGTCCGAGAACGCCACAGTGACCCAGTGCCACACCGGCACCCGCGATCTGTCCGCGCACCTCAAGCAGGCCGACATCGTCGTCGCCGCGGCCGGTGTGCCGCACATCATCAAGCCCGAGGACATCAAGCCCGGTGCGGCCGTCCTGGACGTCGGCGTCAGCCGTGACGAGGCGGGCAAGATCGTCGGCGATGTGCACCCGGGTGTCGCCGAGGTGGCCGGCTGGGTCGCCCCCAACCCCGGCGGCGTCGGTCCGATGACCCGCGCCCAGCTGCTGGTCAATGTCGTCGAGGCCGCCGAGCGCGCGGCCGGCTGACCGCGCGGGACCTGAGACCCTTGTCTTCGACAGACGGATCCGGACACCGGAAGGGACTGCCAGCCATGGGTGCCGAAGCGCATTCGGACGGGGCTTCCGAGCCGCAGCGCACCTCGCGCCGCTTTCCGATGCTGACCCGCGACACCGCACGCCCCGAAGGCGGCGGGCGGGCCGTCTCTGGCGGCTTCCCCGCGCCCGCCCGGCAGTGGCCGCTGCTCACGGTCATGGGCGGGGTGGCGGCCGGGCTGCTGCTCGTGGCGCTCGACGCGTTCCGTATCGGCGCCTTGGTGATCGGGCTGTCCCTGCTGGGCGGGGCGGTGCTGCGGAGGGTGCTGCCGTCGGTGGGGATGCTGGCCGTGCGCTCCCGCTTCACCGACATGGTGACGTACGGGGTGCTCGGCTTCGTGATCGTGATGCTGTCCCTGATGGTCCAGCCCAAGCCGTGGATCCACATCCCGTTCCTGGACGACATCGTCCACTTCACCGTGCGATGAGCTTCTCCGTGCGTTGAGCTTCACCGTGCGCTGAGCGCTTCGTGACGGCGGCCCGTCCTCTCCTCCGGGGGAAGGCGGGCCGCCGCCGTGCTGTGCCGGTGTGGTGGCTCCGTGACGGCCGGGCCGGGAACGCCTCGAAGTGCCGTTGCGTGGGGGGCGGGCGGCGGGACAGAGGAGTGTTCCTCACGGTAGGCCTCTGAGGGAAGTGCGTGGGCTGTTCTTGTCAGGAAACGTACGGAAGTCGTACAGACTCCGGTCGAAATGCGACACTGGCGGGGCCACGGGGCGCGCGGGTGGGTGACCTATGCCCGTATGCCTCCGTGGGCCCGTGTAGGGAACTGCCGTCCTGGCCGGGGGCGTTCCCGCGGGAGCAAGGAGGGCGGGCCGGGGGAGCCGCCCTGTCGCACGTGCGGGGGGATAGGGGGAGGCAATGCCTCGCTGGAAGGCGCTTCCGGAGGAACTCGACCCGCAGGTCGCGGAGTTCACCGGTCAGCTGCGCAGACTCGTGGACCGCAGCGGACTGAGTGTGGCCGCCGTCGCGGACAGTACGGGCTACAGCAAGACGTCCTGGGAGCGTTATCTCAACGGACGGCTGCTGCCACCACTGCGCGCGGTGGTCGCGCTCGCCGAGACGACCGGCGCGCATCCCTCGCATCTCACCACGCTGTGGGAGCTCGCCGAGCGGGCCTGGAGCCGGGCCGAGATGCGGCAGGACGTCACCATGGAAGCGATACGGGTGGCGCAGGCGCGGGCCGCGCTGGGGGAGTTCGAGACGGAGCCGGCCGAGGACAAGTCCTCCGCCAAAGCCTCGAAGTCCGCGAAATCCGTGAAGGCCGCAAAAGACACGAAGGGCGCGAAGCCCGCCCAGGCCGCGGAGCCGCCCCGGACGGAGCAGTTGCCGCAGGTGCCGCGGGGCACCGAGCTCCCGTCGAGCGCGGACTTTCCCCAGTGGCCGGCGCTGGCGGAGCCGTCCCCGGTTCCGGCTGTGGCACCCGCCGCATCCGCCGCACCCGCCGCCCCCGTACACCGGCGTGCCCCCCGCCGCGGCCGACCGGTCATGTTCGTCGTCGGGGCGGTCGGCGCGGTGCTGGTGGGCGTCGCCGCCGTACTGCTGCTGAACCCGGGCGGCGGCCCGGAGAAGAAGGCGGCTGCCGCCCCCGCGGCCGCGCCGAGCGAGAAGCCGGTGCTGCCGGCCGGGGTGCACTGCACCGGGGCGGGCTGCGTGGGCAAGGACCCGGAGAAGATGGGCTGCGGCGGACCGCATGCCATCACCCCGTCCCGCGGCGTGGCGGGCCGCGCGGTGATCGAGGTCCGCTACAGCAAGGTCTGCCACACGGCCTGGGCGCGGATCAGCCGTGCGGCACAGGGCGACCAGGCCACCATCAGCGCCGGCGGCCACAGCGCCACGGCGCAGGCCGAACGGGACGGCGATGCCTACACCCCCATGGTCGAGGTGACCGGAGACCCGGCGAAGGTCGCGGCCTGCGAGACGACCGTGGCGGGGGTGAAGAGCTGCGCCCGTCCGGTTCCGGCCACGTCCACCGGCTCAGCCGGGGAAGCGCCGAGCGGGTGAGCGACCTGCCGCGCACGTTCCGGCTCGCCAAGCCCGCCG
>NZ_JAMJFM010000004.1:0-241291 GCF_023544705.1 Streptomyces sp. MCA2
GATGCACTCTCTCTCGTCGACGAGTGGGGCCCCGAGAAGATCGTCGTCGTCTCGCACCGGCGCACCGGCATGAAGGGCGTCCTGGTGATCGACAACACCGCCCGCGGCATCGGCAAGGGCGGCACCCGCATGAGCCCCGGCGTCACCGTCGACGAGGTGTCCCGGCTGGCCCGTGTCATGACGTGGAAATGGGCCGCGGTCGACCTCTTCTACGGCGGCGCCAAGGCCGGCATCGTCGCCGATCCCGCCTCCCGCGACAAGGAGGCGGTGCTGCGCGCCTTCGCCCGCGCGCTGTCCAACGAGGTGCCCCGCGAGTACGTGATGGGACTCGACATGGGCCTGACCGAGAGCGACGCCGCCATCATCCAGGACGAGCTGGGCGACCGCGGCGCCGCCGTCGGCACCCCCGAACATCTCGGCGGCGTGGCCTACGACAAGCTCGGTATCACCGGCTACGGCGTCGCCGAGGCAGCCGACGCCGCGGCACAGCACCTGGGGCTGCCACTGAGCGGCTCCCGGGTCGCCCTCCAGGGCTTCGGCGCGGTCGGCAGCGCGGCCGCCCGGCGCTTCGCCGAACTCGGTGCCACGATCGTGGCGGTGTCCACCGCCCACGGGGCGCTGCACGACCCCAGCGGCCTCGACGTCGACGCGCTGCTGGCGGCGCGCGACGAGCACGGCGACCACTTCGTCACCCGCCACTCCGCCGCCACCACGCTCGCTCCGGGCGCCGAACTCGCCGTGGACTGCGACATCTTGGTGCCCGCCGCCCTCCAGGACGTCATCACCCGCGCCACCGCGCACGAAGTGAAGGCGAAGATCCTCGTGGAGGGAGCCAATCTGCCCACCTCCGCGGAGGCCCAGGGCATCCTCGCCGAGCGTGGTGTCACCGTGCTCCCCGACTTCGTGGCCAACGCCGGAGGCGTGGTCGCAGCCGCCTTCGCCATGGACGCCCGCTACTCCGGCTTCCGGCCCGACACGGCCGGCATTGTCGAGACGGTCTCGACGAGGCTGCGAGCCAACGCCGTGACCGTCCTGGACGCAGCCCGGCGACAGGACGTCACTCCGCACGCCGCCGGCCGCCGCCTGGCCGAGGAGCGCGTCCGCACCGCCATGCAGAGCAAGGGGCGCATCCCGCGCGACTGACACCCGGCCGGCGGAACGGGCGGGCGCACCGCTACCGGCACGACTCCTCGCGCTTGACCACGGTGAGCGTGACCCGTCGGCCCTGGAGGGGGGTGCCCGCCTCCGGGTTCTGCGCACACACCTTCCAGGCCGCGGGCCACAGCACATGGCGGCCCGCGCCGCGCCCGTCCTTCAGCTGGACGGAGGTGTCGTAGCGGAGGGCGGCGTAGGCGGGGACCAGCCCCTGGCCCGCCACGTGCGGCATCTTCTCGGGCCCGTCGGCATGCGCCGGAACGGCGGGAACGAGACAGAACAGGGCAAGGACCGAGGCAGTGACGATTCTCTTCATCACCGGAGAACGATCACCGAGGGCAACGGTCACCGCAGGACCTCACTCTTCCGGGCCCAGGATCATCAAATTCCCGGGATGCGGAAAGGGGACGAAGCCGGCCTTGGCATACACCTCGTGAGCGTCGAGGGTGGACAGCAGCACCCGCTTCAGCTCGTAGGGGGCGAGGTGGTCGCGGATCGCGGTGGCCAGCCAGGTGCCGAGCCCGTTGCCGCGATGCGCGGGGGCGACGTAGACGTCGCAGAGCCATGCGAACGTCGACAGGTCCGTGACGACTCGCGCATAGGCAGCCTGCGCCCCGTCCGCGTCGTAGAGGCCGAAGTTGAGCGAAGCATGCACCGACCGCCCAACGGTTTCGCGGCTGCGTCCCAGCGCCCAGAACGCATCGGTCGAGAGCCAGTGGTGAATCAGTTCGATATCGAGACGGTCCGGATCGATGGCTATCTCGTACCCGTCATCCCTGCGCGCGATCATGCTCGTGGAGGGTAGTGCACGGCGGTTCCTGCGGTGCGCGGAACGGCGAGGCATCCGCTCGGCGGCCGGTCCGCTCTCCTGACCGCTCCCCGGCCGTCGTTGTGGGGAAGGCCGACGACGCGTCACCGTCGTCGCGGCCGTGCGCCTCTGCCGTTATGACAGGGGCCGGCAGAGCAGGGCATCGGGGCTGCCCTGGTGTCCGAGGCGGCTGGTGTAGGCGATGCCTGCCGCGTAGGCGTCGGTCGGGCACTGTCCTTTGTAGTGGCCGTGGGCGAAGTCGCCGCCGGGGTCGCCGGGCGGGCGGTGGTCGCCGCGGTCGAACCAGGGGGTCTCCCCCGCCCTGCCGAGCGAGGCGCGGGCGGGCATGCACAAGGCGGCGGAGACCTTCGTCCCGCGCAGGCTGTAGCCGGTGAGGAAGTGCCGTTCGGGGCACTGGAGTTTGCTGTAGCCGGGGGCCCAGTCGCCACCCGCGGGGACGTACCGCTCGTCCCGTACGACCTCGGGGGCGCTGCCGGGGGTGCGCAGATCGCCGGCGGTGGGCGCATCGGTGCACAGTCCGCGGCCCTGGGTGTGGCTGAGGCCGATCAGCCGTTCGCCGTCGGGGCAGGCGGCCTTGCGGGCTCCGCTGTCCCAGTCGCCCAGGGCGCGTGTGCTCAGGGACTGGATGAAGTCGCGGTGGTCGAGGGTGAGCATGTGCCAAGCGGGGGTCGGCGGCACCGCTCCCGTCCGTTGGGGTGCCGTCGTCAGCCGGTGCCACGCGGCCGCCCGCCAGTCGCCGCCGTCCAGGACCCCGGTACGGCCCCCGGCGTTGTCGTACCGCAGCAGGGCCCAGCTGTCCCCGGCCGGGCGGCCCTGGCGGTCGGTGCTCCAGCCGACGAGCGGCCAGTAGGCGAAGTCCGTGTCGGTGGCGGCAAGGTAGTCCGTCAGACCGGCGAACCAGGTGCGGGCCGCCGTTCCCGACTCGTCGGAGCCGATACCGAATTCGCTGATCCACAGGGGTGCGGTGAAGTGCTGCCCGCTCTCGGCGGAGACGAAGAACGCCTGGTCGTGCAGTACGGCGCGCAGCTGATCGCCCGTCAGATCCTGATAACGGGGGTCGCTGGTCTCCCCCACGCCGGTGGCGCCGCTGTGGTGCGGGCCGGTGTAGCCGTAGAAGTGGGCCGAGTAGACGAGCCTCCCGGAGCGGACGAGGGTGTGCGAGAGCGTACGGGCCGGGGCGAGGGTGGGGCGGCCGTGCGGCAGCCCGTCCACCGGCACACCGGTCCAGTTGATGCCCTCGATGATGAGGAGAAGACGGGGGTTGGCCTCGGTCTGGATCCGGTCCGCCGCCTCCTGGGCGGCGGCCTGCCAGTCGTGGTTGTCGCCCAGGCCCCAGTTGGGGTCGTCCCAGATGTCGCGGCGCACCTCGTTGTAGAGGTCCGCTCCCACGACACGGCTGTTGTCCTGGTAGCGGCGGGCCATGAAGACCCAGTCGTCGGCCCATTGCCGCGTGGTCCGGCGGCTGTTCCATCGCTCGTTGCCGTCGAGGCCGCAGCACCAACGGGTGCTGTTCGTATGGTTGTTGAGGATGACGGCGAAGCCCTCCGCGGTCAGGGCCGCGATCACCGCGTCAAAAATTTGGAGCGGGGTCTTGCCGCGCAGCTGCGGGTTGGCGGCGACCGCGGCATCGGGCACCGGGGCCACGGAGTGGATCATTTCGTTGGAGAACGGCAGCCGGATGCTGTTGAGGCCCAGTGCGTGGAAGTCGTGCAGCAGCGAGGCGATGTGTACACGGTCGAGGCCGAGCGGGATGCCGTGGGAGTTCTGGCCGCTGTGGTGCGCGGCGTCGTCGCCGATGTCCCCCGCACCGTTCCAGGAGCCCTGCGCGCCGTCCCAGTTCCCCGACTTCAGCCGGAACCGCTTGCCGTCGGCGTCGACGATGTAGCGGCCCCTGGTGGACAGCGGGGCCGTCCACGCCGCGGCGGGTTTACGGGCGGCCGACGGTCCGGCGGCGGAAGCGTCCGGCATGGCCTGCGCCGCGGCCGTGCCGGGGGCGCCGAGGCCCGCCATGACAAGGGCGAGGCAGAGCGTCACGGCACCGCACGCCGAGCGTAAGAAGGGCTTCACGTCATCTGCCTGTTTCGTCGGTGGTGCCCGTCGGTTCCTCCGGCGAGCAGCCCTCGGTGGCGACACCGCCGTCGGGGCATCGACAAGTTACCGACGAGTGGCTGACGGGGCCATACCCATGCGACCGCTTTCGGCCCCGGACGCGGCACGACCCGGCACGGTACGGCGCGATGCGGAGCGATGTGGCGCGATGTGGGTACGTGTCGGCCGGGCCCTGAGGGAAGCGCCGGCCACCTGCCGGACATCCGCCGGCAGGACGGCGCGGCCATAGGGCTGGGCGGCGTACAGCCCGGCCTGGCGCACCACGGCCGCCACGGAACCGCCATGGTGAGCACATAGAGTGACCACTCCATCACGGAATCGAGTGCTGCGTAGGCATCCGTTGGCACTCGCTCCCACCGGAGAAAGGGACATGCATGCGCGCTCGCCCTCTCGCCACGGCTGCCGTTCTGGCGCTCACCACCGCTCTTCTCTCAGCCGCCGCTGCCCCGGCGTGTCCTTCCGCCGCCACCGCCGCGTCCGACGGCCGGGCCGTCACCACCGCCCGCCTCGCCGGAAACACCGAGGTCCCCGTACGGGGCGGCTCGGCCCGCTTCGACGCGCCGCCGGCCCTCCTCGCCGCGCTCAGAGCCCGCGGCGTGGCGGTAGCGGAGATCGACGCCCAGGGCCAGATCAGCCCGCACTACTCCACCGGCGGCATGAGCCTCGGCATCAGGAGCGGTGCGGTCACCAACAGCGGCGGCAAGGTCGGCGGCGAGCTCCGGTTCACCCGCGCCGGTATCGCGTTGATCAACATCAAGACCAAGAAGGTCGCCCGGGTCACCGGCTTCGTCGGCAACCTCAGCCAAGGCACCCTCAGCGCCGTCGTGAACCGGGGCGCGAGAATCACCCTCGGCACCTTCACCCGGCCGCGTACCCATGCGTCCATCGACACCGAGGCCGCCGCACTGCGGATGAACATTGGCATCACGGTCACCGCGGCCGCCGCCGCCCGGCTCAACGCGGCCCTCGGCACGACAAGTTTCCGGGGCGGCGGGCCGCTGCTGGACGTCCGTATCAACGCCTCTCTCGACCCGTCCGTCGACCTCCCCACCGCCCTCAACCTGGGTCACGGTGCTCGCCGGGCCGGCCAGGAAGACCAGGAGGCCCATGGCGCATGGGGATGAGCGGAGCCCGCCCGCCCCGGCCGCCCGCCCCGGCCGCAGCAGCAGTGACGGGGTGAAGGAGCTGCCGGCGGCGCTCTCTGCACAGGTCGGCGGCCCCTTCACCCCGTCACTGCTGCTGCGGGGTCCAGGGCAGCGGCAGACCGTCGCTGTGGCGTCGGGGGACCAGATGGACATGGGCGTGGAAGACCGTCTGTGTCGCCGCCGGACCGACCGCCGTGATGAGGTTCAGGTCGCCCGTCAGTTCCGCGCCGAGCTCCGCCGCGCGCTGCATCACCGCGGCCGTCACGGCGGGGTCGGTCGTCACGTCCCGTACATGGCGGCGCGGCACGACCAGGAGGTGGCCGGGTGTGACCGGGCGGCGGGGCACGATCGCCAGGGCCTCCGGCCAGTCACGGACGAGCTGGGCGGGCGCGGCGCCGGCGGCAATGCGGCAGAACACGCATGACTCCAGTTGTCTGGCGGGTTCGCGGTGGATCAGCGGGCGGGTGATGTCGCGGTGCTCGACGTCGGCGGCGGTACCGTGCGCGGCCAGCCAGTCGGCGACCGCCCGGGCGACGGCGGGAGCGCGGTGGCGGCCGTACCAGCAGGCGACATACAGGTGAACAGCCTCCTCAACGACGGCCCGTTGCAGGGCGAGCACCTGACGGCCGGTGCGCTCGATGGCTCTCCGCGCCTCCGGATCGGACAGGACATAGTCACGTACGTCGGGGTCCAGGCCCGTCAGCGGGACCAGCGGCGCGGTGACCGCGGTGTCGGCCGGGTCCCATTTCCAGTCACGCACGTCCAGCACGAGTGCGCCGGTGTCATGCCGGGGCGGGGCACCCCAGCGGGCGCCGTAGGACGTGATCCGGACCGGGGCGACGGTAGTGGGCATGACCTCTCCTGTCATGGGGGACGGGGGACCGCATGAACGGGAGACCCTTGCCGCGTGGTGCCGGCGCGTGAATACCGTCGGCGGGCGCGGATTCCCCTCCGACAGATGTACATGACATGGCGTCGGCCGGCCCATGAGATCGGCACACAGCCAGGTCCTCTCCACTCCCCTGGGGCCCGTGAACGCCCCTTCCACGACCGCTCCATCCGGAGGCAACGGCGGGGAGGCCGGAGCCCGGAGGCCATGGCCCGGAGACCGCAGGCCGTAGCCCGGAGCCCGGAGGAGCGCGTTCCGGTCGCCACGGCCGAGGGGCCGCCGCCCATACCGACGGGCAATAGGTGTGCCCAGTTCCGGGACCGTTCAGCTTCTGGCCACGCTCACCCCGGAAGCTTTGGAATGAGACATTCCGCTTGGTGACACATGGCTGTGGTCAGGCAGACCGACCACGGCTCGGAGGGCCTCATGGCCGGTATGCCGACCCACCTTTCCCCCAACCGTCGTCGCTTCCTTCTCACCTCCGGTGCCGCCGTCGCCGGAACCGGCGCCGCCCTGGCACTGCCGGGCCAGCGCAGCAGCAGCGGGGCTCCGGGCACCGCGCACGCACAGTCGCTCAGCCGTACGTCGCCGGCCCGCCCCGGTGGGCGGCGAGCGGCACCGTTCGCGGCCACCACGCTGGACACCGCAGCCCGACTCGTCGGCAGCGGCGGCTACCGCCGCCTCGCCTCCGGACCCGGATGGCCCCTGGCCGTCCGGGGCGAACTCGCCTCCGCCGCGACCGGACGCCAGGACCGGCGGACCGCTCTGGCGTGCTTCGTCCAGTTCACCGACCTCCATGTGGCCGACGTCCAGAGCCCGTTGCGCACCGAGTACCTGCGCGCCGGATCGCCGGGATCCTGGCGGGCGCAGGAAGCACTGTCGGTGGCCGGGGCGGTGTCGCTGGTGGAGCAGGCCAACGCAGTCGGCGGCGGACCCCACACCGGGCGGCCGCCGGCCTTCGTCATGTCCACGGGCGACAACATCGACAACCACTCCATGAGGGAGCTGGAGTGGTTCCTCACCCTCATGAGCGGCGGCCGCATCACCCCCAACACCGGTGACCCGACGTCGTTCGAGGGCGTACAGAACTCCGGACTGGCGCTGTACTGGCACCCGGACGACACCCTGCGCGACCAGGACAAGAGACGCGGCCTGCCGGCGATCCCCGGCTACCTCGAAGCCGCGATGCGCCCGGTCGTCAGCCCCGGATTGCGCGTTCCCTGGTACTCGACGCCCGGCAATCACGACGACCTGCCGGGTGGCTGTCTCGCCCCGCAGGACCCCATGCTCGCGGAGTACGTCACCGGGGCACGCAAGCTGTTCACCGTGCCGGACACCGACGTGGCCGCCTTCGCCAAGGTGCTGAAGACCGGCGGCGACCCCAAGAGCACCGTGCTCAAGGAGATCCTCCGCAACAACGCCGCCCGCGCACGCACCGTGACCGCCGACGAGCGCCGCCGGATGTTCACGCCTCACGAGTACCTGCGGGCACATCTGAACCCGGCCTTCGCCGGAGCGGGACCGGTCGGACACGGCTACACCGAGGACCACCTCGACGACGACCGGATGTACTACTCCTTCACCGTCGCCGAGGGTGTCATCGGCATCAGCATCGACACCACGTACCGCAGCGGTCACTACGAAGGGTCCCTGGGCACCGGGCAACTCCAGTGGCTGGAGCGGACATTGGCCGCCCACAGCTCACGCCACTACGACGCGGACGGCCGGCTGGTGCGCAATACCGGCGCCGACGACGCGCACATCCTGGTGTTCAGCCACCACCACAGCCCGAGCATGACCCGGCGCCCCGACGCGGCCCGTGCGGAGGAGAAGCGGCACGACGGCCAGGAAGTCATCGCCCTGCTGAGCCGGTTCCCGAACGTGGTGGCCTGGATCAACGGCCACAGCCACGTGAACCGCATCACGCCGCATGCCCATCCGACGGCCGCCCGCTCCTTCTGGGAGGTCAACACCGCCTCGCACGTGGACTATCCCCAGCACGCACGGATCATCGAGCTCGTGGACAACCACGACGGCACGCTGTCCCTGTTCACCACCCTCATCGAGTCCGCCGCCCCGCACCGCACGGACTTCGACGACCTCTCCTCCGTCGGCCTCGCTTCGCTCTACCGTGAGCTGTCGTACAACGCTCCCGGCCTCGCCGCGGGGCTGACCGACGGTGTCCACGAAGCAATGGCGGGCGCCGCGACGGACCGCAACACCGAACTCCTGGTCCGCCGGGCCTGACACGGGCCACGGGCCCTCTCCGCCATCCGCAGCTCCTTACCGGTCCCCGCCGGTCGTCCTCAGCCACGCCCCGACGGCACCGGCGGCGGGCCGGCCACGCAGCTCACATCACGGTCCGGAGCCGCTCCGCCGAGGAGATAGGCGTCCACGATGCCGTCCACGCACGCATTGCCGTTCTGGTACTGGCCGTGGTCGCCGCCGCCCGTCACCGTGACCAGCCGTGAACCGCGCAGCGCACGGTGCGCCGCGCGGGCGCCTTCGTAGTACGTGGCCGGGTCGTGCACCGAGTTGAGCATCAAGGTGGTGGGCAGACCCCGTCCGGTGACGCGGACGCGGGGCGCGGCGGGCACCGGCCAGGCCGCACAGGTCGCCGCGTAGGCGAGCTCGCGCGCCCCGACGAGCGGGTGGGCCGCGGTGTCCTTCGCGCTGCGGTCGAGCCAGTAGCCGATGTCACGGCGCCACGGCGTGTCGTTGCAGGTCACCGAGAAGAACGCGGCGGCGAAACCCGGGGACAGATAGTGCTCGAAGAGCTTCGCGACCAGGGCGCGCTCGGCCGGTGTGGCGGACGGCCAGTGGTCGAGGGTGCTGAGCGCGGCGGCCAGTTGCGGGAACTGCCGATGCGCGTTGTAGATGTTCTGGATCGTGGCGTTGTCCAGCTGGTTGGGCCCGATCGTCAGGGCACCGACGGTCAGCGGATGGTCGCGCAGGGCACGGCGGCGCGCCTCCCACCTCGCCTTCGCCTCTGCCGCGGTGCGCCCGTAGTGGTACGTGGCGTCGTTCCGTGCGATCCAGGGCAGGAAGTCCTGCTCGAAGCGGCGCTGGAAGCTTCGCGGCTGGCCTCCTTCGGCCTCCTGCCATGTGCCGCTGAAGTCCAGGTTGCTGTCCAGTACGGCGCGCTCGATGCGCCCCGGGAACACCGTCGCGTAGTACGCACCGAGCCAGGTGGCGTACGAGGGCCCGTAATAGGAGATCTTGCGCACGCCGAGCAGTGCGCGGAACAGGTCCATGTCGCGCACCGCCTGGTCGGTGGTCAGCCAGGGGACCAGATCGCCGCTGTGCCGCAGACAGCCGGCGACGAGCCGCCGCGACCGGTCCAGTACACCGCGGAGGGCCGCGGGCGAGCGGTCGCGGAAGTCGTGGGCGTAGAAGTCCTCGAATTCGGCGTCGGTCTGGCACTGCGCGGGCGTGCTGCGGCCGACGCCACGCTGGTCGAAGCCGACCACGTCATACCCGGCCCCCACCGCGGGCGAGCGCGCCGCGAAGTCCGCGGGCCGGGTCAGTCCCGACGCCCCCGGCCCGCCCGCCGCCATCATCAGCACCCCACGCCGCCGGGCAGGGTCGGCCGCCCGGTGCCGGGACACCTCGACGGTGAGATCGGCCCCGGTGCCCGGATGGTGCCAGTCGCGCGGCACGGTCATACGGGCGCACTCCAGTGACGGTTTCGCCGCGCAGGGCTGCCAGTTCAGGTGCTGCTGGACATAGCGCGCCGGTACGGACGACCCGGACGGGTCCGCCGCCCGGGCCGGCGGCGCGGCGGGCAGCACCGCGGACATCAACACGGCGGCCACCGCTCCCGACAGGGCGGCCACCGGCCACCGTGTTTTTCTGAACGCGGACATCGATCCTCCCATCGGCGCGCGGGGTGCGCTGCCATGACAGAGATCCTCGGCTCTCCGGGGCCCACGTTCGATCCCCCTGGTGCCCGCTTACGGGGTGGCACCAGCACCACCCCCTCGGGACGCGCCATGGCCCTGCGACCGCGCGGACAGGCCCACCCGGGGCGGCTTTCGCCCCGCCCGGGTCGCGTGCCCCGGGCCGGTGCGCTGAGGCGTCCGGGGGACCCCGGCCGACGTGGTGCGCCCCTGCGGTAGTGGTGAGCAGTACCTTCAGGGGGCTGATAGCGGTAGATATACGACAGATCAACACCATTGGTGGAGTCTGCATGTCACCCTCCGTCCCCCGCAGGACAGCCCGAAGGCGTATCGCCGGCACCGTGGGCGTCCTGCTGGCCGTCGGCGTCGTCATCACCGGCCTCGTCCAGGCCGCGCCGTCCTCCGCGCCCCCCACGCTCGATCCCCGGATCACGTCGATCCTGCGGAAACCGGAGTACCGGCACGCCCAGTGGGGGCTGTTCCAGCAGAACCCGCAGACCGGCAAGGTGACGCAGTCCCGTTACGCCGACCAGTTCTTCATCCCCGGGTCAACGGCCAAGCTGTTCAGCGTCAGCGGCACCTGGCACACCCTCGGCGGCGGCCACCGGTTCGTCACACCCGTGTACGCCGTCGGGCAGCGCCGGGGCGCCACGCTCAGGGGCGACCTGGACCTGGTCGCGCAGGGCGACCTGACCCTCGGCGGCAGAACGCGCAAGGACGGTACCGTCGCCTACACCCCCATCGACCACACCTACGCCAACGACGTCCCGGGAGCCACCCTCACCCCGCAGGACCCGCTGGCCGGTCTCCATCAGCTCGCCCAGCAGGTGCGCAAGTCAGGGATCCGCCGGGTCGACGGTGACGTGGTCGTCGACGCACGGCTGTTCCGGCCGGACCCCGCGCTCGTCCCGAGCCCCACCCCGCTGATCATCAATGACAACCTCATCGACCTGCTGACCTCCCCCGGCGCCCGGGCGGGCGCCCCCGCCGGCCTCCAGTGGCGTCCGAAGGTCGCGCCTTACCACGTCACCTCCTCCGTCCGTACCGTCGCGGCGGGCAAACCGGCCGACATCACCGTGAGCAGCTCCGCCGACGGCACCCGTATCCGCCTGACCGGCACCATCGCCGCCGGCTCCGCTCCCGTTCTACGGGTGTCCGCCGTCAAGGACCCCAACGCCTTCGGCCGGACCGCCATGATCGAGGCGTTGAAACGGGCGGGAGTCGAGGTCCGCGCCAAGGCCATCGGCCCCAACCCGTCCGGCCAGTTGCCGAAGTCCTACCAGGGCGCGCCCGTGGTGGCCCGGTACACCTCCCCCGCATACGCCCAGTACGCCAAGCTCATCCTCAAGGTGAGTCACAACCTCGGGGCGAATCTGGGGATCTGCCTGATGGCCACCACCACGGGAAGCACCAACTGTGAGGACGGCTTCCCCGTACTGGCCAGGTTCCTGGAACATGCGCGGGTGGACCGCAAGGCCGTACAGCTCGCCGACGGCCGCGGCGGCAACCCGGCCGACCGGACAACACCCCGCGCGCTGGCCCAGATCCTGACGTACTGGCAGCACACCCCCGACGCGCTGCGCTTCCGTATGGCGCTGCCGATTCTGGGGGTCGACGGGACGCTGGCCGATTCCTGCCACAGCTGCCCGTCGCGCGGCAAGGTCTTCGCCAAGACCGGTACCGCGGCGGGCGGTGACACCCTCAACGACCGGGTGGCCGTGGGCGCCGAGACCGCGGCCGGCTACCTGGAGACGCGTCCGGGCCGGTTCGATGTGTTCTTCACCGGAGTGAACGGAGCCTCGACACCCGACGCCGATATCAACGGCGTCCTGGCCATCGGCAACGATGTGGCCGATGTCGCCGCCCGCCTCCAGCAACAGGCCTCCGCCCGGCACTGAACAGCCGGGCGGGCGCACCCGGGCGGGGACGGCGCTGGGCCGTCGCCCTTCCGGATGGCTCTGGACCGCTCGTTCCTCCGGCGCGGGGAGGAAGGGGGAAGGGGGCGCCGCCGTATGCCCGTTGGAGACGTACGGAGACACGGACCACCGGTTCGGCACCTCGCCGTCGATAGCCTCGGGCCATGCAGCGAAAGTCTGAAGGTACGCAGCGCCTCCGGCGGTCGGCGCGCACGGCCGGAGCCGTGGTCGGCTCGGCGGTGGGTGACGCCCTGGGAGCTCCCTTCGAGTTCGGCGCCGCGGGTGTGTTCTCCGCGCGCTTCCCTGATTCCGTCGCTGCGGACGAGATGTGCGGAGGCGGCGGCTGGGACCCCGGCGAGGCCACGGACGATACGCAGATGGCCGTCCTGGTGGCCGAATCGCTACTGGAGCGCGGCGGACCGGACCTGCCGGACATCTTCGCCCGTTTTCAGCGGTGGGCCGCGTCCGGGCCCAAGGACGTCGGCCTGCAAACCGAAGACGTCCTCACCAACGGCATGCCCTGGGACAGGGCCGCCCCGGTCCACTTCCAGGTCAACCGACGCGCCGCGGGCAACGGTTCCTTGATGCGGGCCACCACCTCCGCGGTCCACTTCGCACCTGCCGGACAGCAGGCCACCATGAGCGCCGCCCGGCGCATCGCCGCGCTCACCCACGGCGACCGCGCGGCCTGGGAAGGCACCGCCGTCTTCCACGAACTCATCCGGGTCACGCTGGAAGGCGCCGATCCCCTGGCCGCGCTCCCCGACATCGTGGGGCTCATCGACCCGTCCCAGCGCCCGCGCTACGCCACGGTCCTCGCACCCGACTGGCACCCCGACCAGGCCACCGAGTTCAACGGAGCCGTCTGGCCATGCCTGGGCTCCGCCGTATGGGCCCTGCGCACCACCGCCACCTACGAAGACGCGATACGCGCGGCGATCGACCTCGGCGGCGACACCGACACCGTCGCCGCGGTCACCGGCGGTCTCGCGGGCGCCTGTTACGGCGTGGACGCGATCCCCGCGCGCTGGACCGCGCCCCTGCATGTTCCGCTGCCGGGCTTCGGTGGACGGGTCCTCAGGCTGCCGGAACTTCTGGACCTCGCACACCGCCTCACGGCATGAACCCCCCTCCTCGCGTCCGCGCACGGTCGCTCCGCTCGCGGTCCCTCACGTTCCCTCCGCTCGCGGTCCCTCACGTTCCCTCCGCTCGCGGTCCCTCACGTTCCCTCCGCTCGTAGTCCCTCACGTTCCCTCCGCTCGCGCCCCCTCACGCTCCGTCCCGTCCGTCTTCGCCGCGCTCCTTCACCCGCGTCCTCAGTCACGCCCCCACCCCCCTGCGAACCATAAATTGGCATCTTGGATACCACTTCAGTAGAGTGCGAATGTGCGACTCACCAAGAGCACTGACATCGCCCTGCGGATCACCATGCGCCTCGCGGTCCTCGGCGCCACGGACGATGCGCCCACCACCCGCGAGGTGGCGAGCGCCGTCGAAGTGCCGTACACCCACGCAGCCAAGGTCGTGAGCAAGCTTCAGCATCTCGGTGCCGTCGAGGCGCGGCGCGGGCGGGGCGGAGGCCTGACGCTGACGACCGCGGGGCGTACGGGCTCGCTCGGGCGGTTGGTGCGGGAGCTGGAGGGGGTCGATGACGTCGTGGGGTGCGAGGACGACCCACCCTGTCCGCTACGCGGTGGCTGCCGACTGCGCGGCGCACTGCGCGCGGCCCAGGAAGCCTTCTACGCCTCGCTCGACCCGCTCTCCGTCGCCGACCTGGTCGAATCCCCGACCGGGCCACTCCTCCTCAGCCTGACACCCCGGCCCACGGACTGACCGCACCGGCGCGGACGAACACACCCGACGACCCGGGTCCGCCGCACGAAGCCCGTACCCACTCCGCACGCACGCACGTCCCACACCGCCCCGCCCACGCCCACGCCCACGCCCAAAAATACGAATCCAAGATACGAGTTTTCCCACCCTTCCCCCTCCCCCTCCTTCCCTCCCCACCCCAAGAGTCCAAGAGTCTGGAGTTGCCGATGCTGTCGCCGAAGTCCGCCGAGACCGTGCATGCCACACTCCCCGCCGTCAGCGGATCCCTCAGTGAGATCACGACGCTCTTCTACGAGAAGCTCTTCGCCGCCCACCCCGAGCTGCTGCGCCACCTCTTCAACCGCGGCAACCAGGCCAACGGCAGCCAACGACTGGCTCTCGCCGGGGCCGTCGCCGCCTTCGCCGGTCATCTCACCGAGCACCCGGACCGCCGGCCGGACACCATGCTCACGCGCATCGCGCACAAGCACGCCTCTCTCGGGGTGCGTGCGGACCAGTATCCGATCGTGCGGGAGCACCTCTTCGCGGCCATCGCGGAGGTACTCGGCGAAGCGGTGACCGATGAGGTGGTCCGGGCCTGGGACGAGGTGTACTGGCTGATGGCCCACGCCCTGATCGCCATCGAGAAGCGGCTCTCGGCCGAGGCCGGCGTCGCGGAGGACGGGGTGTGGCGTCCGTACCGAGTGGCCGCCCGCGTGCAGGAGACCGACGAGGTCGCCACCTTCCTCCTGCGTCCGGCCGATGGCGCGCCCGTCCCCCCGGCCCGCCCCGGCCAATACGTCTCCGTACAGGTGCAACTCCCCGACGGTGCACGGCAGATACGCCAGTACAGCCTGTCCGGGCAGCCGGACGGCGGCTTGCAGATCTCCGTGAAGCGGGTGGCGGCGGCCGGCCGGCCCGGCGCCCCGTCCGACGCCCCCGCGGGCGAGGTCTCCGGCTACCTGCATGCGCACGTCCATGGCGGCGAGACCCTGCACGTGAGCCCGCCGTTCGGTGACGTGGTGCTCGACGACGGCGACGGCCCCTTGCTCCTGGCCTCGGCGGGCATCGGGTGCACTCCGATGGTCGGCATGCTCGCGCACCTCGCCGCCGCCGGCTGCCGACGCCGCATCATCGCCGCCCACGCCGACCGGTCGCCCGCCACCCACCCGTTCCGTACGGATCTCCGCCGGCTCACCGACAAACTCACCGACGCGACAACGGAACTCTGGTACGAGGAGGGAGTCCGGTACGAGGAGGGAGTCCGTCACGCGGACGGGATTTGGTACGAGGACGGGGTCCGGCGCAAGGAGGCGGTCCGGCACGGGGAGGAGCGCGCGGAGGCGGAGACCGGCGGCGCGGCGGATCCGGTGACCGTGCGCACCGGGCGGATGGATCTGACGCGGATCGTCGTTCCGGCCGGTACCACCGCGTATCTCTGTGGACCCGTGCCGTTCATGAAGGCCGCCCGCGCCCAACTTCTGGCATCCGGCGTACCCGCCTCGAACATCCACTACGAGGTCTTCGGGCCGGATCTCGGGCTGTAGAGGAAGACACCCCCTGGGCACAGCCGGCGGCGCGATGCGCTCCGGGGCCCGCTACGCGTCTGCGAAGCGCCGTACGTAGCGTCGCTGCCACGGGGTCTCCACAGCGCGATGGTGGTAGTGCCGGCGGACGAACGCCACGGCTCGTTCTGCCGGCACTCCGTCGAGAACGGCCATGCACGCCAGGGCTGTTCCTGTCCGCCCGCGGCCACCGCCGCAGGCGATCTCGACGCGTTCGTTCGCTGCCCGGGCAAGCGCCTCCTGGAACACCGTCCGAGCCTGCTGACGGTCCTTGGGGAGCCGGAAATCGGGCCAGTGCAGCCATCGGGCGTCCCACTCGGTTCGGGGAGGCTGCTTGCCGAGCAGATAGAGCGCGAAGGTTGGTGTCGGTCCTGTGGGGAGGGGGTGACGCAGGCCCCGGCCGCGCACCAGAGCGCCCGCGGGGAGCCTCATGACCCCGAGGTCCGACGAGCTCCAGTTCTCCGCCATATACGCAGCCTATCGGGGCCGGTGCAGGCCCCAGCGAGGGCAAGCACTACCGCCCGCTCCCCTCCACGAGCCGCTATCTTGCAGCGGTGACCGGTCCCGCGGAACGCCCGCTCCTCTTTCTCGACGTCGATGGACCACTCCTTCCCTTCGGGGCGGCGAACCATCAAAGTGCGGGCGGGTATCCGACTTACCCCACGGCCCACGACCCCTCGGAAACCGGCGCGAATCCCCTGCTGGCCAGGATCGACCCCGCGCTCGGGCCCAGGTTGGCGGCGCTGCCGTGCCACCTCGTCTGGGCAACGACATGGATGGCGGAGGCGAACGAGTGCATCGCGCCGCGACTCGGGCTGCCGGAACTGCCCATGGTGACATGGCCGGACCCGTCCTTCGACGAGGAGCGAGACACCCGGGCAGGGCTGCACTGGAAGACCCGCACGCTCCTCGACTGGGCTGCCGGGCGGGTATTCGCCTGGGTCGACGACGAGATCACGGACACCGATCGGACGTGGGTGTCGGCGCACCACGGTGAGCGGGCCCTGCTCCACCGCGTCGATCCCGGCCGTGGCCTCACGGACGCCGACTTCGCCCTCCTCGACGACTGGTTGCGCAGATGGGCAACGGGCTGACCGGGAACTGCGGGCGCCGCTGCGGCGGGTCGCTCCCCGGTGCCGCGCTTGTCCGCGAGGCCGACAGCGTCGACAAGGGCATTGTCCGCGGCGGGTACGGACAGCATGATGCGGATCATGACCACACACCTTCCTCCGGCCTCGTTCACCGCCGTCCGGCTCGCGCGCTACACCAAGACGGAACTGAGCGAGATCGTCGGGGACGACGACGACCCCTTCGGAGTCTCCGAGGCCGGTCTGACCTGGCTGCCCAAGCAGGAGCACTTCGGCATCAGACTCGACGGCCGCCTCGTGGCACACACGGGCCTCCTGCCGGTTCCGCTTTCGGTCGGCTCGGCCGAAACGCAGGCCGTCGGCTTCGGCGGGGTGGTCGTCGCTCCTGACCTGCGCGGGCACGGACTGGCACGGCTCGTTGTCACCTCCGCCCTGGAACACGCCCGCACGATGGGACCGCAGTACGGAATCCTCTTCTGCCGGCCGCATCTCGTCCCGCTGTACCAGCGGCTCGGCTGGCGGACGCTGGAAGGGGACGTACACGTCGAGCAGGCCGAAGGTCCGGTGGTCATGCCGCTGCGGACCATGTGGACGCCGCTGCGCGACGGGGCACAGTGGCCCGTGGGGCCGGTACGTCTGCTGTCCTTCCCGATGTGATCGACCGCCCCCAGGCCTCGTCGGCGGTCCGTCCGTGGCGGCTTGCGGCCGCCGATGCGGTGCGTCGGCGGCCGCCTCGCCTCCCTCCCGTCCCAGGGCTCACCGTCCCTGGGACGGGAGGGGAACGGCCTGGCCCGAGACCCGCACCCGCGGGTCATCGGGGTGGAGGTCGACGTAGAGGTCGCTGGGCCGGCCCATGTCCTCGCCCTGCCGGATATGCACCCGCAGGGGCTCCGTGACCAGGCCCAGGGCGCGCAGATAGCCGCCGAAGGCCGCGGCGGCGGCGCCGGTTGCCGGGTCTTCCACGACGCCGCCGACCGGGAAGGGGTCCCGGGCGGAGAAGTCGAGGCGGTCGGGTGCCGTGCGATGGACGAGGTGCACGGTGGTCCAGCCGTGGTGGCGCATGAGGTCGTGCAGCGCGTCGAAGTCGTAGTCGAGGGCGGCCAGTTGCGCCCGGCTCCGGATCCCCAGGACGAGATGGTCGTTGCCCGCGAAGGCGATATGCGGCGGAAGGCTGTCGTCCAGGTCGGCCCTGGTCCAGTGCAGAGCCCGTAGCACCGGCTCGACCTGGGTGGTGTCCTCGGCCGGGCGGGAATGCGCCGGGACGCTGGTGAGCGTGGCGCGGATCAGCCCGTCGACGAGGCTGGTCCCCACCCGGATCTCGCCCACGGGCGTGTCGAACAGCAGCTCACCGGTTCCGGTGCGTGCGGCGAGGGCAACGGCCGTGGCGATCGTGGCATGTCCGCAGAAGGCGACCTCGGCGCGCGGGCTGAAGTAGCGCAGCCGGTAGCGGCGTGCGGCGGTGTCCTGTGCCGTGATGAACGCGGTCTCCGAGTACCCGACCTCCGCCGCGACGCCGAGCATCCGCGCGTCGTCGAGGTCCGCGGCGTCGAGCACCACACCGGCCGGGTTTCCGCCGGCCGGGTCGCTGGTGAAGGCGGAGTAGCGCAGCACCTCGACGGTGCCGGAGCTCTGGAGGGCGTCCGGGCTCTCGATGGCGTCCGGGCTCTCAGGGGTCTCCGGACTCGCGACGGGGTCCGGACTCTCGACGGTGTCCGGGAGCGGGGTGGGGCCGGTGGGCGGCGTCTGTGTGGTCATGGCTTCACGATGGCAGCGCGATCCGATCGCGTCCAACGATGGTTCTCGCTTGCTGCCATCGGATATCGCGATAGCGTGCGCCGGTGGACACCAGACTCCTGCGTACGTTCGTGACGCTCGCCAGAGCGGGAAGCTTCACCGCCGCGGCCCGCACGCTCCATCTCGCCCAATCCACGGTCACCGTCCAAATTCGTACCCTGGAAAAGGAGTTGGGGACCCCGCTGTTCGACAGACTGCCCTCGGGGACGGTGCCGACCCGGGCCGGGCAGCGCCTGCTGGAAGAGGCCGAAGAGGTGCTCGACGCGGTGGCCCGGCTCCGCGCGACGGCTTCGGCCGGACGGCGCGACGCGGACGGCGGGACGGTCGAGGGCCAGGTCGCCGTCGGCGCGGGCGATTCGCTGTGCTCCTCACGGCTGCCCGCGGTGATCGCCTCCTTGCGGCACGCCCACCCCCGACTGGATGTCCATCTGCACGCCGTCAGCACGGACTCGGCGGTGGACGGACTGCGGACCGGCCGGCTCGACCTCGCACTGCTGCTGGAGCCGGAGGTCGGCGAGAGCGATCTGCTGGCCCGCAGGATCGCGGACGAGCCGCTGGCATACGTGGCGGCACCCGGTCATGCGCTGGCCGGGCGGGCGGCCGACTGGGAGGCGCTGGCCCGCGAGAGCTTCTTCGTCCATGAGGAGGGGTGCTCCTACAGTGACCGGCTCGTACGCACCTTGCTGAGCCTGCCGGGTGCCGCACCCCGGATCACCCGGTTCGGCAGTATCGATGCCGCGCGGTCGTGCGTCGCGGCCGGTCTCGGCCTGACGCTGCTCCCGCAGGTGACGGTCGAACGCCACCTCCACGACGGCCGGTTGACGGTCGTGGAAGGCCCCGAGGCCCAGCCCGTTCCCGTTCAGCTCGTCCGGCACCGGAGACGGTGGTTCGCGCCGGGCGCGCAGATCGTGGCCGAGGAGCTGACCCGCGCCTTCGCGGCGGCGTGAGTGCTGCATACGGGCTGAAGGCCGTACGGGGGTGACATCGCGTCAGCCGGGAGCCCCACAGGAGTTCGGTGTGGTCCTTCGTCCGCGTGGCCGCTCGGCGCGTCGTTTGGACAGTCCGCGGGCCTCCGACACCGTGAGGACGTGCGCCTTCTACTGCTTCGCCTCGCCGCAGCGGCGGCCGTCCTCCTGACCACCAGCGGCTGCGTGTCCCTTCCGGCCGGCGGATCCTTGCACGAGCCCGGTCGCGCACCGGGCGGACGCACCGTCGCTCCGGCCCGGCCCTCACCGCTCCTGCTGCCCACGCAGGGTTCGTCACGTGAGCGGCTGGTGGATGTGGCGTCCGCCGGGCGAAAGCCGAAACGGCCCTCGAAGTCACACAAGAAAGATGCCACCTCGCGGCACGCAACAGCCGTGCCCCGACGGCAACGGCAGGTGGTCCAGGCGCCACCGCACCTCTCGCACGCCAGGCCGGCGAGGCCCCGTCCGGTACCGGCACGCACGACACCCCGGCAGGGACACCACGCGCCCGCGCCCGCACAGGAACGCCCGCGGCAGTCCCGGCCACGGCCGACGATCGATCCCGGCGTGGTGTGCCGGATGGCATCCGGCCGCGTCCGTCCGGATCTTTTGCGGCTGTGCCACAGGACGTACGGACGCTGAGGGGTCTCCGAGGGATCTCCGAGGGGCGTCCGTAGGCGGACATCCGTCGTGGCCGCGGATGCCGGCTGGTTTTGGCGTCAGCCGGCGGCCGGCAGGTCAGGACGGAGCTTTGCCCTCAGCTGCTCGAAGGCGGTAGGAGCGGGTCGTCGCGGCAGGAAGTCCTTGATCTGCCGCGCACAGTCCTCCGCGTCGGCCGCGGCGGTGTCGCACTCGATGTCGTACAGGCCGTGGGCGTGGACCTGATCCCACTGACGGGCCGCCAGCCCTGCCGGACGGTCGCCTCGTTGGGTCTCGCGCCGTTCCAGTTCCCGGAGCGGACAGCGCACGCCGACCAGGACGACATTCCGGGGAGGGAAGAGCTCGAGGCAGTCCAGCAGACGCCACGGCTCGCTCAGCACATGGTCCACCACCACGTTGTTGCCGCCTGCCGCCATTCCGGCGACCGCGCGGTGGAAGCCCCTCCATGTGCGATGAAGAACGGCGGGCAGCTCTTCCGGCGATATCTCGTGGCGGGATCGCATGGCGTGGAAGGCATCGACGGGCATGTGGAAGTACGTCTCGTCCAGGGTGCGAAGGAGTTCCCGGGCGATGCTCGACTTTCCGGAGCTGGAGGTGCCGTTCAGGAAAATGATGCGCCCGATGTGCCCGCCATGAGGGGTGTCCGCGCCGTCGGCGTCGGACGTGGACGACCCGGTCGGGTGTCTGCTTCCTTGGGTCATCTCGGCTCCCTCTCGGCTCCCTTTCGCTGACGTGCCCGGCGGTCAGGAGAAGATCGCGTGGACCTGGTCAACCGCTTCGGGGCCGTAGCCGACCACCCCCACGGGGACCGCGCCCTCGATCGCCTCGATGATCCGCCCGGCCCATACCGGCCCAAAACCGCCGCACAGTTCGATGAGTTGCGCCCCCTCGTCGACGAGGCGGCGCGCGGCCTCGATGCCCTCCTCCGGCTTTTCGACCCCCACCAGCACGGTGCGGCACCGGCCGGTGTCGACCACGTTGATGCTGTTGCTCGCGTCGCTGCCTGCCGCGGTGTAGATGAAGCCCCAGTGCGTGAGCGCCATGAGCTCAGCCTCCTCGTTCCTTGTCGACGTCTTCGCCACCCAACCAGACGCGAGTGAGCTCGCCCTCCGAGTGGCCGGAAAACGCTGCATCGTGACCCGCGCCGCCGGGACGGTCGGCGCGCGCAGTGTCCCTCCGCAGGCGCCCCCGGCAGCCGTGCGTCACTCCAGCCGGATGTCCGACCCTGCCGACTGTTCGCGGGCAGCCGCGACGACCAGGGCGGCGGCTGCCGCGTCCTGCACCGCCACGCCTACGGACTTGTAGAGGGTGATCTGGTCCGGAGAGGTGCGGCCCGGCTTGCTGCCGGAGATGAGTTCGCCCAGCTCGGCGTGCACATGGGCTTCCGTGATGACGCCGTCGCGAAGGGGGAGCAGCAGGTCGTTGCTGCCCGCCGGGAAAGGTGCCAGGGCCGCCTGCCGCGACTCGACGCACACCAGCGCTTCGGCGATCGTGGCGTCGTCGATCTCGCGGCCGTCCGGGTTGAAGCCCACCGAGGTCACATGCACGCCCGGGGTCAGCCAGGAACGGCGGATCACGGGCTCGACGGCGTGGGTGGTCGCGGCGGCGATCTCGGCGCCGTCCAGTGCCTCGGCGTAGCTCGCTGTCGCCTCGGCGGGGACCTGGAGTTCGGATGACAGTACCTCGGCCAGGGCGGTCGCCTTCGCCCGGTCGCGGCCCGCCACGCGAATGTGCCGGATCGGGCGGACCCGGCACATCGCCTCGGCATGCGACCGGGCCTGGGCTCCGGTGCCCAGGACCGCCAGCACCGAGGCGTCCTCCCGGGCCAGCAGGCGCGCGGAGAGAGCCGAACCGGCCGCGGTCCGCGCGGCGGTGATGGCCGTACCGTCCAGCAGCGCCGCGGGCTCCCCGGTGTGCGGGTCGAAGACGACGATCAGTGCCTGGTGGGTCGGAACAGGGGTACCGCCGTTGTGCGGGAAGACGGAGACCAGCTTGCTCATGAGGACCCCGGCCGAGGGTACGTAGCCCGGCATGGCTGCCAGGAAGCCGTCCCGTTCGGGTACCAGGGCGGCGACGCGGTCCGGCGAGGAAGCGCGGCCCGCGCTCAGGTCCGCCATCGCCGACGCCAGGGCGTCGATCAGCGTATCCGGGTCGAGCAGCGCCTCGACCTGCGAGCGCCCGAGAACCAGCATTCGTCTCAACCTCCTGATCACAGCCGTACGGCACCTCCTGATCACAGCCGTACGGCCGACGTTACGCCGGGACGAGGGAGCGGCCGTAGCCCCTTGCGTGATCTTTCTGGGATGGACGGGGGATGTCTCCGAGCAGGCCGTTGACGAGCACGGTGACCATGGAGCGACCCTGAGGCGCTCTCCCGGCGGCTCCCGGGACCTCGGCCGCGAGACCGGTGCGGCCCCGTGGCCCGCGCGGTGCAGGAGTGCCGCGTGGAACTCGGGGTAGGCGGCGCGGTGGCCGAACACAACGGTGATCGCGCCGCGCCCGACCGGATACGCCGGCCGGCGACGGCGGCGCATTGCGGGCGCAGGATCGGGCACGCGAGGACAACAGGACGGCCGGGCACGGCAGTTGAGGACGTGCACAGCGCCCGGCACCTCGCCGTAGTGGACTCGACCGCGCTCGGCCGCGGAGAACGGAGGCAATCATGGACTGGCGTCACGACGCGGTGTGCCGCGAAGTAGATCCCGAAATTTTCTTTCCGGTCGGCAACACCGGCCCGGCGCTCCTCCAGATCGAGGAGGCCAAGGCCGTCTGCCACCGCTGCCCGGTGATGGGGCAGTGTTTGCAGTGGGCGCTGGAATCCCGCCAGGACGCAGGTGTCTGGGGCGGGATGAGCGAGGACGAGCGGCGCGCCATGCGGCGTCGGGCCGCCCGGAACCGGGCCCGCAGCGCTTCCGCATAGGGGCGCCGGGCCGGGCAACGGCTCCTGCGGGCCCGGAGTCGGCCAGGACCCGGTGGAGCCGGTCAGGACATGGCGTGGTGGGTACCGGGTGTGCCGCCGGTGCGCCTGTACGCTTTCGTCACCCCAGGCGGTGGCCGTGTGAGTGCGGCAACGGGCACGCGCATGCATGTGCCGGAAGGACGTCACCATGCCCACGGATGCACACCCCGGACCGCTGCGCGTCCTTGTTCTCGGCGCCTCGCTGCGGGCCGGATCGAGCAATGCCCGGCTGGCTTCCCTTGTCGGCCGCATGCTGACGGACGCCGGCGCCGTCGTCGACCTCGCCGCGATGCGGGACTTCGACATGCCGCTGTACGACGGCGACGTGGAGGCCGCACACGGGCTGCCGGCGGGTGCTCTGGCGCTGCGTGACCGGCTGGAGCGATGTGACGCCTTCGTGCTGGCCTCCCCCGAGTACAACGCGTCCGTGCCGGGAGTCGTGAAGAACGCGATCGACTGGGTGTCGCGGGTCCGGCCGCAGCCGTTCAAGACCAAGCATGCGCTGCTGGTCTCCGCTTCCCCCTCACTCGTCGGCGGCAACCGGGGGCTGTGGGCGCTGAGGGTTCCGCTGGAGCACCTCGGCACCCGCGTCTACCCCGACATGTTCAGCCTTGCCGCGGCGCACCAGGGCTTCACCGAAGACGGGCAGCTGACCGATTCCGCGCTGCAAGAGCGGCTGAGTGAGACCGTTCTTGCCTTCCTCCGTCTCGTCGAGGCCGATGCGCGCTATGTCTGTCTCCGGCGCCGGTGGTACGAGTTCCCGGGAGACCGCACCGAGGCTCCTGTCACGCAGCGGGCGGAGGACTGAACCGGGTCGCCGCACCCAAGTCGGCGGCCCTGCACAGGTGTTGGCGTCGCACCGTGTGCTGCCCCTGTTCCCCGTACGCCCCTCCGGCACGGTGGGGCGTACGCGTCGTCTTCGGTGCGGGCTCAGCGGTCCGCGGCCGTCTCGGAGTCCGCGGCCGCGGCCGCGCTCTCGGCACCGTCCACCAGCTTGCGCATGTCCGACAGATCGGTGGGGGCCGGCGAGGCGGGCGACGGTGTCGCGTGCGGGGTGTCGCCCTCGGTGCGCACCCCGTTGCCGCATCCGGCGACGAGCAGCCCGCACAGGAGGGTGGTGGCCGCGAAGACGGCGGCCTGGCCGGCGCGGGTCACGACGAGGCCGCGTTGTGGTGGGTGCGGCACCAGGTGGCGACCTTGGCGAGGTCCTTCTGCCGCTGCTGGAGGGTGGGGACGAGGGACTTGCGGCGGGTGAGCTTGTGGTCGAGGAAGTTCGCGATCTCGGTGTGCCCGGCGGCCTTGGCCTTCTCCAGCCGCTTCTCCAGGCGGGCGACGGAGCCGCGGCGCCCGGCCTTGCCCTCCAGCCGCTGAAGTGCCCGGTGGATGCGCTTCTCGATCTTCGGGACGCGCTTGCACAGGGCCTGCGCACCGTCGCCGGCGCCGGACTTGGCGGCGGAGGTGGAGGTGGAGGTGGAGGGCGCCGGGGTGCTGTCCGCGGCGGCGGTGCCCGCGACGCCGAGCAGGGCGGTGGCCGCAGCCACCGAAGAGAGGGCGATGTTCCGGGTGCGCATGAAGGTCCTCCTCAGGTGCGTGGCGGGCACGGTGCCCGCCTGCGAGGAGAAGTTAGAGATGCTCTTTGTGGAAACCTTGTGGCCGGTCACCGGGATCCGCCAGCCAGTCCCGGTGCGCGGGCAGTGCTGTGTGCTGAGGGCAGTGGGCGGGCGCGGCGGGGAACGTCACCTCGAAGCGGGCGCCCCGGCCCCCGGCGCCGTCCAGGACCCGCAGCCTCGCCCGGTGCAGGGCGGCCTGCTGTGCGACCAGGGTGAGACCGAGACCGGAACCCGGGCTGTCCGCGCGGCGCTGGAAGCGCTGGAAGATCGCCTCCCGACGCTGCTGCGGTACGCCCGGCCCCCGGTCCTCGACACCGAGGACGACGCGGGGCGAACCGCTCTCCTCTCCGGCGCGGAGGCAGAGCGCGACATGGGCCCGCTCCTCGGCGGACCGGCCATGGACCAGCGCGTTCGTCAGGAGGTTGTCCAGCATCGAGCGCAGACCGGGCTGCCATCCGTGGACCGTCAGCCCCGGGCTGCTGTGGACCACCACCTCGGCCCCGGGGTGCCTGCGCCGGATGTCGGCGACCGCCTCGTCGGCGAGCTCTGCCAGGTCGATGGCGGCAAAGGAGTCCGCCTCGACCAGATCGCCCTGCGCAAGTGCTCGGAGCATCACCAGGAGGCCCAGCAGACGGGCGTGTTCGTGCCGCAGATCGTCGACGGTCTCCGCCCGGTCGGCGGCGTCGAGATCCTGGAACGCGTCGAGGATGTCGAGGTTGGTCTGCATGCTCATCAGCGGTGTGCGCAGTTCGTGGGACGCGGCGGCGGAGAACGAGCGGGCCGAGGCCAGCGCCTCGGCGGTGCGGGCGGCCTGCTCGTCGTACCGGGTCAGGAACGTCTGGAGCGTGCGGGCGAGGTCGTCGACCTCGGTGATCCGGGTCGGGGCGTGATCCAGCCGAGCGGCGCTGGTGTGCGGGTCGAGACCGCCGGCCGCCTGCTGGAGGCGCCGCAACGGGCGGGCCGCGCGGGCGGCGAGCAGCCAGGCCGCGGCGCCGGCCAGGGGTGCGGCGAGCAGCGCCACCGTGACGACTCTGCGGCGCACCATGCCGAGCTGTGCGTCGCGCGCCGTGTCCGGGGAGAACAGCCACAGCGTCCCCCGCACTCCGGCGCCGCGACCGGTGACCGGCACGGCGAGCACCCGCCAGCTCCTGCCCTGTGACCGCACGGTGGAGGGGTGATGCGTCCTTCTGGGCAGGGGAACCGACGCCGCGGGTTGCGGGCCGTCCATGACGGTGCCCTCGGGGCCGGACAGCCGGACGCCGACGTCCAGCGCCGCGGTGAACAGCTTCCGCTGGCGGGCCTGCTCGGCGCGCGGGCGGTCGTGGGAGGTGGCGCGCAACAGGCCGCGCGCGGCGACGGCGACGCTCTGCGCACGTTCGGCGAGACGCTGATCCGCCTGGGTGCGCAGATCCTTGCCCACCAACTGCACCAGGAGCCAGCCGGACACCACCACCAGCAGCGGCACCACCATCCCGACCACGAGCGCGATCCGCGTCGACAGCCTCATCGCGCCGCCCCGCTCTCGTCGTCCCGCAGTACGAAGCCGACGCCGCGCACCGTGTGCACGATCCGGCTCCGCCCGCCGGCTTCCAGTTTGCGCCGCAGATAGCTGACGAAGGTGTCCACGGCGTCGGTGCGCACCTCGAAGTCGTAGCCCCATACGCGCTCCAGGAGCTGGTCGCGGGTGAGCACCTGCCCGGCGTTCCGGGCCAGGACCTCCAGCAGGGCGAACTCGCGTCGCGTCAGCGCCACTTCCCGGTCGTCGAGCCGTGCGCGGTGCGCCGCGGTGTCGAGCGCGAGGCCGCCGACGCGCACGGCATCGGTGGGGGCGGGCGGCCTGCGCCGCAGCAGTGCGTGCAGGCGCAGCACCAGCTCGTCCAGGGCGAACGGTTTGACGAGGTAGTCGTCCCCGCCTGCTTGCAGTCCGGCCACCCGGTCGGTGACCTCGTCGAGCGCGGACAGCATCAGCACGGGTATGTCGTTGCCGTTCTCCCGGAGCCGCCGGCACACCGCGATGCCGTCGAGGCCGGGCATCGAGATGTCGAGGACCATGACGTCCGGCGGCGTCTCGGCCATCCGCTCCAGCGCGGCCCGGCCGCCGTCCGCCAGGCCCACGGTGAAGCCGTTGAGCCGCAGGCCGCGCCCGAGCGACCGCCGGATCGCCGCGTCGTCATCCACCAGCAGGACCCGGCCGGTACTGCTTTGTCCGTACATGCGTGCCTCCGTGGTACCGCCGCCTGACGACATCATCCGTCATGGGCTCCGCGGGGCATCGGCCACGGTCCGGGCCTGGGCGTGCGGCTGTGAACTGCCGGTTGCGGGCCGCGTCGGCTCCGGCAGGCCGGCTGCCGGGCGCCGGCAGGGGCGGGGAAGGGCAGGGGAAGGGGCGGGGCAGGGGCAGGGCCGGCGCTACAGGAGGTGCTCGATCCTGATCGGCAGTTCCCTGGCCCGGTAGCCGGTCGCGTGGAAGACGGCGTTGGCGATGGCCGCCGCGGCGCCGACCATGCCGACCTCTCCGAGGCCCTTGACGCCCAGCGGGTTGACGACCGTGTCCGTGACCTCCACGAACTCGATGTCGACGTCCGGAGCATCGGCGTTGACCGGTACGAGGTACTCCCCGAGGCTTGCGTTCGCCCAGCGGCCGTCGCGGGTGTCGACCAGACTGCCCTCCAGCAGTGCCTGGCTGAGACCCCAGAGCATGCCGCCCATGACCTGGCTGTGGGCGGTCCTGGCATTGAGGATCCGGCCCGGGGCGAAGGCGCCGACCATCCGGCGTACGCGGACGATCCCGAGGTCCGGATCGACGGCGACCTCGGCGAACTGGGCCCCGAAGGTGGCGAGCCCGTAGGGCACGTTCGGTGCCGGCGGCTGCCAGCTGCCGAGCGCGTCCATGTCGGTCATGGAGTGACGCTGCATCAGGTCACGGTAGGACTCGCCGCTGCCGGGCTCGTCCCGCAGCTCCATCCGCCCGCCGCGGACCACGACGGCGGCCGGGTCCGCCTGGTGCAGCGGGGAGTCGGGGTCGGCGATCGCCTGCTCGATCATCTGGTCGCGGAGCGTGGTGACCGTCGTGTGCACCGCGGCACTGAGCATGCCGGCGCCCGCCGAGCCGACCGCGGCCGCGACGTTCGGCAGGTCGGTGTCGCCGTACTCGAACCGGACGTTCTCCACGGAGACGCCCAGGCCGTCGGCGGCGACCTGGGTCATCGCGGTACCCGATCCGGTGCCGAAGTCCTGTGTGCCGGCCTGCACCACGGCGGACCCGTCGGCGTACAGGCGGGCCCGGGCGCGTTGCGGCTGCATGGGGAAGAACACCGGGTATCCGGAGGTGGCCATGCCCTTGCCGATGAGCCAGTTGCCGTCCCGCTCGGAGCGGGGTTCGGGGTTGCGCGACTGCCAGTCGAAGCGGGCCGCGCCGCGGCGGTAGCACTCCTGCGCGCCGTCGCTCGACCACGGGTGGCCGGTGTTGGGGTCGGCCTCGGCGTGGTTGCGCAGCCGCAACTGCACCGGGTCGACGCCGATGCGGTGCGCGAGCTCGTCCATCAGGCATTCCAGGGCGAACATGCCCGTGGTCTCGCCGGGGCCGCGGGTGAAGGTGGGCGTCATGGTGTTGCCGCGGATCAGCCGGTAGACGCCCTCGTAGTGGGGGCAGGCGTAGGCCTGCGAGGCGATGCTGAGCGAGGGTTCGGCCCATTCGTCGAAGGGCGAGGTCAGCGAGAGCTTGTGGTGGCGCAGGGCGGTGAGCCGGCCGTCGTCCGTGGCGCCGAGTTCGACGCGTTGCTCCTGCTCCTCGCGGTGGCCGCAGGAGGTGAACATCTGCTCGCGGGTGAGCGCCAGCTTGACGGGGCGCCGCACATGCCGTGCGGCCATGGCCGCGAGGGTGACGTGCGGCCAGATCATGGCTTTGCAGCCGAATCCCCCGCCGACGTACGAGGCACGGACCCGTACCTTCGACGGCGGGATGCCCAGCAGCGCCGCCACGGTGCTCTGGCTGGCCACGATCCCCTGGGTGGCGTCGTAGAGAGTGAGCCGGTCGCCGTCCCAGACCGCTGTGGTGGCCGAGGGCTCGATGGGGTTGTGGTGATTCGCTGCGAAATGGTACGTCGCGTCGAGCCGGTGGGTCGCCGCCTCGAAACCGGCCTCGACATCACCGCGCACGCTGCGTGCCGGGATGAACCCCGCGAAGATCGCCTCGGGTTCATAGGCCTGGTCCCGGCCCTCGTCGAGGGTGGTGATGGAGGCGCTCCGCTCGTAGTCGACGTGCACCTGCCGGGCCGCGAACTGGGCGCGTTCGTGCGAGTCCGCGATCACCATGGCCACCGGCTGTCCGAAGTAGTGGACGACGTCGCTCTGTAGGGGGAAGAAGCTCTCCCCGGGGGCGGCGTGGCCTGCCAGGGACGGCAGCAGGTGGGGCGGGGCGGCGATCTTCGGCAGGTTACGGTGCGTCAGCACGGCGAGCACACCGCCGGCGTTCTCCGCGGCACTGGTGTCGATTCCGACCACCCGCCCGCCGGCCGTGCGGGCGCCGACGAGGGCGGCATATGTGGTGCCGGGCAGCGTGAACTCCGCTGCGTAGCGGCCGCTTCCGGTGACTTTGGCGGGACCGTCGACGCGGGCGAGGGGCCGGCCGACGGCCGTGAGTGTGGCGCCCGTGGTCATGCCGTCCCTCCTCCTTGCGCGGCGACGGTCTGTAGCGCCCGGACGAGGGTCCGCCGGGCGAGTTCCGCCTTGAAGCCGTTCATCGGGCGGGTGACGGCGGGGGCCAGCTCGGCGGCCGCGGCCCGCACGAACACCTCCACGTCGGCGCGCTCGCCCACGAGGATGTCCTCGGCCCGGTGCGCGCGCCACGGCTTGGTCGCCACGCCGCCCAGGGCGAGCCGGGCCTCGCGGATCACGCCGTCCTCCAGTGCCAGCGCCACGGCTGCCGAAGCGAGGGCGAACTCGTAGGACTCACGGTCGCGCACCTTGAGATACAGCGATCTGCGCGCCATCGGGACCGAGGGCACCTCGATCGCGGTGATCAGTTCGCCGGGGGTGAGGGGGTGCTCCCGCTCGGGGGTGTCCTCCGGGAGCAGGAAGAAGTCGTCGACCGGGATGGTGCGGGATCCCTTGGTGCCCTCCACATGCACGACGGCGTCCAGGGCGACCAGCGCGACCGCCATGTCGGAGGGGTGGGTGGCGATGCAGTGCTCGCTCGTGCCGAGGATCGCGTGACCGCGGTGGACGCCTTCCAACGCGGAGCAGCCGCTGCCCGGAACGCGCTTGTTGCACGCGGATTCGGGGTCGCGGTAATAGGAGCACCGCACGCGCTGCATCAGATTTCCGCCCATGGAGGCCATGTTCCGCAGCTGGGCGGAGGCCCCGAGGAGCAGCGCCTGGGAGAGCATCGGGAAGCGCTCCACGACCGCGCGTGCCTGCGCCACCTCGCTCATCCGGGCCAGCGCGCCGATCAACAGTCCCCCGTCGGAACGGTCCTCGATGCCGGCCAGCGGCAGTCGGTTGATGTCCACCAGACGATGGGGGCGCAGCACATCCAGCCGGAGCAGATCGACTTCCGTGGTGCCGCCCGCCAGGTAGGAACTTCCGGGATCACTCGTCACCGCCGCGACCGCGGCGGGTACGTCCGTCGCTCGGGTGTAGCTGATGGCACGCACGTCACTGTCCTGTCTTCCGGCCACGCACCTGACGAATGGCGGCGCGGATATGGGGATAGGCCGCGCACCGGCAGATATTGCCGCTCATCCACTCGGCGATCTCGCTGTCGCTCCCGGCATGTCCTTCGTCGAGCAGGGCGACGGCCGACATGATCTGCCCGGGTGTGCAGTACCCGCACTGGAAGGCGTCGTGTTCGAGGAAGGCGCGCTGCATCGGGTGCAGCTCACCGTCCTCGGCGAGGCCTTCGATGGTGGTCACTTCCCGGCCTTCGCAGGTGAGGGCGAGCGTCAGACAGGCAAGCACTCTGCGCCCGTCGACCCAGACCGTGCACGCCCCGCAGGTTCCCTGGTCGCAGCCCTTTTTGGAACCGGTGAGAGCCATGTGCTCACGCAGGGCGTCCAGGAGGCTCACCCGGGGTTCCAGATTCAGTACGTGGGAGATGCCGTTGACGACGAGGTCCACTTCCACGCTGTCGGGCCCTCGCGTCAGCAAGGCGGAGGACTCGGCGATGGATATTGACGCGCCTTTGTCTGCCACGACACTCACCTCGGAGTCGATGCCGTACGTCGAGCCTCCGTCCGGTCGTCCGGGCTCGCAACCGGACGGGGAGGCTCCGGGGCAGCGGGCCCGGTCGCACCCGGAGGTCCCGCGCGGCGCCCCTTACGGGATAATGCGGGGCATGCGGATTTCAGCCAGAGCGGACTATGCCGTGCGGGCGGCGCTGCAACTCGCCACCGCCCGGGACGCGGGGCCGCTCAAGGCGGAGGCCATCGCCCAGGCACAGGACATTCCGCATAAATTCCTCGAAGGCATCTTGAACGACATGCGCCGGGGCGGGCTCGTCGACAGCCGGCGCGGCGGCAACGGCGGCTACCGGCTGGCCAAGCCCGCCGAGGCCATCAGCATCGCGGATGTCATCCGGGTCGTGGACGGTCCGCTGGTGTCGGTACGCGGAGTCCGCCCGCCGGAGTTGTCGTACACGGGGCCCGCCGCATCGCTGCTGCCGCTGTGGGTCGCCCTGCGGGCCAACGTCCGCCAGATCCTCGACGGCGTATCCCTGGCCGATGTCGCCTCGGCCGAGCTGCCGGCCCAGGTGTCCGCACTGACCGAGGACCCCGCTTCCTGGACGAATCCCTAGGGGGTGTCGTTTTGCCAGACCCCGTGAACCCGGCCTGATCCAAACGCCAGGCCCTGGGACCGTCCGGCCGGTCGGACGCGTAGCCGGGGCCACCAGACGCCCCGTCCGGATGCCGAGACCGGACTGTCCACCCCTCGAACGCCCCTTGATCCGCCCGCAGTCCGGCAGCATCCTATTCCCTATCAATCCAGTGGGAAAACTAGGGAAGCCGGGTGGGCGAAGTGGGCGTGCGGGCAGCGAGGCGTTCCGCTCCTCCGGTCGACGGCCCGTTCTCCCGGCCCGCGCCGGAGACACCCGACAGGACGGTGAACGGCGCCATGCCGAAGAAATCCGCAGCACGGCCCGCCTTCATGGAGCTCAACCACCTTGCCGATGAAGGGATCCGGCTCCGGGTCACCCGGGAGATCGCGGATGACCTCGCCGTCGACGCCCTCAGCCGCGACCGGGCGGGCAAGCCTCCGTTCGACGAGGTCTCACGGCTGCGCGAAGCGGGGCTGCCCGCGCTGCTGACACCACCCGGCCCGGCCCGGCGCGGCGTCGACTGGCGCACCGCCTGCGCGGTCATCCGGGAGATCTCGGCGGCCGACAGCTCCATCGGTGAACTGCTGGCCCGGCACTACGTGTTGTCGTGGAGCGCACGGTTCTTCGGCACCCCGGAAAAGGCCGACGGGCTGGAGCTCCGGACGGCCGCGGAGCAGTGGCTCTGGGGCGGGAGCGCCGACATTCCGGACCCGGAGCCGACGGCAGGCCCCGACCTCACTCTCACACCGGCCGACGGCGGGTACCTCCTCAACGGGTGCAAGGCCCTTGCCTCGGGCGTCCTTGTCGCGGACCGGCTGGTGCTCGGCGCGGTGTGCACGGATACCGGCGATTCGCTGATCGTGTGTGTCGACCCGGACCATCCCGGTGTGGTGGCCGACCCCGAGGACGACCGCCTCGGCCAGCGGCTCACCGGCGCCGGCCGTATCAGTTTCGACAGTGTCCCGGTCCCCGCCGATCACGTCCTCGGTGCCGTCCCCCGTGACGAGCACGCCGTCTCCCCCTTCGCCACGCTCGCCCCGCTGGCCCTCCGGCTCGCCCTCGTCCACGTCGGTCTGGGAACGGCCGAAGGCGCCCTTGCCGAGGCACGGGACCTCGACCTGGCCGCACCGCGCGGCTGGCCGGCCACGGGCCAGGACGCCGACGCGTACCCGGAGCGGCTCGGTCCGGATCCCTACCTCCTCCTCGCGTACGGGGAATTGGTGACGGCCGCTCACACCGCCGCGGCGGTGGTCGAATCGGCGACGGAGGCGCTGGCGCGGGGCCTGCTCGCGGGGCAGGAGCTCGGTGTGGACGAGCGTGCCGACATCGCGGTCCTCGTGGCCGCGGCCGAGGCCGTCACCAGCAGGTCCGCGATGGAGATCACCACCCGTGTCCTGGAACTCACGCGGGGCGCCGACTCCCCGGCCGGCGCTCCGGGGTTCGACCGGTTCTGGCGCAACGCACGCATCCTGACAGCGCAGGCCTCCCCCACCCACCAGCTCCGCGACATCGGCGACCACTATCTGAACGGCACACACCCGCCCCTGACCATGCGTGTCTGACATCGCTGCCGCGGCCCGCAGGGTGGAGCCCGTCCGCACCCGCGATGCCGTACTGCCGCGACGCGGGGGTAATTCGACGGCGCCGTCGGCGTAGCTTCGGACCGATCCGCGCTGTGGGCTGCTACATCTCGTGGATGCCCCCGGAGCGGGGGAAGCCCCGTCGGTCCTGTGAGGTGGCGCCTTGTCCGTAGGTCGCAGCGATTCCCTGCCGCCCGGCAGACGGGCGGAACCCCTCCAGCGACTGCTGTTCGGCGGGGTCTACGGTTCGGTGCTCGCCAGCGCGCTGGCCGCCGCGCTGAGCCATGAAGGCACACCGGCCAACCCGGGGTACGACGCGCTGTGGGTGGCGCTGTCGGCAGTGGCGTCGGCCGCGGCACACGGCTACGCCCACTCCGTCGCGCACCAGACGGACGAGGACACCCACGTCACCACCAGCGCGGTCCGTTCGATGCTGACGGAATGGCCGCTGGTGGCCGCGGTGGTGCCGACGATCGCCGTGCTGCTCGGTTCGCACGCGAAGTGGTGGGGCGAGGCGAGCGCGATCGACGTCGCCCTGACCATCAATACGGTGGCGTTGTTCGGCTGGGGGGTGTGGGCGGCCCGGGTGGCGGGCCGGAACTGGCCGGGGTCCTTCCGGGTCGGTGGGGTGGATGTGCTGATCGGGCTGTTCATCGTGTTCGCGAATGTTCTGAGCAAGTAGCCGGGAGGCGGCAGACGGCTGGGGCGCGCCGGGCTCGGGGGTCGGCGCGCCGGGACCGCGTGGACGAGGCAGGGTGCACAGCCCTCTGGCCTCGCGACGCCGCGGTCCCGGCGTCCGGCTCCGCTGCGGGTCAGGTGGCGGGTTCCACCGCCAGCCAGGTGGCTATGGCCTGGGCGATGGGCTGATCGGTCTCCAGTTGGACGAACCCGAACTGCCCGCCCTGGTTGCATTCGAGGAACCACCATGCTCCGTCCGGGTCTTCGGCGAAGTCAAAGGCACCATAGGCAAGTCGGGCGGTTTTCATGTAGTGGTCCACCGCCCGGTGGATGGAGTCGGGCACCTCGGCAGGCTCCCAGGTGCCGTTCTGGGTGAAGCGGCTGTCCACTTCCTCGGGATCGGCTTTCTTGCGGGCGGCGAACAGATGCTCACCGACGCAGGTCAGCCGGATATCGGCCTCCTTGGGGATGTGCTGCTGGAGCAGGGTCGGACCGGCCGCGACGCCGCTGAAGTCCGCGTCCGGGCTGATGCGTGTGGTGGGCAGCACCAGCGGCGGGTCGCCGGGGTGCTTTCCGCTGACCGATTTCACCACCAGGTCCTGGTGGGCGGCCGCGAACTGCCGGGCAACCGCCGGGAACGTGGTGATCAGTGTGGGGGGCACGAGGAAACCGCTGCGGCGGGCGATCTGGAGCTGCCACGGCTTGTTGCGTGCCTGCACGGACGCGGCGGGATGGTTCATCCAGCGTGCCGGGGTGCAGGCGAGCATGCCGTACAGCGCCTGCTCGGACTCGGCCGTGATCCAGGTGGACTGTTCAGGGGCGCGCGCGCCGGGGGTGCCGGGGCGGCGGACCCAAACCGAGCGCAGACTGCTCAGGCTCACCATGCGTTCGCCCGATTTGAGATATCCGTGGAAATCGTTCTCGGCGAACTCCGCCGACAGGGCAACCCGCCCGGGCAGGTCGGCGGGGTCGAGGCGGACGAGCGGGACACCGAGGTCCTGCAACGTCGACACCACGATGTCCGCCGTCAAATCTTCCTCGCAGGTAAGGACCAGGACGGTCATCGGCGCTCAGTCGTCGAAGTGGGTCTTGGAACCGGCGGTGGAGGCGGTGGTTCCGGTTGCCAGCAGCACCGCCCGGCTACAGGTAGCCGGGCGACCATCCGGGAGGACGTTGAGTTGCCGTGTGGCGTCATAGCTGTAGGGGGTGGTGGTCGGTGATTTCACCGCCGGACGGGCGTAGCTCAACGCAAACGGTCGCATACCTTCTCCTTCGGAAGCCCGGTTTCTGAGCCCTTGGCACGGGGCATACATCAAGGCCCCGTTTGATGACTCTGCACGGAAGACGCGACAATCTGGTCAGTAAGTTGCCTCTTTTGCTCGTTTCCGGCGATCCTCTTGACTGAAAAGCGACGATCGCGTAATCGCCGGCCTTGCCAAGTACCGCCGTCGAGGCATGCCCTGACGGCCCGTTCGGGCAGGGGACACTCACTTGCCCCCACCCTCAAGAAGGCTTCCCCGCCCGGGAGTTGGGCACGCGGAAGGGGCCCCGGCACGGCGATCCAGGGGCGCGCTGCCGCGCGCCGGATCGCGCACTTCCGCCTCCCTCTCACCCCGTGAATAACTGACGAGACGTCAGAAAAAAGTGTGGCGTGTGGGGCTGCTGATACGCGTGGTGCGGGTGGTTCAGCCGGGGAACCGTCCGTCGGCCGATACCTCCAACGGTGTGCCGGCCAGGATGGCGACGACGAGATCCACGGTCAGGCGATGCCACTGGCGGGCGCCACGGAGCATGGTGTGTCCGCCGCGCGGCATGGCGACCGAGTGGGCCCGGGCCCCCGACTGCCGGGCACGGTCGGCGAAGGCCCACGAGCCCTCGGCGTCGGTGACCCGGTCGTGCTTGTCGTGCAGCAGGACGACGGTCCTGCCGCGCAGATGGGAGACGGGTTCGCCGGGCGGGCACCAGGGGGCGAGCGCCACGATGCCGCGGACTGCCGGGTGTCCGCCGGTGAGCAGGGCGGCCCTGCCGCCCATGGAGTGGCCGACGAGCACGACCGGTACGTCCGCGGCGAGCGCGGTCAGCTCGTCGAGCGCCCGGCGGGCGTCCTGGGCGGCGTCCGCCTGGGGACCGTTCCACCCCCGGCAGCGGTAACGCACGGAGGCGAGCAACAGATCCCGGCCGCCGGGTGGCCGGGACATCGCGGAGCCGAAGGGCCGCATCCGCAGTGCGGGGAGGTTGAGCCGTGGTGGCGGGGTCAGGCCGTCGGCCCGCCCTCCGTGCATCAGCAGCACCGCGGCCCGCGGCACTTCCGGGCGGCGGTGGACCACCAGCGGACGGTGCGCGCCGCGCTGTCCGCCGCCGCTGTCGGGGTGTGCGGGCCGTGCCGGGCCTGTCCTCATGGGCGGTGGTCCTCCGGGTGGGGGCGTCGGCGCGGTGGCAGCGGCAGGAAACCGCTGGTGCGGGCCGTGTAAGCGGCGTAACCGGGGCGGTCGGCCAGGTGGTTCTCCAGCAGTCGCTTACCGCTGCCGCAGATCAGCAGGTACGACATCACCAGCGGCGAGACCACGGCGACCGCGCCACTTTGCAGGGTGCCGCAGGCCGGCAGGAACAGTCCCCACCAGACGAGGAAGTCGCCGAAGTAGTTGGGGTGCCGGGTCCAGCCCCACAGGCCCCGGTCCATCACCCGGCCCCGGTGGGCCGGGTCGGCCTTGAACCGGGCGAGCTGGAAGTCCCCGACGCTCTCGAGGACACAGCCGGTCGCCCACAGCAGCCCGCCGGCGACGGCGCTCGCCCCCAGCGGCACCGCCGCATACTGAGCCACCTGCACCGGCAGCGAGATCAGCCACACCAGTGCGCCCTGCGACAGGTACACCGTGCGCAGGGCGTAGGCGTCGCGGCTGCCGGGGGCCTTGGCCAGCATGCGGGCGTAGCGCGGATCCTCACCGTGCCCGCGCCCCCGCCGGGCGATATGGACGGACAGCCGCAGCCCCCACACCGCCGTGGCGGCCGTGACCAGGATCCGCCGGCCGTCGTCCCCGTAACCGGCGGACAGGGCACACGTCGTCAGGGCCACCGCGGTGAAGGCCGCTCCCCATGCGATGTCCACCAGCCGGTGCACCCCTTTGGCCCGGGCGACGGCGAACGTGATCAGCATGACGGCGAACGCGGCACCGGCCGCCACCGCGAGGCTGACGGCGAAGGCCGCCCAGGGGAATCCGGTCATCGCCCGCCGTCCCGCGCGTACCAGTCGTACGGCGTCGCCGGCAGGCCGGACTCCCCTTCCGGTGTGGGGCGTACGGCGAGGATCTGGTCGACGCCCATCCGGCGCTCGGTGAACGCCAGGCCGGCCCCGGCCAGATACAGCCGCCAGACCCGGGCGGTCGGTTCCCCGGCCAGTGCCACGAACTCCCCCCAGCAAGCCTCCAGTGTGCGGTGCCAGGCGGCGATGGTCCGTGCGTAGTGTTCCCGCAGCGACTCGACGGACCGGACCTCCAGCCCGCCGGCCTCCAGCAGGCCGACGGTCTCGCCCAGCGGGCGCATATGCATGTCGGGAGCGATATACGACGCGATGAACGCGCCGCCGCCGGGTGCGGCGACGCCGCGGGACATCTGCTGGACGAGCACCCGCCCCCCGGGGCGCAGCAGCGCGTGCAGCCGGGCGGCGAAGGCCGGGTACTCGGCGTCGCCCACATGCTCGCCCATCTCGATCGCGCTCACCGCGTCGTAGCCGCCTCCCTCGATGTACCGGTAGTGCCGCAGCTGGACCTCGACCTGATCGCTCAGGCCGAGCTCCTGGACGCGAGCGGCCACAAAGGCGTGCTGCTCTCGCGAGAGCGTGACCGCGGTGACCTGCGACTGGTGCTCCCGCGCCGCGTGGAGCGCGAGACTGCCCCAGCCGCAGCCGACGTCCAGGAGGCGGGCGCCGGGGCGAAGGCCCAGCTTGCGGCAGACCAGCTCCAGTTTGTCCCGCTGGGCGTCGGCCGGTCCGTAGGAGGGGTCGGCGGGGCGCGTCCAGTAGCCGCAGGAATAGGCCATGGTCTCGTCCAGCAGCAGGGCGTACCAGTCGTTGGACAGGTCGTAGTGATGGCTGATGGCGGCCCGGTCACGGACGGTGCTGTGGAGCGTGCCCCGCAGCCGTGCCCGCGGGGCTCCGGGAGCGGGCGGGCGCGGGCCCAGTGCGCCGAGCCGCAGTGCGGTGACGGCCATCCTGGCCAGTTGCCGGGGGCCGGGGGAGCCGGGGGCCGGGCCGTGTTCCCGTACCGAGCGCCACACTCTGCTCAGGCCGTCGGCGAGGTCACCGTCGATGTCCAGCTCGCCCGCGATGTAGGCCTGGGCCAGCCCGAGTTCACCGGGCTGCCACAGCAGACGGCGCAGGGCTCGCGGTGAGCGCAGCACCACGACCGGCGCGGCCTTCGGCCCGGCCTCGCTGCCGTCCCAGGCCCGCAGCCGCACCGGCAGGCTGCCCGCGAAGTGGCCTGCGAGCAGTGCGGCGAGACGGGGCGCGACGCGCGTCATCGGACCCCGCCGTCCCGCGCCGTCGTGGCGGCCTTGGTCAGGAGCAGCTGGCGTACGTCCAGGTAGCCGGCGCGGAATCCGGCCTCGCAGTAGGCCAGATAGAACTCCCACATGCGGCGGAACACCGCGTCGAAGCCCAACGAGGCGACCGTGGCGGGCTGGTCCGTGAAGCGCTCGCGCCACAGCCGCAGCGTTTCGGCGTAGTGGCCGCCGAATCCGTCGTTCTCCTGTACCCGCAGCCCGGCGGATGCGGCGCACTGCCCGATGGCCTCGACGGAGGGGATCAGACCGCCGGGGAAGATGTACTTGTGGATCCAGGTGTAGGTGGTGCGGGTGGCGCGCATCCGGTCGTGCGGCATGGTGATCGCCTGGAGCGCGATCCGGCCGCCGGGCACCAGCAGGCGTGCGAGGGTGCCGAAGTAGACGGGCCAGTAGTCCTCGCCGACGGCCTCGATCATCTCCACGCTCACCACGGCGTCGTACACACCGGTCACCTGCCGGTAGTCACACAGCTCGACCGAGACCCGGTCCGCGTAACCGGCCTGCGCGAGACGCGCCATGGCGAGCTCGCGCTGCTCCTGTGACAGGGTCACGGAGACGACGCGGGCACCGCGGGCGGCGGCGCGCAGGGCCAGCTCGCCCCAGCCGGTGCCGATCTCCAGCAGCCTGGTGCCCTCGCCGACGCCGGCCAGGTCCAGGAGCCGGTCGATCTTGCGGTGCTGGGCGTCGGCGAGATCGCTCCAGGTGGCGGGACGCTTGCGGAAGAGGGCCGAGGAGTACGTCATGGTCCGGTCCAGGAAGAGCGCGAACAGCTCGTTGGACAGGTCGTAGTGGCGGTGGATGTTCTCCCGTGCGCCCTCCAGCGTGTTGCGCTGTCCGCTCGGCCTGCGGTGCGCCCAGGCGCCGCGGAGCCGTTGCAGGGGGCGGGGCACCAACGCGGTGAGATGGCGGGCGAGCACGGTCAGTGCGCCGACCGGATCGTCCGCGTCCCACTCCCCCGCCATATAGGACTCGCCGAAGCCGATGAGCCCGTCGGTACCGATCCGGCGGAAGAACGCGTCCGGGTCGTGTACCCGTACCAGGGGCCCTTCCTCGCCCGTGGCCGGGGCCTCGCCGAGCGCGACGCGCAGCGGCAGCGAGGCGAGCGCCCGTCGGACGATCAGCCGGGTCACGGCGGTACGGACGGCCGAGCCGCGCGGACCGCGCGCCACATCCGGCCACCTGGCCGCGTCCACCCGTTCCCGGGCCGTCGTGCGTGCGGCGAACGGGGCGAGGGCGGCCCCGGTTTCGGTGCGGTCCGAGACGGAAGTCTTCACTGCATACCTTCCTGGAGACGGTGACGGGGGCGGGGCTGGACGGGCAGGCCGCGCAGGAACAGCGCGATGCCGTGGCGGCGGATCCCGGCCGTGAGGGCTGCTGTCGACCAGGGGTGGCGCAGCACCGTGGCCAGCAGTTGCCGCGTGGTCGCGGGCCGCCGGGTGCCGCGCACGGTCGCGGTGAACGGCCGGGTGTCGCCGCGTCGCAGCTGTACGGTCAGATCGAGCCGGCCGGCCGGCTCGGGCAGACGCATCCGGTAGGCGCCGTCGACCGGGAAGAACGGCGAGACATAGAACTCCTTGGGGACGTCCGCCCGGCCCCGCTCGTCGGTGTGCAGCAGATAGCAGTGGCGCTCGCCGTAGGTGTTGTGCACCTCGGCCACGACGCAGACGGGCGCGCCGGACCGGTCGTGGCACCAGTACAGGGTCAGCGGATTGAAGACATGGCCCAGGACCCTGGCGTGGGTGAGCATCAGCACCCGGCCGCCGTCCAGCCGCACTCCACGGCTCGTCAGGAACCCTTCCAGTCCGGCCCGGAGGGACGGTGCGGTGCCGGCGAAGTGGTCCCGTGGGTCGAACCGGGCCAGCGGGCGCAGGGCGACGGGGAGGCGCGGCGGGCGGTCGAGGTCGACCAGCCACATATAGGTGCGGTGGCGCAGGGAGTGGTGCACCGGGGCGGTGCGGGCGTGGGAGACCAGGCACTCGTAGAGCGCGGGCGTGCGGACGCCGGTGGCGGGAGCGGCGGCCGGTGCGGCCGTACGGGGCGTCACCAGCGCACCCCCAGTGCCGCGGCGGCCTGGACCCCGGAGCGGCAGCCGTCCTCGTGGAAGCCCCAGCCGTGATAGGCGCCCGCGAAGGCGGTGACGGCCGTGTTCAGCTGCGGCAGACATTGCTGGGCGGCCACCGACTCCGGTGTGTAGAGGGGGTGTTCGTAGACCATGCGCGCCAGGACCCGGTGGGTGGCGACCCGGTCGGTGGCGTTGAGGGTGACGAGGTAGTCCTCCGGGGTGTCCAGCCGTTGCAGACGGTTCATGTGGTAGGTGACCTGCACCTTGTCCGCCGGGGTGGTGCAGGAGGCCATCAGGTAGTTCCACGAGGCCCGGGCCCCGTGGGCACGGGGCAGCAGCGAGGTGTCGCTGTGGAGCAGGGTGGAGTTGCGCGAGTAGGAGAACGCGCTCAGGACCCGGCGTTCGTCCTCGGTGGGGTCGGCGAGCATCCGCAGTGCCTGATCGGGGTGGACGGCCACCACCACCGTGTCGTACGTGCGCTCCGTGCCGTCCTCGGTGACGACCGCGGCCCGGTCGTGGCCGCGGTGCACCGCCCGTACCGGCGTGCCGGTGCGGACCACCGTGAGCTGTTTGCCGACCCGGCCGACGTACTCCACCGAGCCGCCGGTCACCGTCTTCCACTGCGGCGACCCGCTGACGGACAGCAGCCCGTGGTGGTCGAGAAAGCGGAACAGATAGACGGCCGGGTACCGCATGGCGGTCGAGGGGGCGCAGGACCACACCGCGGAGACCAGCGGTGTGACGAAGTGGGTGACGAAGTACCGGGAGAAACCGCAGTCGGCGAGGAAGCGCCCGAGGGTCAGGGTGTCAGCGCGGTCCGTGGCGAGCGTGGTGCGCGCCGCGCGGTGGAAGGCCCGGATCTCGGTCAGCATCCGCAGATAGCGGCCGCGCAGCGCGCTGCGCGGCTGGGCGAACAGGCCGGCCGGTCCGCGGGCGCCGGCGTACTCCAGGCCGCAGCCCTCGCACCGTACGGACATGCTCATCTCGGAGTCCTGGGTGGCCACCCCGAGTTCGCGGAACAGCCGCAGCAGCAGCGGATAGGTGCGTTCGTTGTGGACGATGAAGCCGGTGTCCACCCGTACCACCCGGCCGTCCCCCGAGACCGTGTCGTGGGTGTGGGCATGGCCGCCGAGGCGGTCCTCGGCCTCGTACAGCGACACCTCGCATCCGCCTTGCTGGAGCACATACGCGGCGGTGAGGCCCGCCACTCCGCCGCCCACGACAGCTATCCGTCGACGCTCCACAGCAGGTGCCTCCTCGTCTCGGGGCGGGGCCGCGTTCCGGGGGCGGCAGCCCGCTCACTGAGGGATTCGGTGCCGGGGGCGGCGCGGATTGGTCCCGGTCTTCCGGGCCACCGCGACGCGTGGGACTGCGTGGTGCAGGGTGCGCCGCAGGCCTCGGCGGCGTGGGCATCGGGTCTGGTGGCCCGGACCGGACACACCGACGGGACCGGCGGCCGGCCGTGGCGGGCCGGCCGCCGGTCTCACCCGTCGTCTCCGGAGGTCACACCCGCAGGAGGCCCAGCGGCGCACTGGTGGGACTGCTGGAGCCGCCCGGGGGTTCGGCCGTGACACCGACCCCGTCGGCGCCCTGTGGTCCGCCGGTCAGCAGCATCGTGCCCGTGGAGCGGCCGGGTTCGACGAGTCCGGCGGGCACCATGGTGCCGTTGCGGCTGTACCAGAGTTCGTACACCCGCTGACCGGAGAGGGCCGGCAGGCCGTGGTACAGGAAGGCGGCCCGTCCCAGTCGCTTGGAGGCCACCACGGTCCCGTTGCCGCCGCCCTTGAAGGCCGTGGTGTGGAAGGTGGCGTCCGGGGCGGCCATCATGGCGCTGACCGCGGCCGCCTGTGCTTCGGCCCGGGTGGTGCGGTCCCGCTGCTGGTCGGCCTCGTGCCGGGCGTTGACGGCCAGACCGCCGGCGACCGCGGCGACGGCCAGACAGGCGGCGGCCGCGAAGTAGGGCAGGCGAGGGCGCGCGCGTCGGCGCAGCGGAACCACGGTCGCCTCGTGCCGTACCGGCGGCAGTTGCCGGACCTCGGGCAGGGCCGCCATCACCCGGAGCCGCAGATCCGCCGGGGGCACCTCGGCGACCGCCAGGGCGAGCCGGGCCGCGGTTTCCTGCAACTCCCGCACTTCCTGGGTGCAGGCCTCGCAGTGGGCGAGATGGCGGGTGAACTCCGCCGCCTCCTGCTCGGACAGCGCGCCCAGGGCGTAGGCGCCGGTGAGTGTGTGCAGATCGACGGTGTTCATGCCGACACCCCCAGGCAGTCGCGGAGCCGGATCAGACCGTCGCGCAGCCGGGTCTTGACCGTGCCCAGCGCCGTGCCCAGCAGGTCGGCGGTCTCCCGGTAGGTGTAGCCGCGGTAGTAGGCGAGCGTCACCGACTCCCGTTGCAGTTCGGTCAGCTGTCCCAGGCAGCGGCGCACCTGCTCGCGCTCCAGCCGCCGCTCGACGTGCTCGCTGACCTCGTCGAAGGCCGCGGTGTAGGCGTGCAGCCCGGCCCGGTGGTCGCGGTCGGCCGCCGCCTGGACCGAGCGCACCCGGTCCACCGCGCGCCGGTGGGTCAGAGTCATGATCCAGGCCATCGCGCTGCCCTGCCGTGCGTCGTAGCGGGCCGCGGACCGCCACACCTCGATGAGCACCTCCTGCGCCACCTCCTCGGACTGGGCCGGATCCCGGACCACCCTGCGCACCAGTCCCAGTACGGAGCCGGCCACCGCTGTGTAGAGACTCTCGAACGCTTGCTGGTCACCACGTGAAACGCGGTCGAGCAGTGATTCCAGCGCACCGGAATGGGGCGCTGAGGATCGGTCGCCGCGGGCTGCGACGGGCATGAACACCTCCGGACTGTGACGTGGTCACCAGTGATTCGGCGCCGGGCGACACCCGGATTGGTCGCAATGGATTCTGGCCCATGCCACGGCGGACACCGCAGGCGGGCCCGGCGCACGATGCCGTCGCCGTGCGCCGGGCCCGGCCGGCCGGCGAGGCGGCGGGGTCGACCGGTCCACCGGTTTGCGCGCGTCGTACGCCTCTCCCCCGCCCGGTACTGAGGAAGGATCACCGTCGGGTGCACCGAGGCGCGGAGAGGACTGGGCGTGCAGGACGCGGATGCCGTCATCGTGGGTGCGGGAGCGGCCGGGCTCTCGCTCGCCTACCGGCTGTGCGAACCGGCGGCAGGCGCCCGGCGGCTGCGGGTGCTGCTGGTCGACGCACCGCGCGGGCCGCTCACCCCGCAGGAACGGACCTGGTGTTACTGGGAAGCGCCGGGCGGCCCCTTCGACTCCGCGCTGACCGCTTCCTGGGAACGGCTGCGCGTGCACGGCCCCGACGGGACGGCCACGCAGGGGCGGCCCGCGCCCTTCCGGTACAAGATGCTGCGGTCGTGCGACTTCGAAGCCCTCGTCGGCGCCCGGCTGTCCGGCCAGGACACCGTCGTCCGGGTCGGGGCAACGGTGGAGTCCGTGCGGGACGTTGCCGGTGGCGCCGAGGTACGGGGCCGCGACGAGGCGGGGCGGCCGGTGGCGCTCCGGGCCCGCTGGGCCTTCGACTCCCGGCCGCCCGTCCGGCTCCCGCCGGCCCGCACCACGCTCCAACAGCACTTCCGGGGCTGGTTCGTCGACAGCCGGCGGCCGGCGTTCGACACCACGACCGCGGATCTCATGGACTTCCGCACCCCGCAGCCCGCACAGGGCCTGTCCTTCGGATATGTCCTGCCGCTGAGCGAGCACACCGCGCTGGTGGAGTACACGGAGTTCTCCCGCCGTATCGCGGACACCGCCGCCTACGAGCGGGCGTTGGGCCAGTACACCGCGCGGGTGCTGGGGCTGGACGCGTTCCGTGTCACCGCCGTCGAGCAGGGCGCGATCCCCATGACCGATGCCCGTTTTCCGCGGCGGGCGGGCCGTTCGGTGTTCCGCATCGGGACCGCGGGCGGCGCCACCCGCCCGTCGACCGGGTACACCTTCGCCGCCGTGCAACGGCAGTCCGCGCTCATCGCGGCCGCCCTCCTGGCGGGCAGGCCTCCCCTTCCCCCGCCTCCGCACCCGGCCTGGCACCGGGCGCTGGACGCCGTGCTGCTGCGTGCGCTGGACAGCGGCCGGGTCGACGGAGCCGAGTTGTTCACCGGGTTGTTCCGCACGGTGCCGATGGAGCGGCTGCTGCGGTTCCTCGACGGCCGCTCCCGCCTGTGGGAGGACGTCACCATCGGCCTGCGCACCCCGGTGCTGCCCATGCTCCGGACCGTCGCCGAACTTCCGCTGCTGCCCCGCCGGATCACCGTGCGGTGACCCGGCCGATCGCGCGTCCCCGGACCCCGGAGGAGAGACATCCATGGCGCTGCTGATGGCACTGCTGCACGAGGGCGGGCACCTTCCCGCACGCGCGCTTCGGGAGGGATCGTGACAACCGGACGGGAACACGGCAGAGCCGCGCGGCACGGACGCGACCGCCGGGCAGAACGGGTGCCGGGGCCGCCGGGGCGGGACCGGGCCGCGCCCGACGGACCGGGCGTGGCGGTGATCGGCGGCGGGATCGCGGGCCTCTGCGCCGCGACCGCGCTGGCCGAGCGGGGGGTGCGGGTCACGCTGTACGAACGGGAGGGGAGCCTCGGGGGGCGGCTGGCGGGCTGGCCCGTGCGGCTCGCCGACGGTTCGGCGGCGACCATGAGCCGTGGGTTCCATGCGTTCTTCCCGCAGTACTACAACCTGCGGGGGCTGCTGCGCCGGGTCGATCCGGGGCTGGACATGCTCCGCCGGCTGCCCGACTATCCGCTGCACCACCGGTCGGGCCTGCGGGACAGCTTTGCGCGGGTGCCGCGGACACCGCCCTGGAGCGCACTGGGTTTTGTGGCGCTCAGCCCCACCTTCACCTGGCGGGATCTGGCGCGGATGCGTCCCGGCGCGGCCCTGCCGCTGCTCGACGTGCGGGTGCCACAGGTCTATCGGCGTCTGGACCGCATCAGCGCCGCGGACTTCCTCTCCCGTATCCGCTTCCCCGATGCCGCGCGCCACCTGGCGTTCGAGGTGTTCTCCCGGAGTTTCTTCGCGGACCCGCAAGAACTGTCCGCCGCGGAACTGGTGTTGATGTTCCACATCTACTTTCTCGGCTCCAGCGAAGGGCTGCTGTTCGATGTGCCCGCCGAGCCCTTCCCGCAGGCGCTGTGGCACCCCCTCGGCCGCTATCTGGCGGGGCACGGGGTCCGGGTGCGTACGGGCACGGAGGTGACACAGGCCGAGCCGACGACGGACGGCGGGGTGCACGTCGTCGCGGAGGGCGCGGGCCGGCGGTTCGACGCGGTGGTTCTGGCGCTGGACCCGGGAGGGCTGCGTCAACTCGTCGCCAAGTCCGGTGAGTTGGGCGACCCATCGTGGCGCGCGCGGGTCGGGCGGCTGCGGACCGCGCCGCCCTTCCTGGTGTCGCGGCTGTGGCTGGACCGCCAGGTGCGCGCCGACCGGCCCGGCTTCCTGGGCACCAGCGGTTTCGGCTCGTTGGACAATGTCAGTGTGCTGGAGCGCTGGGAGGGAGAGGCGGCCCGCTGGTCCGCCCGCACCGGCGGCTCGGTGCTCGAACTGCATGCCTACGCCGTTGCCCCGGAAGCCGACCGTGCACGCGAACAGCGGCGCCTGGTGGACCAGTTGCACTCCGTCTATCCGGAGCTTCACGGCTCCCGGATCATCGATCAGCGGCACGAGTGGCGTGCGGACTGCCCGCTGTTCCCGGTGGGCGGTTTCGGCGACCGGCCGACCGTGCACACACCCGACCCGCGGGTGGTGGTCGCGGGCGATGTGGTGCGGACGCGTTTCCCGGTGGCGCTGATGGAGCGTGCCGCGACCACCGGCTTCCTCGCGGCCAATGCGCTGCTGGCGCGGTGGGGCGTACGGGGCCAGACCCTGTGGACCGTGCCGGGCAGGGGACGCTCCGCGCCGCTGCGGTGGGCGGCGCGGCTGGCGGACCGCTGACCGGGGTACGCTCCGGCACCGTCGACGGCGCGGGGCCCCGGCGGCCGGGCGGTGTCACCCCGGGTGGCGTCCGCTGCTGCGCAGCTCCCAGCGGCGCTCGGCGTAGGCCAGGTCATCCCGCCACAGCCTTCGCGAGGCGGCGCGCATCAGCGGGCGCAGGGCGGGCGCGGCCGCGCGCACGAGGGCGAATCCGGGGCGCCGGGAGGTGGCGACGATCGCCTCGGTGACCGCGGTGCGCGGGCGTCCCCGGTCGTCCGGGCCCAGCGGGGTGGCATGGGTCTCCACCACGGAGCCCTGTCCTTCGCCTTCCACGATGTGCATCACCACGGTGCGGGGCTCGGGGGCGGTGAAGAGCGCCTTGACCGGTACCACCGCGCGCCCGGCGACCTTGAAGGAGACCTCGACGGCGAAGCCAGCGGGCCGCTCCCCGTCGCTCTCCGCGGGGGTGTCGAGCACGGTGAGGTCGACGAAGGAGTAGGGGTGGAACCATGCGCCGTGCCACGGGTCGAGGCGGTTGGCCAGCACGTCCTCGGGTTCGCACCCGCCGGTGGTGGTGTGGACGGCGGTGACGGCACCCTCCGGCCGCGGCCGCACGGGGACGACCGGCTGCCGCAGCGGCCGCTCCCCGCCGGCCTCGTCGAGGCGCACCCAGGCCAGCAGGCCGTCGTCGTGGACGGGGAACGGCTCCCAGCCGGTGAACGGGGCGCCGTCCAGGGGGAGTCCGTGCCAGCGGCAGCGGAGGGTGCCACCGTGCACGGGGCTTCGGTCCAGTGGCGCGCCGAGGTGCGGGCAGGCACCGGGCCCCGCGACCAGACGTCCTGCCGCATCACGCCAGGCGACGACCTCGGTGCCGGCCACGGTGCGTCCGAAGGCCCGGTGGGCGCCGATGGCGTGTGCCGCGCCGAGGACGAACCAGTTGCCGGACGGGCGGGCGAGGGCGGCCTTGACGGCGTCGGCGATGAGCGCGGGCTTCGCGTCGCGCCACGTCGGACGCTGCCGCTCCCACGGCACGGCTCCGCGGCGCAGCCGGAGCGGGAGGCGCGGAGCGCGGCGGGCCTCCCGGGTCATGAGGCTTCCTCCCGCACGTGGTGCGGCATCCCGGCACGCCGCCCGGCAGCGTGCCGGGCGGCGACGCGGCCGGCGACAACCCGGGCCAGACCGCCGAAGGCGGTGGCCATGCGGCGTCTGCGGGGGACCACCGAGCGGCGGTGCAGCACGGCGTATCCGTCGTCGCGCACGGCGTCGAGGATGGCGCCGTAGAGGACGAACGCGGTGCGGATACACGGGCGGGAGACCGGGTCGAGCATGGCGAGGCCGGGCGCCGCCTCGCGATAGACACCGCGGGTGAGCTCGGCGGCGTCCTCCATGGCCGCGGTGATGCGCGGGTCCCGGATGCCGGTGTCCCGGCTCCACCGGAGCAGCGCGCGGTCGACGCCGTGCGCCGCGAGCAGATCCGCGGGCAGATAGATCCGGCCCCGGTCCAGGTCCTCGCCGACATCGCGCAGGAAGTTGGTGAGCTGGAAGGCGACGCCGAGGGCCGCGGCGTGCGGCGCGGCTTCCTCCTGCGGCACGACGGTGCCGAGCACCGGCAGCATCTCCAGGCCCATCACCGCGGCCGAGCCGTGCATATAGCGCGCCAGATCGGCGTACGTCGGGTAGTCCGTCACCGTCAGATCGCTGCGCATCGACGCCATGAAGTCCGCGAAGTGCCGGTGGGCGATGCCGTACACGGCAGCGGTGTGCGCCACCGCGCGCACGACCGGTTCCGTGCTCTCGCCGCCGCGCAGGCCCTCCTCCAGACGACGCCGGAGGGCATCGAGCGCCGGGGCGCGGTCGGCGGCGGTACGGCCGGGGCCGGGTTCGTCGACGAGGTCGTCGGCCCAGCGGGCGAAGCCGTACAGGGCGTGGACGGCCGGCCGGCGTTCCGGGGGCAGCAGCCGGGTGGCGAGGAAGTAGGTCTTGCCGTGCCGGGCGTTGAGCCGGCGGCAGTGGGCATAGGCGTCGCGCAGGAGGGGGTCGGTGATGCCTGCGGCGTCCAGTTCGCGAGCGGTCATGCCGGGATGCCTCTCGGGGTGGGGCGGGCGGTGCCTGCGGTGGAGCGAGCGGCCCGCAGGCCGGTGACCCGGGCCGCGGCGAGCTTGCCGGAGATCACGACGGTGGGGATGCCGACGCCGGGGGTGGTGCCGCAGCCCGCCAGCACGGCGTTCACCGTGCCGCGCACGAGGTTGCGGGGGCGGAAGGGGCCCGTCTGCGCCAGGGTGTGGGCGGCGGAGAAGGGGGTGCCGGCGGCGAGCCCCTGGGCGGTCCAGTCAGCGGGGGTGACCAGGTGCTGCATCTCGATGGCGGCGCCGATGCCGGTGAGTCCCCGGCGTTCCAGTACGGCGAGCAGGCTGTCGCGGTACCGGGGGGCCAGGTCGTGCCAGGACCCGGCGCCGGGGCCGGTCTCGGTGTTGGGGCAGGGCGCCAGGATGTAGTGCAAGTGGCGTCCTGGCGGGGCGAGTTGCGGGTCGGATGCGGTGGGGCGGGTGAGGAGCAGCGAGGGGTCGCTCATCAGCTGCCCGGTGCGGGTGAGTTCGTCGAAGGTCCGCTCCCACGCGGCACCGAAGGAGATCGTGTGGTGCGCCAGCCGCGGCCAGGTCCGGTCGGTACCGGCATGCAGGATCACCGCGGAGGGCGAGTGGCGCAGCCGGAGCGGGCGGCGGGGGCGCCTGCCGACCAGTCGGTGGACGACCGGCAGGTCGGGGGTGAGGACCACGGCGTCGCAGGGGATGCGCTCGTGCGCGGTGACCACCGCCGTGATCCGGTCGCCGCTGCGTTCCAGCCGCGTGACCGGGTGGCCGTAGCGGAAGGCGGCACCGGCGTCGGCGGCAGCGTCCGCCATCGCCCGCGGCAGGGCGTGCATCCCGCCGCGGGGGAAGTACACCCCGGCGACCGTGTCCATGTAGGCGATGACGGCATAGGCGGCGAGGGCGCGCGCGGGCGGTACGCCGGCGTACAGCGCCTGGAAGGAAAAGACTCTGCGCAGCCGTGGGTCGGGCAGGAACCGGCCGATACGGTCGTCGAGCCGGCCGAATCCCCCGAGGGCGGCGAGGCGGACCAGGTCCGGGTGCATCAGCTGGAGCGGTGAGTCGAAGTTGGTGTCGATGAAGCGGTGGCGCTGGACCGCGTACAGCTGCTGGAGCCAGTGCCGCAGCCGGCGGTACCCCTGGGCCGCCGGGGCGCCGGCGAACCGTTCGACCTCGGCCTCCATGGCCTCCGCGTCCGTGTGCACGTCCAGTTCGCTGCCGTCGGCGAACCGGGCGCGGTACGCCGGGTGCAGTGCCTGGAGTTCCATCCGGTCGGTGAGGCGTTCGCCGACCGCGGCGAACGCCTCGTCGATGAGGTCCGGCATGGTCAGCACGGTCGGTCCGGTGTCGATGCGGTAGCCGTGCCGCTCGATCCGGCCGGCCCGCCCGCCGGGCAGTTCGTCGCGCTCGACGACCGTCACCCGTCGGCCGGCGCCGAGCAGATGGAGCGTGGCGGACAGCCCGGAGAGACCGGCGCCGACCACCACCACATGGTCGGTGGGGCCGGTGACGGCTCTCATGAGCCGCCCCCTGCGGCCCTGCGGGCGAACAGGTCCCCGGAGGGCCGGCCGGCGGGCGGCGGGCCGTTGTCGCACCGCTCGTCTGCGCACGGCGCCGCGGGGTGTGCCGTGGCCCCGGTACGAGGGCGCATCGTGATTCCTCTCGTCACGTCGAAGAAGTCGAAGGAGGAGGTCCCGGCGCGCACCGTGGGCTGTTCGCGGCCCGGCGCGCGCGTCAGGCGGACCGGAAGACGAGTGCGGCGTTCTGGCCGCCGAAGCCGATGGAGAGGCTGGCGGCGGCGGATTGGGCCGTGGTGCGGGGGCCCTTGGCCACGATGTCCAGATCGATGTCGAGGTCGAGGTCTTCGTGGTTGGCGGTGGGAGGGATGGTGTCCCGTTGCAGGCTCATGACGGTGACGGCCGCTTCGATGGCGCCCGCCGCCCCGATGGCGTGGCCGAGCGCGCCTTTGAGGGACGTGACGGCGGGGGGCTCGGGGAAGACGGTGTGCAGCGCCTTGGCCTCGGCCAGGTCGTTGCGACGGGTTCCGGTGCCGTGCGCGTTGATGTGGTCGATGTCCCCGGGCCGCAGACCGGCATCCGCCAGGGCGGCGGTGAGGGCCGCCGCGGCTCCCCGGCCGTCCGGCTCGGGGGCGGCGTAGTGGTAGGCGTCGCAGCTCGCCCCGTAGCCGGCCAGATGTGCGCGCGGGCGGGCTCCGCGGGCGCGGGCGTGGTCGGGGTGTTCCAGCACCAGCACGGCGGCGCCTTCGGAGAGGACGAATCCGTCGCGTCCGGCGTCGAAGGGGCGGCAGGCGCCCGCGGGGTCCTCCCTCCGCTGGGAGAGGGCTCCCATGCGGTGGAAGCAGGCCGCGGGGATGGGGTGGCGGGCGGATTCCGCGCCGCCGGCCAGCACGATGTCGCACGTCCCGGCGCGCAGCAGGTCCCGGGCGACGCCGAGGGCGCTGCTGCCGGAGGCACAGGCGGTGGAGACGGCGAAGTTCGGCCCCGTGACCGTCAGGTCGAGGGCGATTTCGGCGGCCGCCATGTTGGGCACGCTGCGGGTGATGGCGAGCGGCGAGATGTCCAGGGGGCGGCCGGCCGCGAGCTTGGCGAACTCGCCGACATAGCGCTCCATGCTGGCCGTGCCGGTGCCGATGACCACACCGACGCGCGCGGCGTCCCAGTCGGTGGGGACGAGACCGGCGTCGGCGACGGCGTGGCGGGCGGCGAGCAGGGCCATGGCGACGAAGCGGTCCAGCCGCCAGGCCGCTTTCCGGCCGACCCTGGCGGCCGTGTCGAAGTCGGGCACCTGGCAGGAGATGTCCACCGGCAGGCCCGCGAGTTCCGGGTCCCGGGCGGCCGTGGACCGCCCTGTCAGCAGGCCGTCCCAGGTAGCCTGGGCGCCGATCCCGGCCGGGCTGATGACCCCGAGGCCGGTGACGGCGACCTCGTGGCACTGGCCGGGCATCAGGTGCCGCTGTTCGGCGCGGTGGTCAGGGCCTTGTCGGCGTCCTGGGCATCCATGAGCGCCGCGAGCCCGCCGATGGTCGTCGACAGGGGGATGTCCTCCAGCGAAAGCCCGGTGCGTTCCTGAAGCATCAGGCCCATCTCGACGAGAGCCAGCGAGTCCAGCCCCAGGTCCTCGAAGGTGCGCTCCGGGGTGACCTCGGCCGGGTCGAGATCGAAGGTTTCGGAGAGGGTGCTGGTGATCAGCTCGGTACTGGTGGGCACGGGTGACTCCTTCGGTGGGTGAGGTGGTGCCGGCGAAGGCCACGGTCGCGGTGCTCCACGGTGCGTTCCGTCGGTGCGGACGGGCGGCGCGCGTCCGTTCAGCGGGAGCCCGGGGCGCCCTTGGACGTGCGGGTGCGGCGGGGGGTGGTCATCGCGGCTCCAGGCGGGCGGGCGGCGGTCGGCACCGGGACCGGTGCGCAGGGGGCGGTCTCGCGCTCCCTACTGTCGCCGACCTGACACTCCGTCAGCGGGCTTGAAGGCACCTCCGAACGAATGATTTATCGCTCAATACCACCAGACGGGCTGCCTCCCGGGGCTCCGGCCACTACGGGCTCAGCGGCGTGCCCCTCACGGGGGCGCCGGGCGTCGCGGGGACCTTCCGGCCGGCCGAGCCAGCGTGCGGCCGCGGCGGCGGTGACCAGGGTGACGGCTCCGGCGACGACAGCGGTGAGCGTCATCGCGTCCGTGAAGGCCCGGCGCGCGGCGGCCAGCACCCCGGCGCGCAGGGGGCCGGGCAGGCGCATCGCCTGTGCGGGGACGGACAGCATGCTGTGCTCGGCCGCTTCCGCCACGAGCGCGGGGGCGTGCAGATCGGTGAGGGAGGTGGCGAGCCGGGAGGTGAAGACGGCGGCGAGCAGGGAGCCCTGGACGGCCACCCCGAGGGCGGAACCGACCTGGCGGGTGGCGTCGTTGATGGCCGAGCCGAGTCCGGCGCGTTCGGTGGCGACCGATCCCATCACCGACTCGGTGGCCGCGGCCGCCACGAGTCCGGCACCCACGCCCGCGACCAGCTGGAAGGCCGCGCAGTGCGAGTAGTCGGAGTCGGGGGTGGTGGTCGCGAGGATGGCGAAGCCGGCCGTCACCAGCAGCAGGCCGCCCACCACGGGAACCTTGCCGCCCAGCCTCGCCCGTACGGGCACCGCGCACACCGCGCCGAGAGCGAGTCCGGCCGGCAGCGGCAGCGTCCGCACGCCGGCCTGCCAGGGGCCGTAGCCGAGCACCCCCTGGAGGTACAGGGTCAGCACGAACAGCGCCCCGAACATGGCGAAGGACATCAGGGCGAGCGCCACCGCGGCCACTCCGATGCCCGGCACCCGCAGCAGGTACAGCGGGAGCATGGGCGCGGGCGCACGCAGCTGGCGGCCCACGAAGGCGGCCAGCAGCAGCACGGCGACGGTGAATCCGGTGAGCGCGGCCGGGCTGGTCCAGCCGCGGTGCGGGCTCTCGGTGATCGACCACACCAGGGCCAGCAGCCCCGCGGCCGACAGCGCGGCACCGGGCACATCGAAGCCGGTGCGCCGCCGCGCATGGGATTCGGGTACCAGGGCGAGGGCCAGGACGATGAGGACGGCGGCCAGCGGCAGATTGATCCAGAAGGCGGCGCGCCACGAGGAGTGCTCCACCAGCCAGCCGCCGATGACCGGGCCGCACAGGCCTCCCATGCCGCCGACCGCGGCCCACGCGGCGATCGCCCGGCTGCGCAAGTGGGCCTCGGGGAAGAGATGGTGCAGGACCGCCAGCGTCGCCGGCATCAGCAGCGCGGCCCCGGCCCCCATGACACAGCGCGCGGTGATCACCTGCCACGGATGGCCGGACAGCGCGCCGCCCAGCGAGGCGCCCGCGCAGACCGCCACACCGCAGACGAAGGAACGCCGCCGGCCCCAGGCATCGGTGAAGGCTCCGACGGCCAGCACCGTGCCGCCCAGCACCACGGCGTAGCCGTCCACGATCCACTGCACCTGCGCGGTGGAGGTGTCCAGGTCGCCCTGGAGGTCGGGGACGGCGACGTTGAGGACCGTGAGATCCAGGCCGAGCATGAACAGGCCGAGGCACACCACGGCGGCCGCGCCCACCCGCCGCGCGGGTCCGGCCGGTCCGCCGGCCGGCGCAGCGGCGGTCATGCCGTCGCCACGGGGCGGTTGATGACCGTGTCGAGCGCACCCGTGAGGTGGTCGACCAGCGCCTTCGTCCCCGTATGCAGAAAGGTGTGACCACCGGGGAAGAGCTGGGCCGGGCTGGACGTGGTGACCAGGTCGTTCCACGCCTGGAGTTCCCGCACGGGGGTGACCGGGTCCTGCTCGCCACCGTAGAGGGCCAACGGCACGTCGAGCGGGGGCTCGGGGCGGTGCCGGTAGTGCAGGAGCAGCAGACAGTCGGCCAGCAGCGGCGTGCAGGCCGCGGCCATCAGACGTGCGTCGGCCAGCAGTTGCTCGGGGATCGGACCGACGAGTTCACGGATGCCCTCCAGGCCGGCCGTCAGCCGCGGCGGCAGACCGGCGCTGTAGGCGTCGATATGCGGCGCCGACAACGAGGACAGCGCCAGCAGCGAGGGCAGCCGGCCGTGGGTGCGCCGCAGATGACGGGTCGCCTCGTAGGCCAGCAGCGCGCCCGCGCTGTGCCCGAAGACGGCGAACGGGCGGGGGTCGGCCCAGTCGTCCAGCACCGCGGCGAGCCGGGCGCTGAGGTACGCGGGATCGGTCAGCGACGGTTCCGCGGAGCGTGTTCCCCGGCCGGGCAGCGCCACCGAGCACGGCTCGACCCAGGGCGGGAGCAACGGCGCCCACCGCAGATAGCAGTCCGGACCGGCCCCGGCGGGCGGCACGCAATACAACCGCAGCGCCGCCTGCGGACGGGCGGCCAGTACCACGCGCTGCGGCACCGCCGACGCCGCCACCGTCACCGACGTCGACTCTTCCGTGAAACCGACACCCACGACACACGCCCTTCGCCTCGCGCTCCACTGGTCCGGGCTCCGCCCTCGTACCGCCGGGCGCCCCGAGCGGGGCCGCGTTCACCGTGGCGTCGGCGCCGTCCCGGCACCACCGCCGGCCGACGGGACCCGGGAGCCGGCCGGCCGGGCACAAGACCGATGCCCACGCCGACCCTGCACTCCCCCGCCGTCTCACTCCACACACCACGCAAGGCACGGCCCCCCTCTGACACCAACGGCGGCAGCTTGCGCACCCATGGCGCGAAGCCGTGCCCGGGCCCGCGGCGCGCGTTGCAAGATCGAACGGATCCTCAACTGGGCCCACCGCCGGCGCATCCGGGTCGTCCTCGACGCCCACCAGGACGTCTTCGGGCCCGCGTTCGGCCATCGCGGCATCCCGGAGTGGGTGACCCGCACCGACGGGCTGCCCTTCACCCCGCATCCGGACGACTGGTTCGCGGAGTACTTCGAGCCCGCCGTGCAGGCGGCCTTCGAGCACCTCTACGAGGACGCCGACCTCCAGCGGGCGCAAGCCCGTATGTGGCGCGTGCTGGCCCAGCGCTTCGCCCACCACCCGGCCGTGTTCGGCTACGACCTGATCAACGAGCCCATGGGGCGGCTCCGCGAGGGCGAGGACCTTCCGGCAGCCGCCCACCGCATCGAGTCCGAGCAGCTGACCCCGATGTACCAGCGGATCGCGGACGCGATCCGCACGGCCGACCGCCACCACAGACTGTTCGTCGAACCGACCCCGATCGCCGGCGAGGGGCTGCCCACCGGCCTCGGCCGCATCCACGACCCCGAGGTCGTCTACGCCCCGCACTTCTACAACGCCACGATGGAAGCCGGCGGCGACTACGACCCCTCGGCGCACTGGCTCGAAGCCTATGAGAACGCCGTCACCCGCTATCCGAGCGCCCAGCACATTCCGGTCGTCGTCGGCGAGTGGGGCCCCAGGGACAGCTCGCTGCCCCACATGGTGCGCTTCTACGGCGATGCCCTCGCCTCCCTCGACCGCTACAGCTCCGGCTGGGCGGGCTGGGAGTGGTGCTACGGCGGCGGGTACTGCGCCGTCGGCCAGGACAGCCGCTTCCTCGCCAACAAGGAACAGACCGCACGTCCCTATGCCCCCGCCGTCGCAGGCACCGTACGCGAGCAGCGCTACGACCCCACGACGCGGACGTTCCGCCTCGTCTACAACTCCTCGGGACGGTCCGACGACAGCGAGCTGAGCGCGCCGCCCACGGCCGCGGGATGGCAGGTGTCGGTTCAGGGCCCGGCCCTGGCCCGGCCACGTGTCGTGCCGGCCGGGGAGCGCGGCACGATCCGGGTACGGACGCGGCCAGGTGCCTCCGGCCGCGTCACGGTGACGGTCTCGCCACGTGGATGAGTGCGGGCCCGTCCGCCCTCCTCGCCCTGTCAGCCGAGGAGGTAGATGAAAACGCCCGGTGCGGTGGCGCTGCCGCCCGTGGTGGTGAGCGCGATGGTGACCGCACCCAGGGAATGGGTGGGGGCGACGGCGGCTACCCGGGTGCCGGACAGCACGGCGAACGTGGCCGGGACGCCGCCGAAGGTCACGCCGGTGGTCGTCGACAGACCGGTGCCGGTGATGTCGACCAGGGTGCCGCCCGCGGGGAGGCCGGTGACGGGGCTGAAGCCCGTGACGGTCGGTGCGGCCACGAAGCCGAAGGTCCCGGACGCGGTGTCGCTCCCGCCGAGCGCGGTGACGACCAGGGCCACCTGACCCGTCGCGTGGGCCGGGCTCACGACGGTGAGTTGGCTGTCGGACACCACCGTCGGCGTCACCGCCGTCGCGCCGAACGCCACGGACGTCACGGTGGCGAGGCCGCGCCCGGTGACGGTGATCGTGGCGCCGCCCGCCACGGGTCCTGAGGTGGGCGAGACGTCGAGGATGACGGGCGGGGGAACGTAGTAGAAGGCCACCGGGTTGCTGGTCCCCCCGGGCGTCGTCACCGTGGCGGCGACCACGCCGGCTCCCGAGGGAGCGACCACCGAGACGGATGTGGCCGTATTGGCCGTGATGGTGGCCGGCTTGGTGCCGAAGCGCACCTCGCTGGCATTCTCGAGGCCGGTGCCGGTCAGCGTCACCGCGGCACCGCCGCCGGTGGAGCCCTGGGTCGGATCGATCGGCATGTCCTCGCCACCTCTGTGCGGTAACTCCCCTGTCATGCCTGTCGCTCACCAGTTACCCAGGGTCGTTCGAGCGTGACGAGGGCGCGCTTCGCATCTTCACCCGGATGGCGCAGCGTGGGCCTGCCGCATCTCACTCGTCCCCGGCCTGCCGCGCACGCCCCTGCCACGACCGGCGCGGGCCGCAACCGTCCGCCGTGCCGGCGGTCGCCCCCTACCCGTAGTACCTGAGAGCTACGCGGGAAGTGCGCTCCACGGCGGGACGCCGACCAAGTGGGGTGATCCATAGCGTCGTTCCGGAAGCACGACCGGCTTCCGGAACGGAAGGACCCTCCCTCATGGCGCCCCGCCCGCCCGGCAGCCGCCCGCTGCGCACCCTGCTCGCCGCACTCGTCGCCGCCTCGGTGGCCGTACCCGTGTCGGGTGCGGCCCGCCCCTCGGCCGTTCCGGCACCTGTCCCGGTGGCCCTCGCACCGTTGCGGTCCCCCGGCCCCGCTGCCCTCGCCGAGCGGTACGCCGTCAACCGCGACAGCATCCGCGCGGCGGAGCGGATGGCCGAGGGCCACGGCGACCGGGCGCGGGCCGACGCACTGCGCGTCATGGCCGGTCCGGCACGGCAGTTCCTGTCCTTCGACGGCCGCAACGGGGGCCGCACCGTCGAGGTCGTCGGCAACCTGGCGCGGGCCGACCGGATCGCCGTACTGGTACCGGGTTCGGACACCAACCTCGACCGGTACGAACGTCTGCGGGCCGGTGCGACGGCGCTCCGGCAGGAGCTGGGCGACCGGTCCGCCGTCGTCGCCTGGGTCGGATACGAGACGCCGGCCACGATGAGCACCCGGGTCGTGACACCGGGCCTCGCCGAGGAGGCCGCTCCCCGACTGCGGGCGTTCGTCCGTGAGATGGCCGCACTTCGGCCGCCCGCCCGGATCACCGTCCTCTGCCATTCCTACGGTTCCGGGGTCTGCGGCCGGGCCGCTCCGGGGCTCGACGCCTCGGACATCGTCCTGTACGGCAGCCCCGGGGCGGGTGCCGGCAGCGTCGCGGCGCTGCACACCCGAGCGACCGTGTGGGCCGGCCGGGGCGACGACGACTGGATCGCCGACGTGCCGCACGCTCAGGTACAACTTCCCTTCTTCACCCTGGGGTTGGGGTCCGACCCGGTCTCGCCCGCCTTCGGCGCCCGGCCCTTCCCGGCAGGCGCCGGCGGCCACAGCGACTACCTCGCGCCCGGTTCCGTATCCCTGCGCAACCTCGCCCGGATCGTCTCCGGGCAGGACCCTGCCGAGGAGGGCCACCGTGCGTGACCTCGCCCGGCGGATCGCCTCCGCGACCCCGCCCGATCGTGACCGTGGCGTCGACGCCCTGCGTGCGCTCGCCATCCTCGGTGTGGTGCTCGGGCACTGGCTGGTGACCGCCCTGGTCGCCGACAGCGGCGCGGTGCACGTCGCCAGCCCGCTGCACCACATGCCGCAACTCACCCCGGTCTCCTGGGTTTTCCAGACCCTGGCGGTGTTCTTTCTGGTGGGCGGCCGGGTGGCCGCGAGGAGTTGTGCCGCCACCCGTGCCCGGGGCGGCACGTACGGGCGGTGGCTCCGTGCCCGGACAGCCCGGCTGTTGCGGCCGGTTGCTGCCGTCCTGGTGGTGTGGAGCGTGGTGGCGGGCGCGCTGCTCGCCTCCGGCGCCGGCCTGGAGACCGTACGCACGCTGGGCAAACTGGCACTGTCCCCGCTCTGGTTCCTGCTGGTCCTCATGGCGCTGACGGCGGCGACCCCGCTGGTCGCCAGGCTGCATCCGCTGTGGCCGCTCGCCGTCGTCCTGCACGTCGACCTGATCCGGTTCGGTCTGGGCGGGCCGGCCTGGCTGGGCTGGATCAATGTCCTGGCGGGCTGGCTGGTGCCGTACTGCCTGGGCGCGGCTTGGGCCCGGGGCGGGCTGCGGAGCCGCCCGACCGGCTGGGTGCTGCTGCTCGGCGGCGCCACCGTCACCGCCGGCCTCGTCGTGTGGGCCGGCTACCCCGCCGCCATGGTCGGGGTGCCCGGCGCCGACATCTCCAACCTCAACCCGCCCACTCTCGCGGCCGTCACCTTCGGTCTCGCCCAGTCGGGGGCGGCGCTGCTCCTGATCGGCCCGCTGCGCCGGATGCTGCAACGCCCCGCGCTCTGGGCGGCGGTGGCGCTGACGAACCTGTCGGCGATGACGGTCTTCCTGTGGCATCAGACCGCGCTGATGGCGGTGACGGCGGTCGGGCTGCTGGCGGGCGATCCCCTGCCCGGCCTGCACACCGTCCCCACCGGCTTCGGCTGGGTGCTCGCCCGGCTGGCCTGGCTGCCGGTGTTCGCGCTGACGCTGCTGATGTGCTGGGCCGCGTTCCGTACGTACGAGCAAGGACGGCGGGCCGGCACCCGGGTGGTACAGGAGGGGCGTCCCGCACGGACCACGGCGGTGCGGCGTGCTTAGGATGCGTCGTGTGAGCAAGGGGGGCGGGACCAACGGGGGGCGGCTGTGGGAAGCCGTGCGGGCGGTGCCACGCACCCTGCGCGAGGACCTGTGCACGGTGGCGCGTGATCCCCTGCCGAGCCTGCGCTGGCTGGGCCGGCTGCCGCATGCCCACGCGGTGCTGTTCGCGGTGCTGATGGGTCTGGCCAATGCGAATCAGTACGAGCCGCAACTCGAACCGGCCACGACGTCGGCCGCGACGACAACCGTGGCGACGGCCGGCGCGATGGCCGTGACGCTGCTCGTCGTGCTCCAGTCGGGCGCCGCCATCCTCGCGTTGTCCCGTCCGGTGCCCGCCTGGTGGCTGTCGACGCTTGCGCTCTTCCTGGCCAGGACCGTCGGCGAGACCAAAGTCAGCCACGCCCCGCTGTGGTCCTGGAGCTTCCCGGGGATCGCACTGCACACCTTCGTGCTGTTCCTCCTCGCGCTGCGGGTCCGCCCCCGGGTCGCGGCCGAGGCGCTGGGGCTCACCCTCCTGGCGGGATTGGCCGCATGGGCCTTCGCGGCACCCGCCCAGCAGCCGAGCCTCCTTCAGGACGCCATGACCTGCACGACCGCGGTGGTGGTGGGCGCCTCGCTGCGCGGCCGCCGGGTGGCCCGTACCCAACTCGTCGAGCAGGAGGTGCGGACCGCCGACGAGCGGGCCCGGCGCACCCTCCTGGAGGAGCGCAACCGGATCGCCCGCGAGCTGCACGATGTGGTCGCCCACCACATGTCGGTGATATCCATCCAGGCGCAGGTCGCCCCGCACCTGGTCAAGGAACCCACCGACGAACTGAAGGAGAATCTCGCGGGCATCCGCGAGAACGCCGTCGAGGCGCTGACCGAACTCCGGCGGGTCCTGGGCGTACTGCGCTCGGAGGACGCCCCGTCCGACGGAGTACGGCATGCCCCGCAGCCCACCCTCGGGCGGTTGGACGAGCTGGTCGGCAAGGTGCGCGCAACGGGACTCGCGGTCGTCACCGAGACCACCGGCCAACCGCGTCCGCTGCCGCCGGGAGTCGACCTGTCGGCGTTCCGTATCGTCCAGGAGGCGCTCAGCAACACGATGCGGCACGCGCCCGGAGCGGCGGTGCGGGTGGACCTCGGGTACCGGCCCGGCGGGCTCACCGTGCGTGTCACCAACACCGCGCCGGACCGGCCCGCCCCGCCCTCGCCGGGCGCCGGCCACGGATTGCTGGGCATGCACGAGCGCACCGCCATGCTCGGCGGTGAACTGGCCACCGGCCCCACTCCCGACGGCGGCTACGAGGTGACCGCGATCCTCCCCACGCACACCGCCGAGCCTGCCGAACCCGGTGAGGATGCCCCATGACGCCCATCCGTGTGCTGATCGCCGACGACCAGATCATGGTCCGACAGGGGTTCACGGTGCTGCTCAACGCCGAACCCGGCATCGAGGTCATCGGCCAGGCGGTCGACGGCCTCGATGCCGTTGCCCAGGTCGCCGAACTCGCCCCGGACGTCGTCCTGATGGACGTCCGGATGCCCCGGCTCGGCGGCATCGAGGCGACCCGTCAGCTCACCGAACCTGCCGGCGCCACCGTCAAGGTCCTGGTCCTGACCACCTTCGACCTCGATGAGTACGTGTACGAGGCGCTGCGCGCGGGTGCCTCCGGGTTTCTGCTGAAGGACGCCTCGGCGGCCGAACTCGCCCAGGCGGTACGGGTGGTGGCGGCCGGCGACGCTCTGCTCGCGCCGAACATCACCAAGCGCCTCATCGCCGAATTCTCCCGGGTCACCAGCTCCCCTCGCACCCCCCTCAAGGACCGTGTCGGTGATCTGACGGAACGCGAGACCGAGGTGCTGGCCCTGATCGCCCAGGGCCTGTCGAACGGGGAGATCGCGGAGCGTCTGGTGGTGGCGGAGCAGACCGTGAAGAGCCATGTGGGCCGGATCCTGGTCAAGCTGGGCCTGCGCGACCGGACACAGGCCGCCGTCTTCGCGTATGAGACGGGGCTGATACGCCCGGCCGGATACTGAGCCGGCCCGCGGCAGGGCGCTGCGCGAACGGCGGCCGCGGGGAGTTCCGACGGTGAAGTGGGCGGCCCCGGCGCGGCATCGGCCTCCGGTACCCCTCGCCCTTCCGCCGTGCGGCGGAGCGGCACCCACCTGGGGAGCGATGCAGGGCGTCGCGGCGAACGGGACCGTGGTGAACGGCAGGAAATCGCCTCCCTGCCGCACCGAATCCGGTCGATGACCGCATCCGCAGGAGGAAGCAATGCCCCGAATCCGCCGCCCGCTCGTCGTGGCCGCCGCCGCTCTCGCCGCCTGTACGGCGACCGCACTGACCCTGGGCACGACCGGGCCGGCCGCGGCTGCCGAGGCCGGGCCCCGGGCCGCCCGGCACAGCGCCGACGCACCGTCGCTGACGGGCTCCGCCAAGCTCGCGCGACAGCCCGGCGACAACGTCCACTTCCGCATCAACGCCCACGGGTTCGCCGACAAGGCGCGCGGCACGTTCTACGTGAGCCATCATTTCGGCAAGGTCTGGGGCGGACATTTCCAGGGCCGTATCGACTGCCTGGTGACCGGTGGTCCGGTGGCCGTCGCCACCGGCATCGTGACCGCGTCGCACTTCAAGAGCGCACCGGGCCTGCCGGAGATCGGGGACCTCAAGGGCAAGCGGTTCGGCTTCACCGTGCTGGACGGCGGCAAGAAGGGGGACCGGCTGGGCTACAGCTGGGCCATGGACGGCGTGCCGAAGAACAGCGTCGGCAAGTGCCTGGGCTCCGCCCCGTTCGAGACCCTGGAGAAGGGCGACTACAAGGTGCACCACTGGACGCCGTCGCACGAGGCCGCCAAGAACTGACCACCGCCCCTGAGCGACCCGGGGTGGCAGGCCTGCGCGCACCACCCCGGGCTGCCGTGCCGTCCGATCGCCCTTCGGCCTCGCCCAATCGCCCTTCGATCTCGCCCAGTTGCCCGTCCCCCTCACCCCGTTGTCCTTCCGCCCCGGCCGGGCGCGCTCTCGCAGCGACGGCCGGGGCGGAAGTGCGCCATGGCCCGCGCGCTACAGCTGGAAGGAGTCGGCCAAGATGTCGAGCTGCGCGGTCAGCAGGGTCTGCGCCCGGTGCCCCATCCCGGCGTATTGGCCGGACACCTCCAGGCTGACCGTGCCGTGCAGTTGGGACCAGGCCAGCACCGTACCGGCGAGGGCGGTCCCGGCGGCCGCGTCGTGCGGAGCCAGCCCGGTGTGCTGGGCCAGCCAGCCGGCGACATCGGCCTCCCGGCGCACCCAGGCGTCCATTTCGTCGACGACCGGCCGCAGCGTCTTTGTGGGGTCGCCCTCGGCGAACACCTTCAGGAACGGGCCCAGGACGGCCCGCGCACGGAGCAGGGTGTCCGGCGGAGCCGCGTAGCCGGGGACCGGAGTGCCCTGGATCAGCAGATAGCGGTGCGGCTGCGCGACGGCCCAGTCCCGGTAGGCGTCGGCGAGGGCGTGCAGGGTGGCGCGCGCGTCGTCGGCGGCGGACGCACCGTCGACGTGCTCGACGGCCCGCGCCACCTCGTCGTAGGCGTCCCGGATCAGCTCGCTCAGCAGGTCGTCCCGGCCCGCGAAGTAGCGGTAGAGGGCGGGACCCGACAGCCCCATGTCCTTGGCGATACGGGTGAGCGCCACGGCTTGCACGCCCCCTTCGGCGAGCTGCTGAAGCGCGGCCGCCTTGATCTCCGCACGGTTCTGCTCGCGGTAGCGGGCCCGGGGACTCCGTGCCTCGGCGGCCATGTTCTCCTCCTGCGTTCGCGACGGTGTCCAGCGCGTATGAGCCGGGTGTGAGCGGCTCTGAGCGGGTGTCGCCGATCGTAGCCAACCCTCCTCTTGCGATGGTGCGTCGCTGTAGTTATAGTCTCTAACAGAAGCGAGAGAGCGAAACGAAACCCGCCCCCCCGCTTCCGTCACAGGTCATTGCTCATCGGTCATCGGCTCGTAGAGAAGGAACCGCCATGTCTGCCGCAGAACTCTCGCTCCACGCAGTGCTGGGCGCCGGCCCCGCAGGCACCACGCTCGCCGGTGAACTCGTCCGCCGCGGCCACGCCGTACGGCTGGTCAGCCGCTCGGTCCCGGACAGCGCCGCCGAGGGCATCGAGCGGTTCGCCGCCGATGTGAGCACGCCCGAGGGGGCCTTGGCCGCCGTCCAGGGCGCCGCCGTCGTCTACCACTGCGTGAACGTCGACTATCACCGCCAGGTCGAGGTGATGCCCCGGGTCCAGGAGGCGGTACTGGCCGCCGTCGAGGCCACGGGCGCCCGCCTGGTCGTGCTGGACACGCTGTACCCGTACGGCCCGACGCACGGCGAGGTGATGACGGAGGAGACCCCGTGGCGGGCGACCAGCCGCAAGGGGCGGATGCGCGCGCAGCTGGACGAGCGCTATCTCGCCGCCCACCGTGCGGGGCGCGCCCGTGTCGTCCTCGGCCGGTCGGCCGACTTCGTCGGTCCCGGCGTGCTCAACTCGTCGCTCGGCGGAGCGGTCTTCCCCGGCGCGCTGACCGGTGGCGAGGCGCTCGGCATGGGCGACATCGACCTGCCCCACAGCTACACGGACATCCGGGACGTGGCGACCGGACTCGCCACGCTCGGTGCCCACCCGGAAGGCGACGGCAGGGTCTGGCACCTTCCCACCGCGCCCGCCGTCACCACACGCGAGATCTACTCGATGATCGAGGAGCGGGTGGGGCAACCGGTGCGGAGCGTGACCCTGGCCGAGCCCCGCCCCTTCGGGCCGTTCGACGCGACGTTCATGGACGAGTACGCGGAGATGTTCTACCAGCACACCGAACCGCAGATCGTGGACTCCACCGCCTTCGAGCGCACCTTCGGCATCCAGCCGACACCCCTGGACGCGACCCTCGACGCCACCGTCGACTGGTACCGCGCGCTGCTGGCCGGCGCCCGGAGCTGAGCGGGACGCACACACGCCGAAGGCCGACGCCCGGTGCGTCGGCCTTCGGCGTGCCCGTGGTGGTCAGGAAGCGCTGGGCAGCTTCGCCGACCAGGCCGTCACCGACAGCGCCCCGCCGTCCACGAGGGTGTCGAACGGCACGACGCTGTGCGAGTTGCTGCCCGTCGGAGACACCTGGAGGTACTTGGCCTGCGCCGAGGACGGACCGGCGTGCGTCCAGACCAGGTCCGCGAAGGCGCTCTTGCCCGGCTTCAGCGTGACCTGGTGCGCGCCCGGGTCCTTGGCGAAGTAGGTGTCACCGTGGTGCGCGGTGGTCTTCAGGGCCGTGTGACCGGCACCCTCCAGCGCCAGCCCCGGGTAACCGTTGATCGCGCAGGTGCTCTGGCCGGTGTTGGTCACCTTCAGGTAGGTGCCCGAGTGACTCATTCCGGCCTGGCTCGACCCCGCGTCGGTGGTCGTGACCTTCAGGGTCCCCGGTGCGCACGAGCCGGCGCCGGCCGCGCCGGTGCCTGCCGCACCTGCCGCGGAGGCAATTCCGGCGCTCGCTCCCACCGCAAGGGCGACAGCAGCGGTGACGGTGGCGGCGGTACGCAGACCACGGATGGTCATCAGTCATCAACTCCCTCTTCTCCGGAAACCGGAGAAACTTCGGTACAACTCCCGCCGTGCGACCCGCTCGGCTCTCCCCGGCCGCCCGCGAGGGGCGACGCGCCGCGGAGGAGCCGGAAGCGCGGATCCGGGCGGTGAGTTCTTCTTCGTTCCGCGTCACTCACTCTCGGTGTGGCCACTGATGATCGGCTAACGCCTCGCTAATACCGGGGAAACCAGGGCGGGCGAGGAGAACGAAGAGGTGCGAGGGATGCGAGGAGTGCGAGGGGGTACGAGGAGTTCGCAGGTGGGCGCGGCTGCGCCGGGATGATGCGGCGGAAGCCGTTCCGATCAGACGTGCGATGCTGGAGCACTCCGGAGCACGACAAGAAGTGGGAGTGTACGGCAGCGTGATCGCAGCGATACGGCGGGCTGGGACGAGCACCTGGGACCGCTTCGCGGCATCCGACCCAGGGCTGCTGCGACTGATGGCGGGGCTGCGGACGGTCGGAGCGATCGTGCTCACCCTCGTCTGTCTCGCGCCGCTCCACACCGACGTGACCTTGATGGTCGCGGGCGCCATGGCGGCCATGGTCGCCACCTTCGCGATCAAGGAGAAGGAGGTGCCGGGCCAGGCGATCACCCTTGCGCTGGGCCTGCCCGTCGCGCTGGCCGCCATGTCGCTGGCGGCGCTGCTGCACACCCTGGTCATCGCCGGTGATGTGTTCTTCGTCCTCCTGATCTTCGGTGCCGTCTACTCCCGGCGGTTCGGCGACCGCGGCACCGCACTCGGCCTGATCGGCTTTCAGGTCTACTTCGTCTCGCTGTTCGTGCACGCCACCGTCCCCGCCCTCCCCGAGCTGTGTCTGACCCTGGGCATCGCCTTCGCGTGCAGCGCGGTCGTACGGTTCGCCGTCGTCCCGGAGACACCCCAGCGCACCCTGGGCCGTCTGCGTGCCGCCTTCCGGGCACGCCTGGCCCAGCTGCTGGCAACCCAGCTGGAGCTGCTGGACGCGGGCCCCGACGAACTGGACAAGGTCCTCGACGACCTGCGGCGGCACACCGCCCGGCTGCACGAGGCGGCCTTGATGATCCAGGGCCGCCTGGAGGAGGGGACGCGGGACGCGGCCGCGGCGGGGCTGGTGCAACGCCGCGTCGCGGATGCCGAGATCGCCGCCGAACGGCTGGGCATGCTGATACTCAACGCCCGCAGCGCGGAGCGGGCGGACACCCTCACCATGCATCTGCCGCACGCCCCCGTCCCGGCCACGGCGACCCGTACCCAGGCCGAGGACGACGCGACCCGCACCCTGCGCCGGGATCTCAATGCCCTGCTCCTGCTGGTCGCCCGGCGCGCGCCCGACGACCGCGGCACCGCGCTGGCCCATGTACGCAACCGGCTGCTCGGCTACCGGGACGAGGACACTCTGCCGCGCGCCTCGTCCATCGTCCAGGACGTCTTCCGTGGGCTCGGTGAGGCCGCACGTGCCGTCCTGGGTCTGCGGCTGGCGCTGGACGGGCCACAGGACGAATCGGACGACTCCCCGGCCACCACGCGCTCACGTGAGGAGTTCGACGCCGAGGATCTCGCGATCGTCGGGGCCGAGGAGTCGGACGACACGGAGGAGGACCGCACCGGGCTCCAACGGCCCACCACCCGGGCGGCGTTCCAGGTCTCCGTGGGCTCGACCCTGGCCATCATCGGCGGTGAGTTCCTCTCCAGCCAGCGCTGGTACTGGGCCGTGCTGGCCTGCTGGGTGGTCTTCCTCAACACCGCTTCCACGGGCGAGATCCTGGTCAAGGGATACCGCCGGCTGGTGGGCACGGTGCTCGGCGTGGTCGCCGGTGTCGCCCTCGCCGGGCTGGTCGGCAACCACACCTGGGCCGCGTTCGCGCTCGTTCTGCTGTGCATCTTCGGGATGTTCTTCACCGCACCGCTCTCGTATGCGCTGATGTCCTTCTTCGTCACCGCGATGCTCGGGCTGCTCTACACCCTGCTCAACACCTACAGCCTGTCCGTGCTGGTGCTGCGCATCGAGGAGACGGCGCTCGGCGCCGCCTGCGGGATCATCGCCGCCATGGTGGTGCTGCCGGTGCACACCGACCGCCGTACGGACGAGCTGCTGGGCACGGTGCTGGTCCGGTTGCGGGATGTCGTCTCCGCCGCGGTGGAACAGCTCAGCGGCGGCCCCGCCGTCGACCTGCTGGGCAAGGCACGCGATCTGGACACGGCGCTGGACGATCTGCGCGCCTCCACCAAGCCTCTGACCCATCCGATCACCCCGCTGCGGGTCCGGCGGCAGACCGCTCGTTACCTGGTGGCGCTCCTGGAGACCTGTGCCTACCACGCCCGTTCCCTGGCGGCGACGGCCGAACTGGTGCCGTACAGCAAGACCGTCGCGGCCGACCCGCGCCTGGAGCGCGCCGGCCGGCGGATCGGGCACAACATCGATCTGATCGTCGCGCGCGTGCTGGAGGAGACCGCCGAAGGCGAGGTCGAATCCGGCGTCAGCATCGCCGCGATGCTGGACGCGGCCGGCTCCGGTGCCCTGCGCTCGGGCTCCGTCACCTTCCGCGTCCTCCGGCATCTCCAGCGCCTCGACGAGGGCGTGGTCGGCATCGCCCGCCCCCTCGACGTACCGGTGGCGGGGCCGAAGGCGGGCAAGAGCATCTAGGGCCAGTTGGCGGCCGGCCGCAACACGCCCTGCCCAGGGCGCGTTGCGAAGGTGCCCGTCAGACCATGCCGTTCGAGGCGGCTGCTGCCGAATTCGCTTGTCCGCCCTTGCGGTGCCGCACTACCGTGCCGATGTGGATCTCTTCTCACGCTCTTGGACGGCGTTGCGCACGGCGGTCGCCGAACTCCCGGACAAGGACTTCGCGCAGCCGTCCGGCTGCACCGGCTGGCTCGTGCGGGACCTGGTGTGCCACCTGATCATCGACGCGCAGGACGTCCTGATCACCCTCGTCACCCCCGCCGAAACCGAACCGACCGTCGACGCGGTGACCTACTGGAACGTCGAGAGCCAACCGCCGACCGGCGAGGACCCGCTCGACGCGCTGACCGTCCGGCTGGCCGCCGCGTACGAGGAACCCCGCCTGCTCAAGTTCCACCTCGACGACGTCGGCTCCGCCGCCGGACGCGCCGCCGCACTCGCCGACCCCGGCGTCCGGGTGAGCACCCGCGACCAAGTCCTCACGGCGGGCGACTACCTCACCGCGTACGTCCTGGAATGGACGCTGCACCACCTCGACCTGATCGCGTACCTCCCGGACGCGACGGACCCGCCCGCGGAGGGCCTGGCCCGATCCCGCGCGACGCTGGAGAAGATCGCCGACGCCGCGTTCCCCGCGTCGTTCAGCGACAAGGACGCACTTCTGGTCGGCACCGGCCGCCGGACACCGACCGACGCGGAGAATGCCGAACTCGGCGAGCTGGCCGCGAAACTGCCGCTCGCCCTGGGCTGATACGTCACCTGTGGACTGGCCGGGTGTGGGTGAGGCAAGGGCGACCCCCTGCCTCACCCCTCAGCGGTTCATGCCGGCCTCAGGGCTCGTCCGGCGGCAGGCCGGCGGCAGGACCTGGGTCCCCGTACGCGTCCGGACCGTGTACGCCCGTGCGCCTTCGTCGAAGGAGCTCAGTCGTCGGCCACGCCGGAGCGGCAGGCGGGGTGCCCCCAGCCCTCCGGGTTCTTGGTGATGGGCTCGCCCGCCGCGTAGGAGCGTCCGCAGCGGCAGCGTCCGGGGAACTTGGCGTTGAGGGTCCGCGTCGAACTTCCCGAGGTGCGCCGCTTAGGCGAGGACGCCGTTTTCGCCACCGCGCCGGAGGCACCTCGGCGAGAGCCGGAAGGCCGGACGGTGTCAGGGGCGGGCGGTGGCTGCGGGGAGCCGAGCTCGCTGCCGGCGGCCTCCTGGACGATCGCCGACTGGCTCGCGGCCCGGTCGGCGAAGTCGTTGAGCGGGTCGCCGTCCACTTGGTGCGCGGGCACGTACCGGAACTCCACGGAGCGGTCCGTGAGCAGTGCGTCGATGCGCATGACGAGTTCCTGGTTGGCGACCGGCTTGCCCGCCGCGGTCTTCCACCCCTTGCGCTTCCAGCCGGGCAGCCAGGTGGTGACGGCCTTCATCGCGTACTGGGAGTCCATCCGGATCTCCATCGGAACGGCCGGATCGGTGGCCGCCAGCAGACGTTCCAGTGCCGTGAGTTCCGCGACGTTGTTGGTCGCGGTGCCCAGCGGGCCGGCCTCCCACCGGACGACGGTCTCCGCACCGTCGGCGATGACCCAGGCCCAGCCCGCGGGCCCGGGATTTCCTTTCGACGCGCCGTCACAAGCGGCGATCACGCGTTCAGCCATGCGCGCGATCATGCCAGCCGCCGACGCCCCGAGCGAAGCCGCCTCCGTCGGCGCCCCGTGTGCGGCCACCGCCTGAGTCCCAGGTCACACTCTGCGCCACGGGCCGCGGCGGCCGGGAGCGGCGTCCGGTGCATGGAGCGGTGTCCGTGCACGGAGCGGCGTCCGGGCTGCGAGCCCGCGCCCACGGCCGTCCGCGCCGGCCCGGCCCGGATCAGTTGCCCGCTGTCTTCTCCGGGCGGAGCTCACTCGGCCGTACGATCACGAAGCCCTCGCCGTCGAGGCGGAGTTGGACTGCCTCACCGGAACCGCCGCGGAGCATCGAACCGAGGCTCTGCGAACGGTGCAGCGAGGTCTGGAGGCCGCTGCTCCAGCCGACCACCGCATCGGTGTCGACGAAGACCGGGGACTGCGGGGAGACGGGGATGACGAGGGGATTGCCCTCGCACATCACGGCCAGCTTGCCCTGGCCGCTGAAGACGGAGTTGAAGAGCCCGCCGCCGACCATGCCGGCGCCCTTGACGACCTTGATCTCGTAGGAGAGGGACGGGTCGAAGCACAGCACGTTGCGGCCGTTGACGGTGATGCCGTCGCCGGGGGCGAGGTCGATGATGAAGCAGTTGGCGGCTTCGTGGGCGAACCACACCTCGCCCCGGCCCCGTATGGCCATCAGCGCCAGCCCCTCACCGGTGACCGCGCGCTTGAGGAACTTGCCGACGCCCTGCCCCTGCTTCTCGAAGTGCAGATCCCCGCGGTAGGCGATCATCGAGCCCTGCCGCGCGTAACACTCGCCGTCCAGCGCGTACTTGATCGACTTGGCGTTCTGCTGGGTCATTCCGGGGGCGGTGGCCGGCGTGGCCATGTTCTCGGACGCGAAGAGATCACTGTTCATGGCAGCATGCTAAGCGGGTCCGGGAGAGGGCACACCGGAACGCCCGGCCGCGGGTACGGAGGCGCCTCGGCCCACCCGGCCGCGGCCTCCGGAGCGGCGGCCGAAACGCGACCACGAGTCCGTTGCTTTGTAAACAATGAGACACAAGAACACTCAAAATAGGTAAACCACAGCAGTCGGGCGCAACGTGCTCTAGCGTCACGTCCGACACGGGGCGGTTGTGTGGCCGGGGGGCTCCAGCCGCGCCGGAAGTGAGGGGACGACCAAGTGGGGGGCCATGGGGTTGTTCGAAGCTGCCGGATCACGGGTGATCGAATCACCTGCCGGAACAGCCAAGTTGGATCGTGCGCCGGAGCGCAGCGAGAAGGGCGGACACAGGTCGACGGAACGACGTCTTGTGCAGGCGGCGTTGGCCGTGGACGCCATAGGTGCCCTGGTGCCGGTCGGTGTGCTCTGTGCCGTGACCGGGCAGCCACAGCCATGGCTCACGGCGCTGCTGGCCTGCCTGTCGTGGCTGGCCGTCGGGCTGTCGAAGAATCGTTACACCAGGGATGAGCCGGGCGGTGGCGCCGCGGTGATGCCGGTCGTGTGGGACTGGCTGACCATGCTCGGCGTGCTGGCCGTCGTCTGTGTCGGGGCGCGGGTCGAGGTGGGTCTCAAGGTCTGTGTGGTCGCCCTGCTGCCCTGCCTGGCACTGAGCGTGGCCCGGCGCAAGCTCGTGCACCGGTACCTGCTCGCCATGCGGCGTCGTGCGCAGGCGTTGCGCCGGGTGCTGGTCGTCGGGGAAGCGGGCGCCGTCGACCTGGTGCTCGCGGAGCTGGCGCACGGTACCGACCACGCATACGTCGTCGTCGGCAGCTGCATCGTCGGGGAGGGAGCCACCGAATCAGCGCTGCCCGTCCCGGCCCGGCTCGCGTCCGACGGAGAGGCACCCGAAGGGGCACTGGACGGGGAGACCGTGCTCGGGTGCGCCGCGGAACTCGATGCCGATCTCGTCTTCGTGGCGCCGGGCCGTCAGCTGTCCGCCGCGCGGGTGCGGCGGCTGGCCTGGGCGCTGCACGACGGAGGCCGGAATCTGGCCATACTTCCGGGCCTGATCGATGTGTCACAGCACCGGGTCCGGCTCGCCAAGGCGGCGGGTCTGACCGTGATGCACATAGACCCGGCGGCCCGACGGGGTCTTCCGGTGCTGCTGAAGCAGGCCACGGACCGGTTGGGGGCCCTGCTGCTGCTCGTGCTGCTCGCCCCCGTGTTCGCCGCGGTGGCCGCGGCGATAAGGCTCACCACGGCAGGGCCGGTGTTCTACTGGCAGATCCGGGTCGGCCGGGATCTGATGCCGTTCCGGATGTGGAAGTTCCGCACGATGGTCGTCACCGCCGACCGGATGCGGGCCGCGCTGGAGTCGGCGAACGAGCACGACGGGGCGATGTTCAAGATGCGGCGGGATCCCCGGGTGACACGGGTGGGCCGTCTGCTGCGGCGCTTCTCGCTGGACGAACTGCCCCAGCTCTTCAATGTCCTGGCCGGCCATATGTCGCTGGTCGGCCCGCGGCCCCCGCTTCCCGAGGAGGTCGAGCGGTACGACGGGACCGAGGTCCGCCGGTTATCCGTCAAGCCGGGGCTGACCGGCCTGTGGCAGGTCAGCGGGCGCTCCGATCTCTCCTGGGACGAGACCGTCGCACTGGACCTGAGCTATGTGGACAACTGGTCCTACGCCGGCGACCTCGGTGTGCTGATGCGGACCGTGCGTGCCGTCGTGGACGGGCGCGGTGCGTACTAGAACCATGGGGCACGGGTGTGTGTCCGGCGCGCCGCCGAAGGGCGGGCGCCGGACGCACACCAGGGGACCGGCCCGGTCACACCCGGGCCGGCTCCGCCTGCCAGGCCCGGTAGGTCCGGGCGATGCCCTCGGCCAGCGGGACGGTGGGCGACCAGCCCAGGGCGCGCATCTTGCTGATGTCGAGCAGCTTGCGCGGGGTGCCGTCGGGGCGGGACGGGTCGAAGGAGATCCGTCCTTCGTATCCCACCGCGGAGGCCACACAGGAGGCCAGGTCGGCGATGGTCAGGTCCTCGCCGCATCCGACGTTGACGGTGTCGTCGCCGTCGTAGCGGCGCAGCAGCACCTCACAGGCCGCGGCCAGGTCGTCGACGTGCAGGAACTCGCGCAGCGGGGTGCCGGTGCCCCAGAGCGTGAGCTCGGCCAGTCCCTTCTCCTTGGCCTCGTGGAAGCGGCGGATGAGCGCCGGCAGGACGTGCGAGGTCTCGAGGTCGAAGTTGTCGCCGGGCCCGTAGAGGTTCGTCGGCATGGCGGAGATGAAGGAGGCACCGTATTGCCGGCGGTAGGACTTGACCTGCACCAGGCCGGCGATCTTGGCGATCGCATACGCCTCGTTGGTGGGCTCCAACGGCCCGCTCAGCAGGGCGTCTTCGGTGATGGGCTGGGCGGCGTGCTTGGGGTAGATGCAGCTCGATCCGAGGAACAGCAGCCGGCGGACGCCGGCCTGGTGCGCGCCGGCGATGACGCTGAGCTGGATGCTCAGGTTGTCCTCCAAGAACTGCACGGGGTAGGTGCTGTTGGCCATGATTCCGCCGACTTTGGCGGCCGCCAGGACGACGGCATCGGGCCGGGCCGCGCGCAGAAATGCCGCGGTGGCGTCGGCGTCACGCAGGTCGAGTTCCGCGTGCGTACGGGTCAGCACGTCATAGCCCTGGGCGGTCAGCCGCCGGGCCACGGCGGATCCCACCAGACCTCTGTGGCCCGCGACAAAGACGCGAGCGGGTGTGGGCAGCAAGTCATCCATGGGCCGGATTGTGTCATTGAACCCGATACGTCCACCGACTATTTCAGGAAATATCTGCCGCACTTCGCTCTCGACCACCGGCCACGGAGCGGGTAGCGTCCACGCCCCGCGGTCCGCAGGCGCGTGGGAATTCCATCGATCGATCCCGATGTACATCACTTCTCGTGGGGGGAAGCCATGCCGAAAACCGCGGTCATCACCGGAATCACCGGCCAGGACGGTTCATATCTCGCCGAATTGCTGCTGAGTAAGGGCTATGAAGTGCACGGGCTGATGAGACGCTCGTCGAGCTTCAACACCGAGCGCATCGACCACATCTACCAGGACCCGCACACCCCGGACCGACGGCTGCTGCTGCACCACGTCGATCTGTCGGACGGGGTCGCGCTGGTGAATCTGCTGCGTGATGTGCAGCCCGACGAGGTCTACAACCTCGGGGCCCAGTCCCATGTCCGGGTCTCCTTCGACGCGCCCCTGTACACCGGCGATGTGACCGGGCTGGGCGCCCTACGGCTGCTGGAGGCCATCCGGGCCGGCGGGGTGCAGACCCGGCTCTACCAGGCCTCGTCCTCGGAGATGTTCGGCGCCACCCCGCCGCCGCAGAACGAGGCGACGCCCTTCCACCCGCGCAGCCCGTACGGCTGCGCCAAGGTCATGGCGTACTGGTCCACGGTCAACTACCGCGAGGCGTACGGCCTGTTCGGCGTCAACGGCATCCTCTTCAACCACGAGAGCCCGCGGCGCGGCGAAACCTTCGTCACCCGCAAGATAACCCGCGCGGTGGCCCGCATACAGGCAGGTCTCCAGGAACATCTCTACCTGGGCAACCTGGACGCCGTCCGCGACTGGGGTTACGCCCCGGAGTACGTCGAGGCCATGTGGCTGATGCTCCAGCGGGACGAGCCGGACGACTATGTGGTGGCGACCGGTGTGGCCGCGACCGTCCGCGACTTCCTGGAGGCCGCCTTCCGCACGGTGGGGCTGGACTGGGAGCGCTATGTGCGCTTCGACCCGAAGTACGAGCGCCCCTCCGAAGTGGACGCGCTCATCGGCGACGCGTCCAAGGCCAAGCGCCTGCTGGACTGGTCGGCGAAGGTGCAGTACGACGAACTCGCCCGGATCATGGTCGAGTCGGACGTACGGCAGCTGGCGGACGAACTCTCCGGCCACCGGGTGCGGGTGGACCGATGACACCTGTTGTCACCACCCGCCGGCTGCGCGGTTTCACCGGCGCCGGCTACGACAAGGGCCGGGGCCTGCTGACCCAGGCCGCCTGGTTCGCCGTGCTCAACCTGCTGTTCCTGAAGTGGTGGTTCCCGCCGCGGCTGCGGCCCCCGCTGCTGCGGGCCTTCGGCGCCCGCGTCGGCGAACGGGTGCTGATACGGCACCGGGTGCGGGTGCAGTGGCCGTGGAAGCTGACGGTCGGCGACGACGTCTGGATCGGTGAGGATTCCTGGCTGATCAACCTGGAGCCGATCAGCATCGCCAGTGATGTCTGTGTGTCGCAGGGCGCCGTGCTGTGCACCGGAAGCCATCAACGGCGCTCGCCCACCTTCGAGTTCGACAACGCACCGATCCGGCTGGAGCCGGGTTCCTGGGTGGCCGCCCGCGCCATGGTGCTGCGCGGCGTCACCGTCGGGGCGGGCGCGGTGGTCGGCGCCGGCGCGGTCGCCCACCGCGATGTGCCGGCGGGGGCCGTGCACACCACCGGGGGTGCCGTATGAGGATCACCCATGTCGTGACCCTGGTCAGCGATGACGGGGCGTACGGCGGTCCGGTGAGCGTGGCCACCGGGCAGCTGGGCGAACTGGCCTCGCGCGGCCACGAGGTGGAGCTGATCTCGCTGTGGCGGGGGCGGGGCGCGCCCCCGGGGTCCGTGGACGGCGTGCCGCTCCGCGCCCGGCCGGCCCGCACGCTGGTGCCGGGGCAGGGCTTCCTCGGCCTGTTCCACCCGGGACTGCTGCCGGTGCTCTGGCGGCGGGCGGGCCGGGCCGACGCCCTGCATCTGCACGCCGGGCGCGATCTGGTCTCGCTGGCCGCGCTCGCGGTGGCCGTGGTGCGCCGCCGCCCCTTCGTGGTGCAGACGCACGGCATGGTCCAGCCCCGCCGCTCGGCGGTGGCGCGGCTCTTCGACCGGGTCTATGTCCCGCTGCTGCGCCGGGCGGTGGCGGCGCTGGTGCTCACCGACGAGGAGGAGGCCGGGCTGCGGCAGGTGCTGGGTCCGCGCGGGCCGCGCCTGGTCCGGCTCCCCAACGGGGTCCGTGCCCGGCCCCTCGACGCGGAGCGGAGCGAGACGGATGTGCTCTTCCTCGCCCGCCTCCAGAGCCGCAAACGCCCCGAGGCCTTCGTGCGGATGGCGGCCCTGGTGCACCGCAAGCGGCCCGAGGTGTCCTTCACCCTGCACGGTTCGGACGAGGGGCGGCTCGCGGAGGTCCGGCGGCTGATCGCCGACGAGGGGCTCGGCGAGGCGGTGACGTACGGCGGGGCCCTCGATCACGACGCCGCGGTGCGACGGACCGCGCGGGCCACCGTGTACGTCCTGCCCAGCGTCGACGAGCCGTTCCCGATGAGCGTGCTGGAGTCCTTGGCGGTGGGCACGCCGGTGGTCTGCACGGACAGCTGCGGTATCGCCGCGGCTCTCCAGCGGCGCGAGGCCGCTCTGGTGACCGACGGTTCGCCGGAAGAGCTGGCGGACGCGGTGCTGCGGCTCCTGGAGGACCGCACGCTGCGGGAGCGCCTCACCGGCGCGGGCCGTGCGGCCGTCGAGGCGGAGTTCTCGCTGGCGGCCGTGACCGACCGGCTGGAGGAGTGGTACGCCTCGCTCGCCCGGCCCGGCGGCGGGTGACCCGGGGCGGCGGGTGCGGACACCGCCCCCGCCGCCCGCGGCTACCGGCTCGCGGTCGCGGTCGCGGTCCGCAGCAGAGCGGTGATCCGCTCCAGGCCGGCCCGGCTGCTCAGCCGCTGCTCGACGTACTGCGGACCGCACGCTCCCAGCCGCGACGCCCGCTCGGGGTCGTCGGCGAGCGCCCGGACCTCCGCCAGCAGCGCCTTCGGGTCCTCCGGTGCGATCACCGACCCGGCGCCCGAGCGCAGCACCTCCTGGGCGGTGCCCCCTTCGGCGGCCACCGAGGCGATCACCGGCCGGCCCGTCATGAAGTACGAGGTCAGCTTGGACGGCAGGCTCATGTCCAGCACGGAGGCCTTCTGGGTCACCGCGAGCACATCGGCGGCGGCGAGCACATCGGGGAAATCCTGGGCGTCGGCGGGCGGCAGGAAGGACAGCGCGGAGACGCCCGCGGCGAGCCCTTGCAGATGCGCGCGCTGGTTGCCGTCGCCCATCAGCACGATCCGTACGGGCGCGGCCTCCTGATCGGCGAGCCTGGCGGCCTCGACCAGGACCTCCAGTCCCTGCTTGAGCCCCATGTTGCCGGCGTGCAGCAGCACGGTCTCCTTCTCGGACCAGCCCAGGCGTGCCCGGGTCCGTTCCCGGTCGCCGCTCGGGCCCTCCACATGCGTCCAGTTGGGCACCACATGCACCCGTGCGCGCGGCACGCCCATCGCCGTGACCCGGTCCACGAACGACTCGTGCACCACCCCGACGACGGCCGCCCCGCGCAGGACCCTGGCCTCCACCGCTCCGGCCAGGGCGGCCGCCCGGCCACCGCCCTGGATGCCGCTCTGTTCGGCGGCGGCTCCCATCAGGTCCTGGACGACCACGACATGCGGCACCCCGGCCTGTCGCGCGAGGCGCCCGCCCAGCACTCCCCCGGCCAGACTGGGCATCTGGGTGAGCACCACGTCGGGGCGGATGCGCGGGGGCGACATGGCACCGTGGGCCAGGATGCTCGCCTCGAACAGCGCCCGGCGCAGGGCGGTCTGCCGCGGCGGAACGGTGTGGCGCCTGCGGTGCACCGTGACCCCGCCGCGGCGCTCGCGTATCCGCCAGCGGCCGCGATAGCCCTCCGCGACCCGCCAGGCGGGGTAGTGCGGCATACCCGCGAGGACATGGGTGTCGGCGCCGGTTGCGGCCAGGTGCTCGGCGATCTGCGTCGAGTACGGCCCTATACCGGTGTGTTCGGGTGCGTAGTTGGTCGAGACCACGAGCACACACCGGCCCGCGAACGAGTTTTCCACGACTGGTCCCCCTCTGGATGTGCGGTCATCGTAGGAGCCCGCCGGGGCCCGCGGGCTGTGATTTGGGTTGCGATTGTGTCCCGAAGGCGACCTTGTTTCCCGATGTCCCTTACATTGTGGTCGCTGGTGGGGAGTTGGGGGGAGGTGGGCGGATGCTGCACGGGAGTCGGCCGGGTGCCATGACGCCGGTACGCGGCATCGCCGCACTGTGCTGCTGGGCACTGCTGCTCGTGGTGCTGCTGCCGGTAGTGATCCTTCAGTCGCTGGACGCCCGCTTCGGTGCCGCGCTCGCCGTGCAGTGCGTGGTCGTGGTGCACACCGGTGCGGCGCTGGCCCGGGTGCTGACGGATGTCCGGGCCCGGGTGATCGCCTTCGGCTTCTGGCTCTTCTCGTACGTCTGGCTGGGGCTGGCGCCGCTGGCCATGCTCGCGACGGACGCCTATCCGCGGGGCTTCGTCGTCGACGCGAACACCGCGTTCGTGACAACGGCGGTGGTGGAGACCGGACTTCTGGCCTACAGCGCGGGCTCGGCGCTCGCGTCGTGGCGTTCGGCGCGTACGTCCACGTTCCTCGAACCGCTGCTGGCCCGGCGGCTGTCGCCGGGGCGGGTGCTGCTGTTGTGCGGGCTGGCGCTGCTGCTGGCGGTCGTGCTGATTCCCGGTCAGGGCGGGTTGTCGGCGTTCTTCCTCAGCCGGCAGGCCGCCAACGAGGCCGCGGCACAGGCGGCACCGGCCGGGTCGGCGGACCGGGCGATGGCGGCCTGGGCGCTTTCGGTACCGGCGTTCTGGGCACTGGTGGCGCTGTTGCATGTGCCGCGGTTCACCCAGGGCGACCGGACCCTGCGCGGGTTACGGTGGCTGCTGCTGCCGCTGATGATCGCGGTGAACGTCGTGGTCAACAACCCCATCAGCCAGCCGCGCTTCTGGGCCGGAACGGTTCTGCTGGCGCTGGTCTTCAGCGCGTCCTGGCTGCGCGGGCCGCGGGCCTTCCGCTTCGGCGCGGCGGGCGTGGCGGCCGTCGTGCTGGTGGTCTTCCCGTACAGCGACTACTTCCGCTACGACAAACGGGAACCCGTCCATGTCGTCTCGCTCGCCGAGCAGTTCACCTCCAACGGCGACTATGACGCGTTCCAGCAGATCCAGACGGGCGTGGACTACGCCCGCACCCATGGCTTCACCCCGACGGCCGCGCTGGGCCCCCCGCTGTTCTTCGTGCCGCGCGCCGCATGGCCCGGCAAGCCCGACGACGCGGGGATCCTCCTCGCCCGGCACGCGGGCTACACCTTCACCAATCTGTCCGCGCCGCTCTGGGTCGAGACGTATATGTGGGCCGGCTTTCCGTCGGTCATCGCCGTGTTCGGCCTGGTCGGCGCGGTGGGGCGGCGCATCGACCACCTCCGGCACCAGCTGCGGCGGCGCCGGGGCACCCTCGCGGCGCTGCTGGTACCGGCGTTCGGCTTCTACCAGCTGGTGTTGCTGCGCGGCAGTCTCATGGCCATCGTGGGCCCGCTGGCGCTGCTGGTGTGCATCCCGCTGCTGATCACTCGTAAGGCGGGACGGCGGGCCCTGCCGCCGTCCGCGGCGCAGCCCGCACACGCACCGGCGCCCCGGGCGCAGCGCGACGCCTTGTCTCTACCCACAGGAGGAGCACGTACGTGAGCGTCTTCGACGAGCCCGCGGAGGAGCCGGACCAGATCCGCGACCAGCTGCGCCAGCTCTTCCGCTATCGCGCTTTGCTGGTGCTCGGGCTGGTGCTGGGCATGCTCGGCGGCGCCGCCGTGTCGGTGCTGGGCGGCTCGACGTACACGGCGACCGGTGAGGTGGTGGTGCATGCGATCAGTACGGCACCCTTCGAGGCCGGCGGTGTCTCGGCGGACAAGCAGATCAGCATGGGCACCGAGCGGCAGATCGCGCAGAGCGCCTCGGTCGCGACCGCCGCGGCGAAATCCCTGGGGATCCGCACCGATCCGGCCGGGCTCCAGCGCGATCTGCGGGTGAGCAATCCGCCCGAGACCCAGACCCTGATGTTCGAGTACAGCGCGGACTCCGCGGACCGGGCGTCCGCGCTCGTCAACGCCTTTGTGCATGCGTACCTCGACTACCGCCAGGACGCCGCGACCCAGCGGATCGACAAGACCGTCAGCAAGCTCGGCACGGAGCTGAAGCCCCTTCAGGAACAGCGCAAGGTGCTGGACCGGCGGATCGCGGGCGCGAGCGGCGGGGCGGGGCGGGCCACCGACGAGTCCGAGCGCAGCAATCTGGTGTCGGAGATAGCGGATCTCCAGGGCCGGATATCCAGCCTCAAGTCCCTCGACACCACACCGGGCGACATCGTCCGCAAGGGCGATCCGCCGGCCTTCCCGTCGAGCCCCGGTCTCGTCATGCTGTTGCTCACCGGGGCCGTGATCGGTCTCGTCCTGGGCATTCTGGCGGCCTGGGTCCGCTCGGTGCTGGAACCGCGGGTCCGGTCGGTGGCAGATGTGCAGGACAACCTGCGGGCACCGGTGCTGGGCATCCTGCCGCGCCGGCAGGACAGTACGGAGCTGCTGGAGGTCGGCCGGAGCGGCCGCGGCAACCGTGCGGAGGCCTACCGCACGATCGCCTTCCGGCTGGTGCACGACCAGCGGTTCGCCGGGCGGGGCAGTCTGCTGATCGTCGCCCCCCGGGAGAACGCGGATGCCGTCTCGGTCGCGGTCAACCTGGCCGGTGCGTTCGCCGAGATCGGCAACGACATCCTGCTGGTCGAGGCCGATCTGCGCACTCCCCGACTGGCCCAGCGGCTGCCGCTGCACCCCGGTCACGGCCGGCCGGTGCCGGGCGGCTGGGCGGACGGCGAGCGGCGCGCCGTGGACGCGGGCGTCGACGGACGCTTCGATCTGCTGCCCGGCCGCGAGGTGCCCAACCCCGGACGCGCCCTGTCCTCACCGCAGTTCACCCGGCTGCTGAACGAGCCGTCGGGGCCGAACGAGAATGTCGTGGTGGTCACCGGGCCGCTGCTGTCGCATGCGGACGGGCTGGCCGTCGCCAAGCAGGCGGCGGGCGTCGTGGTGGTCTGCGATCTGACCGAGGTCCGGCGGGACGATCTGGACCGGGTGTGGGAGCTGATCACCGGGGCCGGCGGGCACATCCTGGGCGCCGTCCTGGACAAGGGCAGCCGCGGTCCTTCGCTGCGCCGGCTGTCGGACGGCGGACCGACCCACCGCAAGCGCGGCCGGAGCCGCCCGCACACCGCCGTGGTGGCCCCGCCTCAGCTGCCCGGCCCGCCCCCGCCCGGCTCCGGCCCCGCGGCGCCGGCCGGAGCGTCCCTCGATACCGACACCACCTCGCTGCGCAGGTGACGGCCATCCGCCCGGCCGGCCCCGGCGGCCGGCCCGCGCCGACGGCACCCGGACCGGCCGCGGCCGCCGGGCGCGGGGTCGGCACGACCGCACGCGGCAGTCTCTTCGGCCTGGCGGGCTCGGCCGCGAACGCGCTGTTCGGGTTCGTCCTCGTCGCGGTCGTCACCCATGGGCTCGGGGCCCGCGGGGCCGGTGCGGTCTTCACCGGTGTCGCGGCCTTCACCATCCTGAGCAATGCGCTGAAGCTGGGGGCCGATACCGCCCTGGTCCGCTTCGTCTCCCGGGACCTCGAACTGAGCGGCGGCGCCGGTGTACCGGGGCTGTTGCGGATCTCGGTGCTGCCGACGCTGCTGGCGAGCGCCGCCGGGGCGGCGGTGCTGCTGTTCTCCCCCGGGCTCGCCGGTCTGCTGCTGCCCGATCTGGAGCCGGGCCAAGCCGCCGCGCTGATGCGGCTGTTCGCGGTGTTCCTCCCGGTGACGACGGTGGCGCTGGTGCTGCTCGGGGCCACCCGGGGGTTCGGTTCGGTGGTGCCCTTCGTGGGCGTGGAGCAGATCGGCAAACCGGCGCTGCGGGTGCTGCTCGCCGTGCCGCTGGTGCTGCTCGCGCCGAGCGTGGCCGCGCTCTCCGCGGCCTGGCTCGTGCCGGGGCTGCTGGGGGCGGTGGCGGCGGGCATCTCGCTGCGCAGGTCCTGCCGTACGCACCCGGGCACCGGCCGGCCGCCTCCGCAGGCACGGGAGTTCTGGGCCTTCGCCGGTCCGCGGGCGGTCTCCTCGGTCTTCGACATCACCGCGGTGTGGATCGGTGTGATCCTGCTGTCGGTGCTGGGCACCGCCACCGAGGCCGGTGTCTACACCGCGATCGGCCGTCTGGTCACCGCAGGGAGTCTGCTCCAACTGGCGATCCGGCTGGCGGTCGCTCCCCAGATCAGCCGTCTTGTCGCGGGCGGCGACACACCCGGGGCCCATCATCTGCACCGGCTGTCGACACGCTGGATCGCGCTCTTCTCCTGGCCGGTGTTCCTGGTCCTCGCCGCCTACCCGCGCACCGTGCTGTCGCTCTTCGGGCCCGGCTTCTCCGGAGGTGCGCCGAGCCTGGTGGTGCTGGCGGCGGCCTGCCTGGTCAACGTCGGTGTGGGCAACGCGCAGACGGTCATCCTCATGGCGGGACGGAGTGTCTGGAATCTGGCTGTTGCCGGCGCCGCGTTCGTGGTCCAACTCGGCAGCGCGGTATGGCTGGTGCCGCGGTACGGGGTGCTGGGGGCCGCGGTTTCCTGGGGCCTGGCGATCGTGGTGGACAACGGCGCCTCGGCGCTGCTGGCCCGCTACCGGCTGGGCTTCGGCACCGTCGACCGGGGTTATGTGTACGCCGCGCTAGTCGGCGTCGTGGCGGTGGCGCTCCCGGTGTTCGCCATGCGGACATTTCTCGGGGACAACGTTCCTGGTGCGTTCTTGGGAATTGTTTTGTCCATTGGGGCTTTCGGGGCCGCCGTCTGGCGCTATCGTTTGCCGCTGGGGGTAGGGGAGTTTTTCGGGGCGCTACGCAAGCGTGGTTCGGAAAACTCGCGATGAACACTGGGCTCATTTCCGCACAGAACTCGTCTCGTTCCGGCTTCCTATCCTGACAATTCCCATCGCGCCATGCTTCCAGGGGGGACCTGTGCGCCAAAGAAGCAGACCCGTCCATCTCTTGCTCGCGGCCGCGGTACTGGGTACCGCAGCAACGGCTCTTTCCGCCGGTCCCGCTCAGGCCACCGGCGAAACCACACTGACCGCCGATCCGCTGAGCACCTGGCAGACCGACGGCATCGTGTGGGCCATGGCCTACGCCAAGGGCATCGTGTACGTAGGAGGCACGTTCAGCCACATCCGGCCGCCGGGCGCCGCCCCGGGCACCGGTGAGGTCGCCCGCACGAATTTCGCCGCCTTCGACGCCAAGACCGGTGAACCGCTGCCGTGCGCCCCGGCGTTCACCGGCGGCACGGGCACCATCCGGGCCATGAAGGCCTCGCCCGACGGCTCGATGATCTACATCGGGGGCTCGTTCGGGAAGGCCGGCAGCGTGGGGCGGTCCAACACGGCCGCCCTCGACACCTCCGACTGCACGATCGGTGCGGACTGGAAGCCGACGGTCAGCTCGACCGTACGGGCCATCGACGTCACCGACGACGCCGTCTACCTCGGCGGTGGGTTCGCCACCGTCCAGGGGCAGACCCGCGAGCGGATCGCCGCACTGCGGCCCGACAGCACCCTGCTGCCGTTCAAGGCGACGATCCGTGGCTCCTCGATCGGCAACGACCCCACACCGGGGGTCAACGCCATCACGGTCGCGCCCCAGCTCAACAAGGTCATCATCGGCGGCCGGTTCACCTCGGTGAACGGGAGCCTGTTCGGCGTGCACGCGCTGGCCGGGCTGGACGCGACCACCGGCAAGGTCGTCAACTCCTTCACCGGCTGGATCCCCAACCGGTCGGCCGTCAAGACGCTCGTCAACGACGGCACCAACTTCTACCTGGGCGCCGAGGGCACCGGCGGCGGGGTCTTCGACGGCCGGGCGGCCGGACGGCTGTCCGACGGCGCACAGCTGTGGAAGGACACCTGCCTGGGCGCCACCCAGGCGGTGCTGCCGTACAAGGGCGTGCTCTACAGCGGTTCGCACGCCCACGACTGCTCCAACACCCCGGGCGGCTTCACGGACATCAACAACCGCCAGCACTTCCTGGCGCAGTCGATCTCCGACAAGACCATCCTGCCGTGGTTCCCGGACACCAACGACGGGATCGGCGAGCAGATCGGCCCGCGGGCGCTGACCGCGGCGGACGGCATCCTGTGGGCGGGCGGCGAGTTCACCACCGTCAACGACGCACCGCAGCAGAGCCTCACCCGGTTCGCGGCGGGTCCGGACACCGGGGCGCCGCAGGTGCCGCTGCTCAGCGGCGCGAGCAGGTCCCGGGGCAAGATCACGCTGAACTGGAAGGCCTCGTGGGACCGGGACGACGGCGTCCTGACCTACAAGATCTACCGCGACGGCACCTATCTGACCTCGCTCGACCAGGACTCGCGCTACTGGAACCGGCCCGACATGAGCTTCACGGACACCGTGGAGCCCGGGTCCCAGCACCGTTACTCGATCGAGGTCACCGACGGCACGAATGTCTCGGGTCGCAACGGCCCGGTCTATGTGACCGCCAGAAACTGACCGCACGGCGAGTGGGGGGTAAATGACACAGACACACCGAGTAGGTTATGCGCCCGGGGTCTACGACCTTTTCCACGTCGGGCACCTGAACATTCTCCGGCACGCCAAGAGCCAGTGCGACTATCTGGTGGCGGGTGTGGTGTCGGACGAAATGGCCACGCAGGCCAAGGGAAAGGCACCGGTTATTCCGCTCACCGAGCGGCTGGAGATCGTACGCAGTGTCCGTTTCGTGGACGCGGCGTTCGTCGAGACGGTGCCCGACAAACTGGAGACCTGGCAGCAGGTGCGGTTCGACGTCATCTTCAAGGGCGACGACTGGCGGGGAACGAGCAAGGGCGACAAGCTCGAACGGGATTTCGCGACGGTCGGGGTCGATGTGATCTATTTCCCCTACACCGTGCACACCTCCAGCTCCTTGTTGCGCAAGGTGCTCGACGGGCTCGCGAATTCGGCGTGACCCGTTGCGGCGGCCCGACGCCCTGTCCAGGCCGCTCGCCCTGGTGAATTGTCCGTCCCCGGCCCGTCAGCGGCCGGGGGCGGACAATTCGCGGTACCACTTGACCAGGAAGGCCACCATGAAGAGGACATGGGCGGCGAACAGGGCGCAGTACAGCACCATGAACACCTCCCGGCTGCCGAACAACAGGAATATCGCGCAGAACACCCCGTAGTCGACGGGAAGCAGAGCGACGGAGCGCAGCGTGGATGCCGGTGCCGCGGGCGCGGGGCCGGCGCCGCTCTTGAGCCGGTCGGCGCGTTTGAGTTGTTCGGTGAGGATGCCGCCGAAGAAGACCATCACCGCGGCGAACTGGAACGCGACGGGAATCAGCAGATAGCGAGGGTCGGAGAAACCGAAGTGGCGGTAGAACGAGAGAAGCACGGCCATGTGGAGGGCCAGCATCTTCGCGCAGTCGACCACATGGTCCAGCCACTCCCCCGCTGCGCTGCCGTTTCCGGTCAGCCGGGCGAGCTGTCCGTCGGCGGAGTCGAGGGCGAAGCCGAGTACCAGGGCCGCGAATATCCCGGCCGCCACAGCGGGCGAGGGGCGCAGCGTCGCAATCATGACCACGCCGGCGAAGGTGAACACCGCACTGATCATGGTGACTTGATTGGGTGTCAGTTTCAGGGTGTAGCCCGCGGCGGCCAACACCCGTCCGGCCGGCCGGTTCACATAACGCGAGTAGAGGGACACCCCCTTCGCTGATTTCTGGGCCGCCGACAGCTGTCCGATCGCATACCCGAACTGGCTCATGTCCCCCACCTGATGAATGGACCCCCCGAAGGAGCAACATCATGGCAGGCAGAACCTCCCCGTCAACCGGTGCCGCCACCCGCCGGACGATGCTGGCGGGCACCGCCGCCGCGCTGGCCGCCGCCCTCACCGGGTGCGACTCCCAGCCGTCCGCTGCCTCCCGGCAGTCCTCCGACGACGCCAAGGCCCCCGTGGTCACCGGCCACAAGCCCAAGGGCAAGGACGTCATCGACGTGGTGGCGGACTTCGGCGCCAAGGGCGACGGACGCACCGACGACAGCCGGGCGTTCGCCCGCGCCTACTCCTACGCGGCCGGCCGGGTGTGGGACCACGTCGGCCGGACCGTGATCGACATACCGGCCGGCACGTACCTCATCCGTGCACCCAACGCGCTGCTCAACGCCCAGGGAGGAAAGCTCAAGGCCAACGGCTTACGGTTCCGCGGCGCCGGCAAGCGCATGACCCAGCTGCTCTTCGCCCCGCACCAGGCCGAGAACGCCTACCTGTGCCGCAACGAGGACAGCTGGGCCAATGTGATGTTCGAGCAGATCGGCTTCGCCGCCGCCACCCCCGGCGCCTCGTTCTTCTACTCCTACTCGACCGGCCAGGCACAGGACTACCGCTTCACCGAATGCGAGTGGACCGGCGAGTGGACCTACGGGGTCGCTCTCGACGGCAGCAACACCAACTCGGAGATGCGCTGGGACGCCTGCCGGGTGGGCGGCGCCTACCGCAAGGCGTTCCTGTACTCCGGCCTGTCCCAGAAGTCGCTGAGCCGCACGCAACAGGACCAGTTCCTCAACTACTGGTTCAACGACATGAAGGTCGAGTACGCCTGGGGCAACTTCCTGGAGTTCCCCTACGGGGGTTCCATCACCTGCCGCGGTGGTTCCTACATCGTCACCGGGCGCCGCCCCGAGGGCTCCGACGACTACGGGCGCACCAGCACCTTCTTCCGCTTTCCGCGGGGTCCGCACCACGACTCCGTGCAGCACTTCCACGCCGAGGACATCCGCTTCGAGGTGCGCGACCCGGACACCGTCGTGATCGACTGCGCCTGGGACAGCGGCACGGTGCACTTCAACGACTGCGACGACACCGCGAACGCGTTCAAATCCTTCGCGGAGGAGAGCAGCCCGCACCGCTACCGCGTCGGAGCCCAGGGCCCGCTCGTGCGCTACGACTCGTGCCAGCTGTCCGGGCAGCACGCGTACGAGCCGGACGGGGGGTCCGGTCCCCGGGCCCGCTACGACATGTGCCGCCTGCGCAACCACTCCCCGCAGGACTTCATCAAGGGCGCGGGCGACCGGGTGCGGTTCGTCGACTGCCTGGGGGCCTGAGCGGGCCGCGGGCGGGCGGGAACCGGAGGCGGGGGGCGACGCCGCCCGCTGCCGCACGGTGATCAACGGCACACATACTGGCCAGTAGCTTTCTCGCCGTGCGGGCCTAGAGTGAGGCGCGAATGGCGCCGCCGGGCACCCGGCGGCAGACCGCCCTCCGAGCCGACCAGGGAGACTGCATGCGCTCTCCGAAGGACTTCTTCCGCCCGCTGGCCGTCGGGGCGCCGACTCCGGTACGCGAGGTACCGTTCCGGCCGTCCCGGATGATCCACTTCTTCGACCCGGGCAACGAGAAGATGGCCGCGAAGGTCCCGTCCATCGCGCCCACCGTGGACGTGCTGCTCGGCAACCTGGAGGACGCGGTCGCCGCCGACCGCAAGGAAGCGGCCAGGTCGGGCCTGGTGAAGATCGCCAAGGCCACGGACTTCGGCGACACGCAGTTGTGGACCCGGGTCAACAGCCTCGACTCCCCCTGGGCGTTGGACGACCTGGTGACCCTCGTCGGCGAGATCGGCGACAAACTGGACGTCATCATGGTGCCCAAGGTCGAGGGCGCCGAGGACATCCACTACGTCGACCGGCTGCTGGCCCAGCTGGAGGCGAAGGCGCAGGTCCAGCGGCCGATCCTGGTGCACGCCATCCTGGAGACCGCCACCGGCGTCGCCAACGTCGAGGAGATCGCCGGCGCCAGCCCCCGGATGCAGGGCATCTCGCTCGGCCCCGCCGACCTCGCCGCCAGCCGCCGGATGAAGACCACCCGGGTGGGCGGGGGCCACCCCGGATACCTGGTCCGGGAGGACCCGCACGGCGCGGACGGTGCCGCGCCGCGGGCCACCTTCCAGCAGGACCTGTGGCACTACACCCTCGCGCGCATGGTCGACGCCTGTGCGGCGCACGGCATCCTGCCGTACTACGGGCCGTTCGGTGACATCAAGGACACCACCGCCTGCGAGGACCAGTTCCGCAACGCCTTCCTGCTCGGCTGCGTCGGCGCCTGGAGCCTGCACCCGGTGCAGATCGCCATCGCCAAGAAGGTCTTCTCGCCCGCTCCCGCCGATGTCGCCTGGGCCCGCCGGGTCATCGAGGCGATGGGCGACGGCACCGGCGCGGTGATGATCGACGGCAAGATGCAGGACGACGCCACCTACAAGCAGTGCCAGGTGGTCGCCGAACTCGCCGCCGCCCTCGCCACCCGCGACCCCGAGCTGCGCGACGCCTACGCCGCGGCCGAAAAGGAGTAAGTACCGTGTCCGACGCGATCCTGCGGCCGCGCCGCTCCGTGCTCTACATGCCCGGCGCCAACGAACGCGCCCTGGAGAAGGCCAAGTCCCTGCCCGCCGACGCGCTCATCCTCGACCTGGAGGACGCCGTCGCCCCCGAGGCCAAGGCCGAGGCCCGTATGCGGGTCGCGGCGGCCGCGGCCTCGGGCGAGTACGGCTACCGCGAGGTGACGATCCGGGTCAACGGACCGGGCACCGAGTGGCACGCCGACGACCTCCGGGCCGCCGCCGAGGCCGGTCCGGACGCCGTGGTGGTGCCCAAGGTGGACTCCGCCCAGACCGTACGGGACGTCGAGCGAGCCCTGGAGGCCGCCGGCGCTCCGGACCATACGGCCGTGTGGGCCATGGTCGAGACGCCGCGCGCGATGCTGGACGCCCGCGCGGTGGCCGCGGCCGGCGAGCGGCTCACGGTGCTGGTGATGGGCACCAACGACCTGGCGAAGGAGCTGCACGCCGAGCACGTCCCCGGCCGGGCCCCGCTGCTGACCGGGCTGTCGCTGGCGCTGCTGGCGGCCCGTGAGTCCGGCAAGGTGATCCTGGACGGTGTCTACAACGACGTGAAGAACCCCGAGGGGTTCGAGGCCGAGTGCGTCCAGGGGCGGCAGTTCGGTTTCGACGGGAAGACGCTCATCCATCCGTCGCAGGTCGAACCCTGCAACCGGGTGTTCGCCCCGTCGACGGAACAGATCGCCCGCTCGCGGAAGATCATCGACGCCTTCGACGAGGCCACCCGAGAGGGACGCGGCGTCGTCACCGTCGACGGCAGGCTGATCGAGAACCTTCATGTCGAGGACGCCCGCAGGATCCTCGCCCTCGCCGAAGCGCTCGCCGGGCGCGCATAGGGGTGTGCCGCCGACGGCCGTCCCGGTGAATCCCATGATCGGACAGGGTGAATACGCAGGACGGGCCGTTGCTCCTGCTTGGTGGATGCGGGCATCCGGGATAGCAACATCCCGGGGACCAACCATGAGGTGCAGGAGCACACTGTGAAGAACATGGCACGCATCAACTTCGTGATTACAGGGGCTTGCGGTCTGCTCCTGGCCGCCGGAGGGGTCGCGCCCGCCCAGGCATGGGCCGGTTCGTCCGGCGGGGACAGGATCACGAACAGCGACACCGTCCAGAGGGTCAACGCCTCGTTCCGCTGCGGACCGCGAGCCAGATTCTGCGTCAACGGGCCGCTGCGAAGCGGAAACCCCAGGGGAGGGGACGTTCGCATCTCCGGCGGCAGCATCAACAACAGCGGCAGCCCGACCAACACCATCGGAAACACCAACTCGAAGGACGAGACAACCGGCCCGACGACGAAGAGCAGCAATAACGCGCAGGCCCTCGGCGGCGGCAACACGCAGAAGGCTTCGTGACCGCACGCTGATCCGAAAGAACGGCCCCCGGCTTCCGGGGGCCGTTCTTTCGGTTGCGGGGCCGGAAACGGGCGATCGCCCGGCGGTTTCGCCGGGCGATCATATGACGGTGCGCGAGCTCGACGTCTCCGTCAAGCGCCGTATCCGGATCAGTGGAAGAGCAGTCCGAGGACGCTCTGCACGTTGTTGTCGCTGCCCGTCGAAGCGCCCGAGACGGAGTCGGCGCTGTTGGTGGACCCGTTGGTGTTGGCGAGATTACCGCTGTTGTTCGGGTTCCCGTGGTTGACGAAGTTACCGCTGTGCAGGCTGTTGCCGCTGTTTACCGGCCCGTTGATGCAGCCGTGGCCCGACAGGAGCACCGGCGACTTGTAGTGGATATGGCCGAGGCGGTTGTTGCAGATCACCCCTTGGACCGTGCCGGTCACGGTGCCGATATCGGCGTCCGTCACTGCCGACAGCAGGGAGTCCGGAATGGTCACCGCCTGAGCGGCCCCGCTGCCGAGCAGCACCAGGCCGCACGCCCCGACGATGGTTCCCGCCCGCATAGTTCTTCTCACGACGCTCCTCGCCTCTTCATCCTGCTGATGCCACACGTATCGTGCTGCCGTTGTCGGCCCGCACCACCGTTCAACCCGCGGGGAGCAAAACGCCCGCCGGCCACAATCAGCCGGGTGGCCCAACAATCAGTTTTTCGCCGCCCCGGGGAACAGGGGCCCGGCGTGCCACCCCTCAAGTGGCGCTGTGCGGATGGCAGGCCGTGGCCGAGCGCGGCGGCCAGGTCTGGGGGTCGAGGATGCCCAGGACATAGGCGCGGGCGACGAGGGCGGGTCTGGTGGGGGCGTCGAGGAGGTCGCGCAGGCGGCTGAGGTGGTAGTCGACGGTCTGCCGGGAGAGGTGCAGGGAGGTGGCGATCTCGGCGTTGCTGCGGCCGGCGGCCAGCAGGGACAGGATGCGGACCTGACTGGCCGTCAGCTGAGGATGCGCGTCATGGGCGAGTCCCTGATGGGTGACGACCGCCCAGACGCTCGTGGCGCGGGCCGCGCTCCGGCCGACCGTCGTGAGATGCAGCCGGGCGCGGCGCTGCCGGCCTCGGCCGTCCAGGAGCACGGCGGAGGTCTGGATCCGCCGGCTGCGGCGCGCTATCAGATCGTGCCAGCCGCGGCGCAGTCCCGGTAATTCCGAGGCGGGCGCCAGCACGGTGTGCGCGCGGCGGCCGACGAGGTCCGACAGGCGGGTTTGCAACAGCTCGGCGGCCGCCGCGCTCGCCTGCTGGATCCGTCCGCCCGCGGAGATCAGCGCGCACGCCAGGCCGCTGTGATCGCGCAGCGCATGCAGACTCTCCTCGGCCTCCCGGCGTTGGCGCAGGGCGCGGGTGTAGTCGCTGATGTCGACGTAGATGCCCGCGACGCAGGTCTGACCCGCCTCCCTGACGGGGAAGCGATGGCCGGCCGCCTGCCCGCTGCTGCCGTCGGCGCGGTGATAGGTGAGGGTGTGCCGCACGGGCTTGCCACGGGCCAGAACCTCCCGGTCCAGGGCGAGGACCTGCGCGGCGTCGGCCGGGCCGTCGACGTGCGCGACGCACTCGCCGATGATGTGCTCCGGCGTGGTCCCGTACAGATGGGCGTAGGCGTGGTTCGCCCAGAGGTAACGCCCGTCCGCGTCCCGGATGAAGGCCGCGGCGGGGGCGAGGTCCGCGAAGGCGTCGTAGCGGCGGGCACCGGCCGCGCGGGTGCCGACCTCCACCGCCAGGCCACGGGAGCGGCCCTGCCGGGGCACGCCGAGAGCCCAGTTCACATCGAAGACACGACCGTCGAACTGTGCCTGCCAATGGCTGGTTTCGGGCGCTGCGGCGGGCTCGGGGAGCTCTTGGCGCACGGTGTCGAGGAACCGCTGCGCCGTCATCGTGTCATCGAAGGCTCCTCCCCCACTGTCGATCACGCGCAGCTCACGGTCGGCCTCCCACCAGGACACCGGGAGGTGTTCGAGCAGCGACTTCAGACTGGTCTCGTCCACGACGGGCCCCTTTTGTGGTGAAGAGTTCAACGGGTTTGAACGGCGCGCCACCGCCATGCGTATCCCTCAGCGTTGCGTGGCATGCCCGGTTCTCGGCCGATCTGGCGTCGTCCGCGCGCCTCTGCGCTGCTCCGCCGCCATACGGCATCACGGAACCTTCACAGCGGATGGACGGTATCCACAACTCTGGCATTTGCCTGAGCGGTTGCGGCCCGATGCGGGGAACCGTGTGCCGCACGGCTGCTTCGCTTGAAGCATGGCGTCCGGCGGTGAGATCCGGCGCCCTCGGCCGTTCGATGGCCCATCCCCGTATGAAGAGGAGTCGGATTCCAGTGAGCAAGGTGCTGTTCGTGTATGCCAAGGGCGGACCGCCCTTGGGGTACGCCCTGTCACGGGTCGCCGCACGGTCGGCAGTGCACCTGCTGGCGCTCAGCGCGCTCCCGCCCTCCGTTGCCGCGTCCGCGGACCGGCTGTGTGCTTCGGTCCTGATCCCTTCCGAGTCCGAGCGACACGACCTGGTGTCCCTGATCGTCTCCCGGGCCCAGGAAGTGGGCGCGGAAGCGGTCGTCACCTTCTCCGAGTACGCCGTCGTCGCGGTCGCGGAGGCCTGCGAGAAGCTCGGCCTGGCCGGGGCGGGCAACTCCTGTGCGCTCGCCCGCGACAAGCGGATGATGCGGCGCACCTGGCAGGACCAGGGGATATCCCAGCCCCGGTTCCGCCCCGTCGCCACCGAGCAGGATCTGCACGACGCGGCCGCCACGCTCCGCTTCCCCCTGCTGCTGAAGGCCGCCTGGAGCGCCGGCTCCACCGCGCACCGCACCCTCCGCTGCGCCGGCGAGGTGCGGGCGGCCTGGGAGCGGGCGCGCGAGGTGATGGCCGAATCCGCCCAGCTGGGGTACGCCGAGCTGCATGTCGCCGGTGCCGGGGCGGACTTCATCGTCGAGGAGATCGTGCCGGGCACCGCGGCGGAGTGGTTCGACCAGGAGGGCTGGGGCGACTACGTCAGCGTCGAAGGCGTCGTCGTGGACGGGGACTTCCGTCCGGTCTGCCTCAGCGGGCGGATGCCGACCGTGGAGCCGTTCACCGAACGCGCCGGCATCACGCCCGCCGCGCTGCCGCACGATGCCCAGCGGCGCATCGTGGCCCTGGCGCGCGATGCCGTCGACGCGCTGGGGCTGCGCAACTGCGGTACGCACACCGAGATCAAGCTCGGTGCCGACGGGCGGATGTGGGTGATCGAGACCGCCGCCCGGTTCGGCGGCGCGATGACCGTCCCGCAGATCGAGGAGGTCTTCGGCCTGGACCTGATCGGCATGCTCACCGACCACCTGCTGGGCCGTCCGGTCTCCTGGCCCGCCGAGGCCCGCACGCCGCAGGAGGCACACGGCGCGGCCGGCTCGCTGGTCGTCCTGGCCGTCGACGGCGCCGGTGACGCCTGGCCGGACCGGCGTATCTGGGACTTCCCGACGGTGCACGACAACGTGCCGCTCAGCGCGGGCAGCCGGCTGTCCGTGGTGGCCGAGAACTCGCTCCCGGACGGGACGCTGGTGCCGGTGTACGACCCGGCCGCGGGCGCCAACACCATGGCGGCGCTGTGCCTGCTGTCGGCCACCGACCCGGAGACCGTGATCCGCGACTTCCGGACCCTGGTGGACGCCCTTCCCAAGGTCCTCCCCCACGGCACCACGGAGGCGCAGTCATGACCACCACCGTCCTGCCCGCCGGCGCGCCCGGCCCGCTCACCGATCGCACCGTCGTCGGCGAGAACCTCTCCCTGCCGCTCTTCCGCACCCTCTCCGGTGTCCTGGCCGGCCACCCGTACCTCAAGGTCGTGGTGGACCGCATCGAGAACACCTGGCATCTGCTCGACACGGCTGCCCATCCGTTCCACGTCAACTACATCGCCACCCGTGTCCTCGGCATGGAGCTGGACGCGCTGGACTCCTGCCTGGACGCCTTCAACGCCTCGGTCTACATGGACCCCGAGCGCCGCTTCCTGCTGGGTGTGCTCTCGCTGCACACCGACGAGGACGCCGAGGGACGGGAGCGGCCTTTCCTCGTCCTGGAGACGACCGAGGCCGACACCATGAACGGCAGGCTGCTGGAGGAGTTCTACACGTTCGTCCGGCACCGGGTCGACGGCCGGCTGCCGCTGCTGCTGAAGCCGGCGAACCACGGGCAGGAGCACGAGCTCGCCGCGATCAGCGACGTACGGGTGCCGCGGATCCTCGGTCATGAACTCTTCGGCAACCGCACCCGTACCCCGCTGAACCCCGGCGAGGCCATCGGCCGGCTCCGCTACTTCCGGACCCCCGAGGAGTACGCGGCCGCGGCCGCCGAGCTCGGCTGGTCCGACATCGTGGCCATGCCGTCGCTGCCGGACGATGTGCCGCGGGTGGCCGGCTTCCTCAACACCGCGCCCGGCACGCCGCTCTCGCACACCAATGTCCTCGCCTCCGGCTGGGGCATCCCCAACGCGATCGTCCGCGATCTGGACCGGCTCGTCGAGGCGGACGGCCTGGACGGCGCCTGGATCCGCTACCGGGTGCAGGACGACGAGATCACCCTCGCCCCGCTGGCCCATGTCCCGTCGCTGGAGGCCCCGGCCTGGCACCAGCAGCGGATCCGGATGGAGCCGCCGCTGCTGGAGGACGTACCCGCGCTGTACCTGCACCGGCTGCGCCGCGCGGACCAGGACCGGTACGGCACCAAGGCGGCCAGCCTCGGGGAGCTCCATCACGTCCTCGACAGCCGCTCCGCCGACCTCACCGCCTTCTACGGGCAGCCGAGGCCGCCCCGCGCCGACCTCTACGGCCACCTCGCGGCCCGTCTGGGCACCCCCGGCGCGACCCCCGGGGAACTCCAGTCGCTGGCGGCCGACTTCGTGGCCGGCACCATCGCCGCGCCCGACGGGATCGCTCTCCCCTTCGCCCTCCAGCACCGCTTCCTGACGTCCTCCCCGGCCGTGCAACAGGGCATCGGCAAGCTGAAGATGGCGCTCGAACTCGATGCCGTCGACGTGGTGGACGCGCTCTGTCTGCACCTTCAGCAGCTCATCCGGAACACCCCGATGCCCGACGAGGTGACCCGCCAGATCACCCAGGCGCTGCCCGACGGCCCCGACGCGGCCAACCGTCTCGTGGTGCGCTCCTCCTCCAACGCCGAGGACCTCCCGGGGTTCTCCGCTGCCGGGGTCTACGACTCGGTCACCACCGTGCACGGCCCGGACGAACTCCTGGACGCGGTACGCCAGGTGTGGGCCTCCCTGCTGTCGCCGCGCAGCGTCCGGCTGCGCCACCAGGCGGGCATCTCCCTCGACGACACCTACATGGGCGTCATCATCCAGCGGTATGTGCCCGCGGACCTCGGCGGTGTCCTGGTGACCTGCAACCCGACCAAGCGCACGGACTTCCGCAACGTCTACCTCAACTGCTCCCCCGGCTCGCCCGAGACGGTCGTCGACGGAACGACGCTGCCGCTCCAGTACCTGTACAACACGGTCGAGGGCGGCGGCCGCACCGTCGCGCTCGGCTCGACCGGCCAGGACCTGCCCGTCGCCACCCGGGACAAGCTGGCCCGGCTGGCGCTGACCGGCCGGCTGCTCCAGTCCCACTTCAGCGACACCGATGTGGACCATCCGCTGGACATCGAGTGGCTGATGACCGATCAGGGGGACTTCCGCCTGGTCCAGATCCGCCCCTACGCGCTGTGATCCGCCCGTTCTCCGGTCTGCGAGGCGCCCGCGGTCCCCGGGCCGCGGGGGTGCCGCTGACGCCGCGGGCCCGTCGGATCATCAGGCTCAACAACGGCTTCCAGCTGCTGTTCAATCTGCTGTGGTGGATGCCGGTCTTCTACGCCTACCAGCGGGAGGCGGGGCTCTCCGACGGCCAGATCTTCGGCATCCAGAGCATCTACTACGTCGCGTTCTGCCTCTTCGAGATCCCGACCGGGATGGTGGCCGACCGCATCGGTGCCCGCAACTGTCTGCGGGCCGGTGCCGTCGTGATGACCGCGGCGAACCTGGCCCCGGTCCTCGCCCCCAGCTACACCGGCTTCCTGGTGCACTTCCTGGCCATCGCCGCCGGCCGCTCGCTGACCTCCGGCGCCGCCAGCGCCTATCTCTACGACGGCCTGGCGGCCGAGGGTGCGGGAGAGCACTATCTGAAGGCGGAGGGGCAGGCACGGGCGCTGGGTCTGGCCGCGAAGGTGCTGTGCTGGCCACTGGTCGGCCCGTTGATGGCCGTCGCACACCCCACGCCGTATGTGCTGAGCGCCGCCAGCGCGGCGGGCTCGCTCGTCTGCGCCATGGCGCTGCCGCGGCACGCCGCGCCCGACCACGGCCGCCGGGACCGGGCCGCGAAGACTTCCCCCGGCGGGGTCGCGTTCCTCCGCGATGCCACCACGGCGCTGCGCTGTGTGTGGGCGACGCCCTGGCTCGCCCTGCTCATGGTGCAGGGCGTGGCCGTCTTCACGCTCTCGCGCATCTGCCAGGTCAACCTCTTCCAGCCGGTGCTGCTGGACCACGGCATCCCCGAAGGTTCGCACGGCGGTGTGCTGGCCGCCATGACCGTCGCGGAGGCGGTGGCCTCGGCCCGGCCCCAGTGGCTCGGCTCGCGGCTGTCACCGGTCGCCTGGGTCTCGCTGCTCAGCCTCGCGATGGCGGCGGCGCTGGCGGGCAGCACCCTCGGCGGGCCCTGGACCGTGATCGCCCTGCTGTGCGTGTTCGCCGCGGTCACCGGCTTCGCCTACCCGCTCCAGCGCAAGCTGGTGAACGACGCGATCCCGGCGGGTGCGCCACGGGCCACCCTGCTCTCCGTCGAGAGCATCGTGGACCGGGCGGTGTGTGCGCTGGCGGCCGTGGCCGCGGGTGCCTATCTCTCGGCCGGGCGGCTGGACGCGCTGCTGTGGCACAGCGCGGTGGTGACCGGCGTGGTGATGCTCGTGCTGCAACTGGTCCTGCGGCGGGCCCCGGGAAGGCCCCGGAAGCGGCCGGAGGAGGAGCCGGCCCTGGAGCTGGTCACCACAGCAGGAAACCCCTGAGCGTCACCGTCATACTGGGGACGTGCGGGGTACCGATGCCGGGCGCTACGGCGAAGGCATGTTCCGCCCGGAAGAGACCGGCGAGGCCGGTCGTATCGACCTGGGAGCGCTCGCCTACGACGAGGTGAGCGCCGCCCGGTTGACGGCGTTGGGAGCCGGTCCCGGCTGGAACTGCCTGGACGTGGGCGCGGGAACCGGCACCCTCGCACGGTGGCTGCTGGAGTCGGCCGGTGTCACGTCGGTCCTCGCCGTGGACCGTGACACCCGGTTCCTCACGGCGGACGGCACACCGGGTCTGTCGGCGCTGAGCGCCGACATCACCGCGCCGGACTTCGATCCCGGCCGGTTCCAGCTGGTCCACGCGCGGTTCGTCCTGATGCATCTGCGCGCATGGCGCCGCATGATCGCCAAGCTGGCGTCGCTGGTCGCCGACGATGGTGTGCTGGTGCTCAGCGACGCCGTGGACCTGACGTCCGCCACCGCGCCGAGCACCCCGTACACCACGGTCATGCGGGCGATGTGGCAGGCACTGCGGGAGACCATCGGCACGGACATCTCCTGGGTACCGGATTACCCGCAGCTGCTGCACGAGGAAGGCCTGTGCCAGGTGGCCGCCGAGATCCGTGTGCCGCCGTTGGTGCCGGGCAGTGCCGTCAGCCGCTTCTGGGCCGAGACGTGGGAGCGGGCACGGGGCGCCATGCTGGCGACGGGGCGGGTGGACGAGGCGCAGATCGAGCGGGCCCTGCGCGATCTGTCGTCGCCCCGCTGCGCCGGCCTCTCCCCCGGGATGCTCACCGCTTGGGGATGGAAGACCGAGGAGGCCGCCCGTGACCAGTGCATCTGACCGGGAACGGGAGCGTGTCTGGGAGCTGCACACCACCAGCGAGTTCAGCACTCTCGATCTCGACACGACGATGGCCACCATGTCGGACGACCCGGAGGTGGTGCATGTGCCCACGGCCATGGGCGCCCGCGGCAGGGCGTCCGTGCGGCACTTCTACCGCCGCTGGTTCGTGGGCCACAACGCGGCGGACTTCGCCATCGCCCCGCTGACCCGCACCACGGGCGGGACGCGGATCGTCGACGAAATGCTGGTCTCCTTCACCCATGACGTGGAGGTGCCGTGGATCCTCCCCGGTGTGCCGCCGACCGGACGCCGCGTCGAGATCCCGGTCCTCGCGGTGGTCTCGTTCGACGGCGCGCTGATCTCCGGCGAGCACATCTACTGGGACCAGGCCGCGGTGCTCGGCCAGACCGGCCTCCTCCCGGCGGAGACGATGGCGCGGCTGCCGGTCGTGGCGGATCAGCGCGGGACGCTGACGGACGGCCCGCTCAATCAGCTGGCCGGCGGCCAGCGCCGCGGCTGAGTCCGCCACCGGCCACGCGGCCTCTCGCTGCCATGACCGAAGCCACCTCAGCGCCGCGACGGCCGTCCCGGGCGGTGAGGTTCAGCCTGCCTTGGGGAGTTGCTGGGTGGAGCAGTGGATACCGCCGCCGCCCTCGCCGAGGTGGTCGACGGGCACCGGCACCACCTTCCGTCCCGGATACAGCTCCCGCAGCAGGGACGCGGCCTTGCTGTCGGCCTTCTTGTCTCCGAAGCGGGGCATGACGACCCCTCCGTTGACCACGTAGTAGTTCGCATAGCAGGCCAGGAACCCCTTCCCGCGGCGCCCGATGTCGGCCGGTTCGGGCAGCTCGACGACGTCGAGCCGCTTCCCCCGGGCATCGACCGCCCGGTCCAGGACCCTGCGGGCCTGTTCGTAGGCGCCGGTGAACTCGTTGGGGCGGGCGTTCTTCGCCGGGGTGCTCAGGACCACGACGCCGGGTTCGGAGAACCGTGCCAGCGCGTCGATGTGATAGTCCGTGATGTCCTTGCCCTTGACGCCCTTGACCCAGATCACCGTGGTGGCGCCGAACAGTTCCTTGAGCTCCCGCTCGATGTCCTCGCGGGACATCCCGGGGTTGCGGTTGTCGTTGACCAGGGAGCTCTCGGTCACCATCAGGGTGCCCCGGCCGTCGCCCTCCACCGCCCCGCCTTCAGCGGTGATCGGTGCCTTGATCCTGGTGAGGCGCTCGTCGTCCAGGATCGCGCGGGCGACCCGGCTGTCGCGGCCGTGCTCCTGCTTGTTGCCCCAGCCGTTGAAGTGGAGATCCACTCCGGCGACGCCGTCGGGCCCGAGCACGAAGACCGGCCCGGTGTCCCGCATCCACAGATCGTCCACCGGCGCCGGGACGACTTCCACTCCGGACCCGCACGCCCGCCGGGCCGCCTGTGCCTCCTCGTCGTTGGCCAGCAGGGCCACCGGCTCGAACTCGGCGATCGTCCGTGCGATACGGGCGATGTCGTCGCGCACGCCGGTGATCTCCGGCCCCCAGATCCGGCGGGTGGGCCAGGCCATGTAGGTCGCCTCGTGCGGATGCGCCTCGTCGGGCAGCCGCCACCCGCCGGCCCGCTTCGCACCCGCGGGGACGGCGCGCCCGTCGTGTGGCGCGGGCCCGCTGCTGTCCTTGGTGCCGCAGGCGCCCAAGGCCCCGCCGACGGCGGCGACGACCGCCGCTTGCAGTGTCTGACGTCGGGATATATCCATGATCAGCTCCCTGACTGAAATTTTAGTCAGGACGATAGTAGGGCATGATCGGAGCCGAGCCACCTAGATTCCTCGGACCGCGGGAGCATGCGATGCCGGACAGGCCCACCCAGATCCTCGAAGCCGCCGCCCGGCTGATCGCCCGGCGCGGCGTGCGCGGGCTGCGCGTCGAGGAGGTGTCCGCGGAGGCCGGCGTCTCGACCGCGCTGATCTACTACCACTTCAAGGACCGCACCGGACTGCTGCGCCGCACACTGGAGTTCATCAACCGGCGTGCGGTCCGCTACACCGACGCCGCCCTCGACACCTCCGACGACCCCCGTACGCAGCTCACCGAGATCCTGCTGCTGGAACTCCAGGACATCCCCCACGTGAGGGAGAACAGCGCGGCCTGGGGCGAGTTGCGCGCCACCGCCGTCTTCGACCCCGACCTGCGGGAACTGCTGGCCACCGCGACCCGCGAGTGGACCGAGGACCTCGCCGACCTGATACGGCAGGCCCAGGCGGCCGATCCGGCCCTCACCGGGACCGATCCGTACGCGGCGGCCGAGCGGCTCACCGCGCTGGCGGAGGGCCTGAGCGAACGCTGGCTGAGCGGCACCACCTCGCTGGAGCGGGCGCACGAACTGCTGCGCGGCGCCGTGGACGCGGAACTCCGGCCGGCCTGAGCCGCGCTCCGGACCGCGGATGCCACAGCGGATGCCATAGCGGATGAACTGAACGCTTCGACCAATAAGCGGACATCAGGAGCAGTTTTCGGTCGGATTCCGGCACGTGACGGTCTGCACTCGATCACCCGATCTCACTTCGTCATCACCCTGGAATCCCTTGCCCATCAGGAAGGGCGACATGTGCCGGTCATCCGGTGGTTGGCAGGATCTGACGGAGAATTTTCGGTTCCGGTGAGTAAATGGTGAAGAAAACCGGCCGAAAGTGTGCATCGGGTTTTGACCCGTGATCGTCCGTTCCGCGATGGTCAATCGCATGCCCGTCATACCCCGACCCGCGGCCAGCGGCCCGCTGCGTCTGCGCGATTTCCGCCTTCTGCTCGCCGGTGCCGCGGCCGGACAACTCGGCGCCCAGGTCACCCTGGTCGCCCTGCCGCTCGTCGCGGTGCTCGAGCTCAACGCCCCCGCCTTCCAGGTGGGGTTGCTCACCGCCGCGGAGACCGCCGCGTTCTTGCTGGTCGGACTGCCGGCCGGGGCCTGGGTCGACCGGATGCGCAAGCTGCCGCTGATGATCCGCGCCGATGTGGTGCGGGCGGTGGCGATGGCGAGCATCCCGCTGGCCGCCGTCGCCGGCGTGCTGACGATGGTGCAGCTGTACGTCGTCGCGCTGATCACCGGCGTGGCGACCGTCTTCTTCGACGTCGCCCACCAGAGCTTCCTGCCCCAGCTGCTGCCCAAGGACCAGCTGGTCCCGGGCAACGGAGCGCTGGAGACCATCCGTTCGTCGGCGCAGGTCGCGGGTCCCGGGATCGGTGGCGGTCTCGTCCAGGTGCTCGGGGCCGCCCTGGCCATCGTCGCCGACGCGGCCGGCTATGTGCTCTCCGCGCTCTTCCTGTGGGCCATCAAGCGGCCCGAGAGCCGCCCGGAACCCCGGCCGGAAGCCTCCCTGCGCCAGGACATCGCCGAGGGGCTGCGCTTCGTCTTCGGACACCGCCTGCTGCGGGTGATCGCCCTGACGACCGGGCTGGCCAACTTCTTCACCGCCGTGCTGATGGCCACGCAGTCCGTCTTCCTGGTCCGCGTGCTGGAACTGGCGCCGGGAGTGGTCGGCCTCCTGCTGGCCGCCTCCGCCGTGGGCGGGCTCGCCGGCGCCCTGTGCGCGGGACGACTCGCCGCCCGGCTCGGCCAGGCCCGGATCATCTGGCTGTCCGCGCTGATCACCGGCCCGTTCGCGCTGCTGTGGCCGCTCTCCACGCCCGGCGCGGGGGCGGTGCTGTTCGCCCTCGGCTCCGGTGTGGTCTTCTTCGGCGCCGTCGTCTACAACGTCGCCCAGGTGAGCTTCCGTCAGGCCCTGTGCCCGCCCCGGCTGCTCGGCCGGATGAACGCGACGCTGCGGTTCCTGATGTGGGGCACTTTGCCACTCGGGGCCCTGGCCGGCGGTGCGCTGGCCGATGCCTACGGAGCCCGGGTGGCGCTGGTGTGGTGCGCGGCCGGATTCCTGGCCGTACCGCTGCCGCTGCTGCTCTCCCCGCTGCGCCGGATGCGCGAACTGCCCGTCACGGAGCAGGCCGAGGCCGGCCCGTCCGACACCACCGGCCCGTCCGGCACCGCCGACCCGGCCGAGCCCGCGTCCATCGGCTGACGGCGGGCCACCGCGCCCCGCCTCGCCTGCCCTCCCCCACCTGCCCCGCCGCCTGCCTTCGCGCACGGCCTTCCCACCCGCCTCGCCTCCGGCGACGCGTGCCCGCCACGTCAAGAGAGGATCACGTGCTCAGCATCACGAGCCAGTACCTGGCCCGCTACCGGCGACTCGACACCGACGACGGGGCCGCGGTCCTGCTGCCCGTCACGGGCGCCCAGCGTCGCTTTGCACTGGTGCGTGCCATGGACCCCGCCGGGCGGCCGGATCTCGTGCCGATGTTCTTCGCCTTCCCGCGTGGCACGGTGGATCCCGTACGCCTCGCGGCCGCCGCGAACCGGCTCGCCGCCCTGCACCCCGTGCTGCGCGCCCGGCTCACCGTGCGGCGCGGCACGCCCGCGCTCCACCTGGAGGAGCCGCAGGTATCCGTGACCCGCACGGCGTGCGCGCCCGGTGAGGACGCGGCCACCGTGCTGCGTCGCGCCCTGGGCGGTTGGACCCCGCAGGGCCCGCCGCTGCGGCTGTTCCTGGTGCAGGACGGCCTGGAGGAGGTGCTCGCCATCGTGCTGGACCACACCGCGTGCGACGGCCAGTCGCTGGCCCGGATCGTCGGGGAACTCGGCGCCGCCTACGACGAAGGTCCCGGCGCCGAGGGCCCCTCCCCCGCCGAAGTCGGGGCCGAGCTGGCCGCCTACCGGGACGCGGTGCTGCTACAGCTCGACGCGGAGGAGCGCGCGGGCGTGCCGGCGGCCATGGCGTACTGGGGCGAACGGCTCCGCGCGGTGCGCGAACAGGCCCCCGCGCCACGTCCGGAATCCCTCTCCGCCGGGACGGCGCCGAGCGGTTCGGCGGCGCTGCGGCTGCCCGCCCCGCCCGCCGGCGTGCCCTTCCCCGAGCTGCTCGACGCCTGCCAGGCGGCGGCAGCGGCGCTGTTCGGGGCGGGCCATGTGGTGCCGCTCGGCTACCCGTGGGGCGGCCGGCCGCCCGGTGCCGCGCCGGTGCTCGGCTGCTTCCTCAACACCATGGTCTTCCCCACCGTGACCGGGGACGCGTCCCCGGCCTCGGCGACGGCCGAGGCCTGGTGGGACGACCTGGACCATGCCGCCACCCCCTTCGACGCCGTGGTGCACGCCGCCCGGGCGGCCGGCTCCGGCTGGACCGGCCGGCTCGACGGCATGCTGACCGTCGACGATGCCCGCCGGCATCCCCCGCTCCGCCTGGGCGGTGTGACGGGCCGTGAGATCTCTGTCGACGGCAGGGCCGTGCGCGGCCCCTTCGCGGTCTCCGTCACCCAGGGCGCCGAGCTCCATCTGCGCATGGTGTGGGACCGCACGATCCTCCCCGACCGCACCGCCGAGAGCGCCTTCACCGCCCTCGCCGACGCGCTGCGGACCCCGGCGCCGACAGCCGCCTGACCCGCGCGGCGACACCGCCCCTTCCTCACCTTCCGACACTGCCGGACCTGCCGCGCGATCCGCGGCCCGGTCCGCGCGTCCCACCGGCCCGGGCTCGACCATGCCCGGGCCGGAGAACCCCCACCCCGACAACCTCAGGGATCGCCCATGCTTCCGCTCTCCTCCTCGCAGGAGATCGTCTGGCTGCACGAACAGGTGCAACCGGGCAGCCGCGCCTACAACTTCACCGCCGCACTCGACCTGTGGGGCACGCTCGACACCGACGCGCTGCGCCGCGGACTCGCCGCCGCCCTCGACCGGCACCCCGGTCTGCGGCTGGAACTCGTCGCCGTCGCCGGGGCGATGCCGGGGCAGCGGGTCGCCGAGGCCTGTGTGCCGCGGCTGCACACGGTGGACCTGAGCGGGGAGGCGGACCCGGAGAGCGCGTTCCAGGAGCTGTTGCGCACGGAGGCGGAGACTCCGCTCGACACCTTCGAGGCACCGCTGCTGCGCTGGACGCTGGTCCGGCTCGCGGAGAACCGGCACCGGCTGATCCACGTGGAACACCATCTGATCCACGACGGCCATTCGTTCGCGATCCTGCTGCGGGATGTGTTCACCGTCTACCGGGGCCACGTTCTGGGCGAGCCGGTGGAGCTGCCGTCGGCGCCCTCGTACGCCGACCATGTCCGGGCCCGCTCCCAGGACGAGGCCGGCGGGGAGCGGCGGGACGGTCTGGACTTCTGGGCCGGTGAACTGCGCGAGGTCTCCTACGACATGCCGCTGCCCGGTCTGACCCGGCCCGGCTCCCGGCGCCGGCACCACGGCGGCCAGTTGCGTCAGTCGATCGGTGCCGATCTGGCGGAACGGCTGCGCGGCCATGCCCGTGAGCGCGGTCTGACGCCGTTCGCCACGCTCCTGGGGCTCTTCGCCGAGCTGCTGCGCCGGCACAGCGGCCGCTCGCAGATGGTGATCGGCACCGCGGTCGGCAACCGCCCGCGCGGTTTCGAGGAAGCCGTGGGCATGTTCGTCAACACCATCCCGCTCGCGCTGCGGCTGGACCCGGCCGCCCCGGCCGAGGAGTCCATGGACGAGGTGACCGACACCCTCATCCGTGCCCTGCCGCACCAGGAGGTGCCGATCCAGGAGCTGACCCGCGCGCTCGGCCTGCACACCTCGGGCGCCGACAACCCGCTGTTCAGCGTCATGTTCAGCGCCCACGACGCCGAGCTGCCCGAGGTCGACGTCCCGGGTCTGGACATCACCCTGTTCGAGGGCTTCAACACCGGCACCACCCGGTTCGATCTGGACGTGGTGCTGCTCCCGGACGACCGGCGCGGGGTCGGGCCCCGGCACGGTGCGGCGGGGATGACGCTGGTCTGGGACTACGACGCCGACATGTTCGGCGAGGATGTGGCGAAGCTGCTCGCCGGGCGGTTCCTCGACCTGCTGCGGGCGTATCTCGACGCGCCCGGCACCGCCCTCACGGATCTGGCGCCGCCGCCGTCGCCGCAGGCCCTCCCGGCCGCCGCGCCGCCGGCGCCGGAACACGATCCGCTCGACCCGGCCACCGCCCACGACCCGTCCCTGCCCGCGCTGCTCGTCGGCGCCCGCCGGATGACCTACGGCGACCTCGACGCCCAGGTCTCCTCGCTGGCGCAGCGGATGCGGGCGGCCGGAGTGACCGCCGGGCAGCCGGTGGCCGCCGTGCTGCCCCGCGGCGCCGACTCGGTCGTGGCGCTGCTGGCCTGTCTGCGGACCCGGGCGGTGTACTGCCCGCTCTCGCCGTCCGACCCGCCGGCCCGGCTGGAGCTGCTGCTCGGCCGGCTGGGCCCGGCGCTGGTCCTGACCTCGGCGGACGCCGCCGTCACCCTTCCCGACGGGCTGCCGACGGCCACGGTCGACGCCCCGGTCCTGCCGCAGGCGCGGGCGGCCGAGGTCGTGCCCGGCGCCGCGTACATCATTCACACCTCCGGCTCGACGGGCATCCCCAAGCCCGTCGCCGTCGGCCGCGCGGCGCTGGAGAACCATCTGACCGGGGCGGCCGACCGGTTCGGGCTGGGTGCGGGTGACCGGGTGCTGCTGTTCGCCCAGCCGTCGTTCGACGTGGCTCTTGAGGAGGTGCTGCCGTCGCTGTACGCCGGAGCCTGCCTGGTCGCCCCCGAGCGCGAGGTGCCGACCGGCGCCGAGCTGGCGGGACTGCTGGTCGCCGCCCGGGTCACCGTGGCCAATCTGCCCACCAGTTACTTCCTCGCCACCCGCGAGGAGATGCGCCCCGTGCTCCGCGACAGCCACTGGGCGCCGCGGCTGCTGGTGCTCGGTGGCGAGCGCCTCCCGGCGGATGTGATGCGCGCGTTCCTGGCCGACAGCGACAGCACCGTGCTCAACGTCTACGGCGTCACGGAGGCCGCCATCAGCTCCACCGTCCACGAGATCACCCGGGACGGCCTCGCCGACGGTGCGGAGATCCCGCTCGGCACCGAGCTGCCCGGCGAACGGGTCCATGTCCTGGACGCACACCACCGCCCGCTGCCGGACGGCGCGGTCGGTGAACTGGCCATCGCCGGGGCCGGGTTGGCGGAAGGATACGTAGGCAACCCCGAGACCACCGCCGCCCGGTTCGTCCATGTCGAGGCGCTCGGTGGTGAGCGGGTCTACCTCACCGGTGACCTCGGCTACCGCGGCCGCGACGGGCTGCTGTACTTCCTGGGGCGCCGGGACCACCAGATCAAGCTGCGGGGCTACCGCATCGAGCTGGAAGAGGTGGAGGCCGCCGCCTCGGCCGCGCTCGGCGGCCGCTCCTGCGCCGTCGTCCTGGACCGCGAGGCCCCGGGCGGGCCGCGGCTGGTCGGCTTCCTGGAGAACGCGGACGACGGTGAGCCGTGGGACGAGCAGGCGTTGCACACGGAGCTGGGCCGACGGCTGCCGAGCGCCCTCGTACCGGGTCGCTGGGCACGGCTCGACACCATGCCGCGACTGGCCGGCGGCAAGCCGGACCGCACCGCGCTGACCCGCCGGGCCGCCGCACTGGAGCCGGCCGCCCCGGCCGCGGAGAGCCAGAGCGTTCCCGCGCAGCTGCCGGCCGACCCGATGACGGAGCTGCTCGCCGAGGGCTGGCGGGAGGCTCTGGGCCACAGCCGCTTCGACGCGTCCTCGGACTTCTTCCGGACCGGCGGCCACTCGCTGCTCGCCGCGCAGCTGGCGGCCTGGCTCGAACCGCGGCTGGGGCAGCGTCCGCCGCTGCGGCTGCTGTTCCAGAACCCGGTGCTGGCCGACCAGGCCCTCGCGCTCGCGGCCGTCGGCACCGCCGCCGCGCCTGCTTCCGCCGCTTCGACCACCGTGACGGAGTCCCGATGACCCAGCCGATGACCGCCCGTACGGCGGCCCCGACGACCACCGCCGGCGTGCAACGGCCCGCGCCGGAGAGCCCGCTCAGCATCGCCCGCGGTGCCCTGCCCGCCACCGACGGCGCGACCGGGGTGCTCGCCCTCTTCGAGGAGTGGACCCAGCGCTCCCCGGAGGCTCCCGCGGTGATCGACGGGGAGCACAGCTGGACCTACCGGCAGATCGACACCGCCGCCGACGAGGTCGCCACGGCCCTGCGCGACCGGGTGCGGCCCGGAGACCTGGTCGGCGTCTGCCTCGACCGTTCGGCCGCCCTCGTGGTGACCGCGGTCGCGCTCGCCCGGATCGGCGCCGTCTACCTGCCGCTGGGCCCCCGCCCCGGTGAGCGCCGCACCGACGCCGTCACCGAGGACCTGAACGTCGTCTGTCTGATCGGCGATCCCGAGGTGCTGCCGCCCCGTCACCGGACGGCCGACCATCTGCGGCTGGCGCTGCCCGGGGAGGGCGCCAACGCCGCCGCCACGGTCGTGGCCGCTTTCGCCGCGCCGGGCACGGCTGCCCGTTCCGCGCCGCCCGAGGCGTTCTACGCCGTGCTGACCTCCGGCTCCACCGGGCGCCCCAAGGCGGTGGCCGTCGGCGAGCCCGCGCTCGGCATGCTGCTGAGCTGGTACCGCGCCACGAGCGGCCTGGCCCCCGGTGACCGGCAGTCCCTGCTGATCGGCGTCGCGTTCGACCCCCATCTGCTGGAGCTGTGGGCCGGGCTGACGTCCGGGGCGGCTCTGGTGCCCGCCCCGGACGAGGTCCGCTGGGACCCGACGGTGCTGGCCGACTGGTGGCGTACGTCCGCGGTGTCGGTGTGTGTGTCGGCCACGCCGATGGTGGAGCCGCTGCTGGAGCGGCCCTGGCCGCAGGACCTGAGGCTGCGTCATGTGTTCGTGGGCGGCGACCGGTTGCGGCGCCGTCCCGGCGCGGACGTGACCTCCACCGTCCACAACGCCTACGGACCGGCCGAGGCCACGGTGGCCTCCACCGTCCACTCCATGCACGGCACCGACAGCGCGGAGGGCGCGGAATCCGCACCGCCCATCGGCCGGCCCCTCCCGGGCGTGACCGTCGTCGTCGCCGATGCGGACGGCCGGCCCGTCGCCCGCGAGACGGAGGGTGAACTCCTCATCGGCGGAAGCGGTCTGGCGCTCGGCTATCTGGACCCCGAACTGACCGCGCGCCGCTTCCTCGCCGTGCCCGAGGACCTCGATCTGCCGGGTGTGGAGCGCTTGTACCGCACTGGGGACCGGGTGCGGATGCCGGCTGACGGGGAGCTGGAGTTCCTCGGCCGTCTCGACGACCAGGTCAAGATCAGCGGCGTACGGATCGAACCGGCCGAGGTGGAGGCCGCGTTCGAGAAGGACCCGGCGGTCCTGAGCGCCGTCGTCACCGCGCCGCGTACCGCCGACGGCCGCACCCGTCTGGTGGCGTACGTACGGGCGGCGGCCGGCGCCGCGCTCACCGCGGACGCGCTGCTGCCGGGCGTACGGACCTGGCTGCCGGAGCAGGCCGTGCCCTCGGACGTGCGGATCGTGGACTCCTTTCCCCTGGACGCCAACGGCAAGGTGGACCGGGCCGAGCTGGCCCGGCAGGCGGACCGCTCCGACGAGCGCCCCGGCGACGCCCCGGCGGCCGACGACGGGCCCGACGACGCCACCCCGGGCGAGCGGCTCGTGCTGAGCGCCGTACGCGATCTGCTCGCCCGCCCGGGAGCCTCGCTGACGGACAACTTCACCGAGGCCGGCGGCACCTCTCTCCTCGCCGCACGGCTGCTGACCGTCATCGAGAAGGAGAGCGGTGTGCGGCTGCGCGCTCCCGAACTGCTCCGCCAGCCGGACCTGCGCGCCGTCGCCCTGCTCGTCGACACCCGCCGCGCCGCCCGGCAACCGGCAGGAGCCTGAGATGACCACCCGCACCCCGCTCTCCCCCGACACCCGGAAGGAAGGCCCCGTGCCCACCGAAGGCACCCCGAAGGACGAGCACACCGCGTCCGGTGACCGCACCGCGTCCGCCCCGGCGGCCGGCCGGCCCGCGCCCGCGGCCGGCCTGCCGGCCCTCGTGGCATGGCATGCCGCACGGACCCCGCAGGCGCTGGCCGTCGCGGACGGCGACACCACCCTCACCTACGCACAGCTCGTCTCCTCGGCCCGCGCGCTCGCCGCCCATCTGCGCGAACACGGCGTCCGCCGGGGTGACTCGGTGGCACTGCTGATGCCCCGCTCGGCGCGCACCGTCGTCGCCCAGCTCGCGCTGTGGTGGGCGGGCGCCGTGTGCGTACCGCTCGACCCGGCCCATCCGCGCTCCCGTTCCGAGGCACTGGCCGCCGACGCCGGCGCGACCCTGACCGTCGGGGACAGCAAGCTCCTCGAATCGGCGGGGCTCGCCGGCGCCACCCTTGCGCTGCCCGGTGAGCCGCTGATGGGCGGCGACGACGTTGCCGGGGCCGAACTCGGCACGGACGCCACGGCGTTCATCATGTTCACCTCGGGCTCCACCGGCCGTCCCAAGGGCGTCGCCGTCCCGCACCGCGCGATCGCCGAGCTGGTCTCCGATCCGGCGTACCTCACCCTCACGTCCCGCGACCGGGTGCTCTTCCACTCGCCGATGACGTTCGACGCCTCGACCTTCGAGGTGTGGGGAGCGCTGGCCAACGGCGCCGCCGTGGTCGTGTGCACCGCGGAGCGGCCCTCGTTCGAGGACCTGGCCCAGCACGTGGAACGCCATGGCGTCACCGTCGCCTTCTTCACCACCGCGCTCTTCCACCAGCTGGCCGGCCGCCGCTCGCGTGTCTTCTCGCTGCTGCGCACGGTGATCGTGGGCGGCGAGGCGCTGTCCACGCACCATGCCCGTGAGGTACTGCGGGCCTTCCCCTGGCTGGAACTCGTCAACGGCTACGGGCCGACGGAGGCGACGACCTTCACCACGGCCCACCGCGTCACCGACGCCGACTGCGACGGCCAGATGCCCATCGGCCGGCCGATCGCGGGCGCGACCGTGCATCTTCTGGACGACTCCGGCAATCCGGTCCCGGACGGGGAGCGCGGCGAACTGTGGATCGGCGGCAGCCGGCTGGCCCACGGCTACACCGGGCAGCCGCAGCTGACCGCCGAGCGCTTCAGCGACCACCCCGGAACGGGGCGTCTCTACCGCACCGGCGACCTCGTCTCCCTGCGTCCGGACGGCACCCTCGACTTCCACGGGCGGACGGACGACCAGGTGAAGATCCGCGGCTTCCGGATCGAACCGGGGGAGATCGAACACGCCCTGCGGGAACAGCCCGAAGTGGCGGACGCCGCCATCACCGTGCACCGCCCCTCCCCCGACGACGCCCGCCTGGCCGCGTTCGTGGTGGCCTCGCCCGGACCGGTGCCCCGCCCCGACGCCCTGCGGGACCGGCTCACCGCCGTCCTGCCCGCCCATCTGGTCCCCGACGAGGTGCAGTTCGTCGACGCGCTGCCGCTCACCGCCTCCGGCAAGGTCGACCGCCGTGCGCTGACGGATCTCGTCGGCGCGGCGCGGCCCGACGCGCCGGCCGGGCCGCTGAATCCGCTGGAGCAGGCGGTCGCCGAGGTCTGGGGCCGGTCGCTGGGCCGTGACGTCACCCGCCCGGATGCCGATTTCCTCGCGCTGGGCGGGCACTCCCTGCTCGCGCTCGCGGTCACCGACGACCTCCGTGAGGAGCTCGGCGTCGAGCTGACGCTCGCCGACTTCTTCGCCGCCCCCACGGTGGCGGGGCACGCCGCGCTGGTCGAGCGCGCGCTCCTCGCCGCGCACAGCGATCTGCGCCCCGGCGCCCCGGAGGACACCGATGGCCACTGACACCCCCGCCGCCGCGGCGCTCCAGGAGGAACTGCTGCGCCGGGCGCGCTCCCGCACCGCCCTCCCCGCTGCCGCCCCCTCGGGCATCCCCTCGGGCGTCCACGACGGGCCCGCGCCGCTCTCGCACGCCCAGCGCCGTATGTGGCTGATGGACCGGCTGGGCCGCGGTGACGCCTCGTACAGCGTGCCCTTCGCCACCCGGCTGCGCGGTCCGCTCGATCTGGACGCGCTGGCCGCCGCGCTGACGTCGCTGGTACGCCGCCACGAGATTCTGCGTACCCGTTACGGGCAGCACGACGGCGAGCCGTACCAGGAAGTGCTGCCGGCTCCGGAGGCGATCGCGCTCCGCGTCGTGGAGACGGACGCGGACGGCGCCGGCGCCCTGCTGGCCGAGGAGGCACGCCGCCCCTTCGATCTCGCCGCCGGCCCCCTGCCGCGCGCCCTAGTCCTGCGGCACGGCGCGCAGGACCACACCGTGCTGCTGACGTTCCATCACATCGCCATCGACGGTGCGTCGCTGGAGACCGTGGCCGGTGAACTGGCGCGGCTCTACTCGGCCGCCGCCGGGGGCACCGCTGCCGAGGAGCAGCCGGAGCCGGTGCAGTACGCGGACTTCGCGCGGCGCGAGCGGGCCGCCGCCGACCGCCTCGAACAGGGCCTGAGCCACTGGGCCGGCCGCCTCGAAGGCGTCTCCCCGCTCCGGCTGCCCCGCCCCGCGCACCCGCCCGCCGACGCCGGCAGCCGCCCGGCCGGCAGCCACACCGCTCCGCTGGACCCGCGGGTGCCGGCCGCCCTGCGCGAACTGGGCCGGCAGCACCGGGCCACCCTGTTCACCGTGGCGCTCGCCGCGTCCTTCGCCGCCCTGCACCGCTTCACCGGCCAGGACGACCTGGTGATCGGGGTCGCCGGCACCCACCGCCAGGGCGCGGACATGCGCGGTCTGGTCGGACTGTGCGTCAACACCCTCCCGGTCCGGGTGGACACCGCCGGCGACCCGGCCTTCACCACGCTCCTGGAACGCGTACGGGACGCCCTGCTGGACGCCCAGCAACGCCGCGAGGTGCCCTTCGACCTCATCCTGGAGCGCCTCGGCGCCGCCGCCCGCGGCGCGGACGGTACGGCGCTGATCCGGGTGACCGCGGACGTCCTGGGCGCGCCCACGACGCTGCGGCTGCCGGGCCTGGTGGACGAGTACGTCGAAGTCGGCGCCGGCGAAGCCAAGTTCGACCTCTCCTTCGGCATGGTGGATACCGACGCCCCCGCCGGGCTCGTCCAGTACAGCCGGACCGCGCTGGATGAGGAAGCGGCGGCCGACCTCGGCGCGCACTATGCCGCCCTGCTCACGGCGGTGGCGGACGAGCCGGGCCTTCGGCTGTCCCGGCTGCCCGGTGCGCCGCCGGCGCCTCGGGGCGAAACCGGCGGGCACCCGGCCGAGGTGCTGCTGCGGTCGCACCCCGAGGTGGCCGAGGCCGCCGTGGTCGAGCCGGCCGGCGGCCCGCTGCTGGCGTATGCCGTCCTGCGCGGCATCGGCGGCCCCTCCCCCGCCGAGCTCCGCTCCCGTCTGCGCACCGCGCTGGCCGCGGAACTGGTACCCGCCGCGGTGACCTTGCTGGACGCCCTGCCGCGCACGGCCGACGGTGCGCCCGACCCGGCCCGGCTCCCCGGGTTCCCGTCGGCCCCCGCACCGCACGGCGCGCGCGCCGAGGCCGTGACCGAAGGCTTCACCGACCTCCTGGGCCATACGCCCGGACCGGACGACGACTTCTTCCTCCTCGGCGGCCACTCGCTGATCGCCGTCCAGCTCGCCGAGCGTCTGCGCCGGACGCTGAAACTGCCGCTGACCGGCCTGGACGTCATGCAGGCCCGCACCCCGCGGGCGGTCACCGCCCTGTTGGACGCACGCGAGGCGGAGCGTGCCGCCGCGCCGTCGGCCACCTCAGCCCGCCCGCGGCGCTCGCGCGAGGGCACGGTCCTGGTCACCGGCGGCACCGGCGGGGTCGGCGCGTTCGTGCTGCGCGAACTGGCCGCCCGAGGACGTCCGGTCCTGGCCCTGGCCCGCCCGGAATCCGCGCATCTGGTCGCCGCGGAGGGCGTGGACGTCATCGAGGGCGACCTCACCGATCTGGACGGTCTGCGCAAGGCCGTCGACAGTGCCGATGCGGTCATCCACGCGGCCTGCACCTTCACCCGTCCCGAGGTCGATGTGACGGCCATGGCGGCGATGGTCGGCGCCTGGTCGCGCGGTCCGTTCGTCTTCGTCAGCAGTGTGGACGCCTACGGCCACCCGGCCGGTGAGCGGGTGGCGGAGGAGTCCGCCCCGCGGCAGCCGCTGAGCGGGTATGGACAGGCGAAGCTGGACTGCGAAGGGCTGCTGCTGCGGGCGGCCGGCGCCCAGGGCCGGGGCGGCGCGAGCGCCGTCCGCTCCCCGCTCGTCTGGGGGCCGCACCACCGGCTGCGGGACCAGTTGCGCTGGGGTGCGACCGGCCTGCTCTACCAGGCGGCGCGGGAGGGCCGGCCGCTCGTCCTTCCGCGGCCCGGTACGCACGGACATGCGTGGTACGGCGCGGCCTGGGTGCATGCCGCGGCCCTGGCCCGGGCCGTGGTCTCGTGCCTGGACTCGCCCGTGCACGGCGTCGCCAACGCCGTCAGCGGACACCTCGCCTGGCGGGACCTCGCCACCGGGCTGACCGAACTCCTCGGCAGCGACAGCGAGATCCGGGAGACGGACGAGGTCCACCCGGACCTGAACCACCGCTGGCACTACGACGCCGACCGGCTGGCCCCGTCCCTGCGCGCACAGCAGGGCGAGGACTGGCGCTCCGTACTGGCCGCCATGGTCGGTCCGTCGGAGCGCTGAGCGGCACGGCATGACGGCGGGGCGACGCCCGATGGCCCCCCGGCCACCGGGTGTCGCCCCGCCGCCGGTCCGCTCAGGCCGTGCCGGGCAGCGGCGGTCTACTTGTAGCCGAAGTCCTGCGTCCAGTACGCCCGGAGCTTCCCGCCGAAGGCGACGCCCACGCCGGTGGAGTGCGACGAGCAGCTGAGGATGTTGGCCCGGTGCCCCGGGCTGTGCATCCAGGCGCGGAAGGCGCCCTCCGGCTTGGTCTCCCAGGCGTCGATGTTCTCCGCGTGGGCGTCCTGGTACCCCTGGGCCTCCATCCGTTCCTTGGGACCGCGGCCGTCCGGGGAGGAGTGCGCGTAGTAGTGGCGGGCGGACATGTCCTGGCTGTGCAGGCGGGCGGCCTTCGCCAGGCGCGCGTCGCGCCGCAGCGGCCCGCAACCGTGCTCCGCACGGGCCTTGTTGACGAGCCGGAGGACCTTGGCCTCGTAGCGGGCGGCCCGCTTCGTGTCCTGCTGGGCGGCGGGCTTGCCAGTAGCGGGCTTCCCGGTAGCGGACGCCGGGGCCGGGGAACCGGTGGACTCGGTCGCCTTCGCGTCGGCCTGGGACGAGAGCAGGGCCAGCGCGCCGATGAGCGCACCGGCCGCGACGACGATGCCGAGGGGAACTATTCGGGCCTGCCCCCGGTGTGCACCACCAGAGTCGCGCTCGGAGGGGGACGAGCGTTTCGTATTCAACTAAATATTCTCCATGCGTGGGGGGAATTACCTGGGAGAGGGCGCACCGCATTCAACGCGGCGCCCATTCACCGGAGGTGAAGCCCGGTCACGCGAACGGGCTCTTCCAGGAGCCGGATCACCGTAACAAGACATGGGAACGAGCCACCCGCTCAGACCTCGCCCAGCAACAACCTGTGCCCTGACCTGGGAAATCAGGGTGGCGCAACCGCTCGATTCCCGCCCCGGGCGGGCATTCGGCATCGGCGCAATGATTCTTCGACATACCGGACTCATTCCGGCACAACTCCGCTTGCGCAATGCGGCAATTTCCCCGCCTCGACAGCCGCATTCGTCGGCGGCAGCCACAATGACCGCCGGTGCGCCGGGGCATCCCGACGCCTTTCCGCCCGCACCGCCGACGCGCGAACGGCACCGCACCGGAGCCCGACGCACACGCTCCGTTCGGATAGCCGCCACTATTGACATAGCAATCACTATCTCTACAGTTGATGCCATGAGCCTTGACGCCGACGCGACCCCCAAACGGCGCCCGACCCGAGCGGAAGCCAAGGCCCGCACGCGCCAACTCCTGCTCGACGCCGCCGCACGGACCTATGCGCGCAAGGGATTCGCCGGAGCGTCCGTGGAAGAGATCGCCGAGGCGGCGGGATTCTCCATCGGCGCGGTCTACTCGAACTTCGGCAGCAAGGAGCGGCTCTTCGTGGAGCTGCTGCGCGAGCGCGCCAGCGAGCATGTGTCCCGGGCGACGCGGATCGTGGCCGACGCACAGGCCGGTGTCGACGATCCGGCTCCGGCGCTCGGCCGGCTGCTGGCGCATGTCGCCGACGACGATCCCGACTTCGCTCCCCTCCAGGACGAGTTCTGGCTCTACGCGGTGCGCAACCCCGAGCTGATGGAAACGCTGGCCGAACAGCTGCGCGGCCCCCGGGCCGAGATGGAAGGCCTGATGGGTACGGCCCTGGAGCACATCGGCGCGCGCGAGTCCGTATCCGCCGAAGCCGTGGCCACGATAACGATGGCGCTCTTCCAGGGGCTGGTGCGCCAGCGGCGGATCGACCCGGCCAGTGTGCCGGACGACCTGCTGGGCCAGGCCATGCAGTGGCTGTTCACCGGCATCGCCGCGAGCACCGGCCCGGCGGGCACCGCGGCCACGGACGAGACCGCGGCCGCCGACGACACCGCAGCCCCGGACGACACCGCACCCGCCGATCCGCCCGAGGAGAAACGATGACCCGCATCGACACCACGGCGACCCTGCCCTCGCTCCAGGAGCTGCTCGCCCCGCGGCATCAGGCCGACCCCTACCCCCTCTACGCCGGCTGGCGGACACGGACGCCGATCGCCCGCATCGACGACCAGTTGATGGTGCTCAGCCGGTACGAGGACTGCGCCGCGGTACTGCGCGACGGACGGTTCGGGCATGCCGAGGCCGACGATCCGCGGTTCACCGGCGAGCGGGCCCGCCCGGCTTCCAAGGTTCTGGTCGACGACAACGGCCGGCCCGTACGCGGCTTCCTGAGCCTCAACCCGCCCGACCACACCCGGATGCGGGGCCTGGTCTCCCAGGCCTTCACCCGCCGCCGGGTGGACCGCCTCGCGCCGCGCATCGAAGAGCTCGCCGCCGAGCTGTTCACCGGCCTGGAGTCCGCCGAGGGTCCGGTGGACCTGATCGAGGACCTGGCCAGCCCCCTGCCGGTGGCGGTCATCAGCGAACTGCTCGGCGTCCCCACGGCCGATCGCCACCGGATGCTGAAGTGGTCGCACGCGGTCGCCCGCGCCCTGGTCCCCGACTTCCTGCTGCCTCCCGGCGCCGCCGAGGAGGAAGCCCAGGCATGGCGCGAGTTCACCGACTACCTACGGGAACTCGCCGCCGAACGTCGCCGCGTACCCGGCGACGACCTGCTCTCCGCGCTGGTCGCCGTGCACGACGACGGTGACGCGCTGAGCGAGAACGAGCTGCTGGCCACCTGCACCCTGCTGCTGATCGCCGGCCATGAGACCACCGTCAACCTGATCGGCAACGGCACCCTCGCCCTGCTGCGCCACCCCGACCAGCTCGCCCGTCTGCGCAGCGAGCCGGACCTGATCGAGCCCGGGGTCGAGGAGCTGCTGCGCTATGACTCCCCGGTCCAGCTCATCGCCCGCTTCGCCCTCCAGGACGCCGAGGTCGCCGATGTGCCGGTGGCACGCGGCACGACACTCCTGCTCCTGGCCGGTGCCGCGAACCGTGACCCCGCCGCATTCGACCACCCCGACCGGCTCGACCTCGGCCGCACCCCGCTGCGGCACCTGTCCTTCGGCCACGGCATCCACTTCTGTCTGGGCGCCCCGCTCGCCCGCCTCGAAACCCAGATCGTCCTGCGCATGCTGCTGCGGCGCGCCCCGGACGTCCAGCTCGCCGGCGAGCCCCGCTGGAAGGACCACATCACCCTCCGCGGCCTGAGCCGGCTCCCCCTCTCCCTCGGCTGACGCACCGGCCACCGGCCTGGCGGTCCCGTGCGCACCGGCCGCGGCGCCGCGCACTTCCGCGTGCGGCGATCCGGAAAATCCCGCCTCTCGGCCTGCCCCTCGCTGATTCCTGCGCTCGGCTTGCGACGATGGGCGAATTGCCGGAACTGACGCCCTCCGGGTGCCTGACCGCCCCGGAGCGCGACACCTCGGTCCACCGGTACCGGTATCCGCGGAACGTCCGCGCGAAGACCTCCGTCGCCGCAAAGGAGCCCTGTATGAACGCCAGCACGGATCTGCTTGTCGACGCCTTCGGACGTATCCAGGAGGTCGTCGAGGACGTGGTCACCGGGCTCGACCCCGATGAGCTCAGTACCCGCCCCGACGACGCCAATTCGATCGCCTGGCTGGTCTGGCACCTCACCAGGATCCAGGACGATCATCTCGCCGGGGTGGCAGGCACCGAGCAGATCTGGACCTCGGACGGCTGGTACGACCGCTTCGGGCTCCCCTTCGCCGCCGACGACACGGGCTACGGCCACTCCGGCAAGGACGTGGCGGCCGTACAGGACCTGAGCGCACAGCTGTTGAACGACTATCACGGCGCCGTCCACGACAACACCGTGCAGTACCTCGCCGGGGTCGACGACAAGGACATGAAGCGCGTCATCGACCGCGCCTGGACACCGCCCGTCACCCTGGGGGTCCGCCTCGTCAGCGTGATCGCCGACGATCTCCAGCACGCCGGACAGGCGGCTTACGTCCGCGGCCTGCTCGGTCTGTGAGAGCCGCCGGGTCTTTTGGCGGTCCTCGTCGCCTCACCGTCTGCGGGGCAGGCGGTGCAGCTCCACCGCGGTGAGCCGGCCCGCCGTCAGCTCCGCCGTCATGTACGTGCAGTACGGCTGCCGGCGGCGGTCGGTCGGCGAACCCGGGTTCAGCAGGCGCAGCCGGTCGTCCGCCGTGGAGTCCCAGGGGATGTGGCTGTGCCCGAACACCAGCACATCGAGCTCGGGGAAGCGTGCGGCGCAGCGGCGCTCCCGCCCCTGCGCAGGGCCGGTCTCGTGCACCACCCCGAGCCGCACCCCCGCCAGTTCCGCATACGCCACCTCGGGCAGCCGGGCACGCAGCTCCGGACCGTCGTTGTTGCCGTACACCCCGATCAGCCGCCGGGAGCGGGCCTGCAACAGGTCCAGCGTGGCGGTGTCGACCCAGTCGCCGGCATGCACGACGACATCGGCGCGCGGCACTTCGTCGAGCAGCTGCACCGGCAGCGCCTTGGCGCGCTTGGGCACATGGGTGTCGGAGATGAGCAGGAGTCGCACGGAGCCCTCCCTCGGCTGTGCTCGCGGACACGGGGGCGGGGGCGGGGCGGTCAGCGTTCCTGGGCGGTCGGCCGCACGGCGATCTCGTTGATCGCCACATGCGCCGGCTGCGTGACCATGAAGACAATGGAGCGGGCCACGTCCTCGACCGCCAGCCAGGCTTCCGGCGGCATCCCATGGGCCGATGCGGCCTGGCTGGGGGCCCGTGTCAGCTCCGTCGAGGTCATGCCCGGTTCGACGAGCCCGACCCGTACCTGACGTCCGGTCACCTCCTGGCGCAGCGCTTCACTGAAGGAGCACACCGCGTGCTTGGTGGCGGAGTAGACACTGTTGTCCTTGCGCGGCACCCGGCCCGCGACCGAGCTGACATTCACCAGGTCGGCCACGCCCCGCGGCCCCTCGTGCGCCGCGCGCAGCAGATGCGGGAGCGCGGCATGCGACATCCGCAGCAACGCCCTGAGGTTGAGGTCGATCATCCGGTCCCAGTTCTCGGGGTCGCTGTCCTCCACCGAGCCCCGCACCCCGAGACCCGCGTTGTTCACCAGCACGTCCAGCCGCCCGCAGCGGTTCACCGTCTCCTCGACCACCCGACGTGCCTGCGTCACGTCACCGAGATCGGCGGGCAGCGCGAAGGCCGAGCCTCCCTGCTCGCCGATCGCCTCGGTGAGCCGCTCCAGCCGCTCGGTACGGCGGGCGACCAATGCGAGGGAGCAGCCTTCCCGGGCCAGCGCCAGCGCGGTGGCCTCGCCGATGCCGCTGGAGGCGCCGGTCACCAGCGCCACACTGCCCGACAGCACCTTCCGGTCGGCGGCGCCGCCTGCCACCGCCCCGCTCTGACGCCCCGTCACGGCATCTCCGGCCTCTGAGCTGCTGACCATCGTCTTCCCGCTCCTCATGCTCGATCCCGTCGGCTCACCGCAGCCGCATCTCCCGGTCCGGACACCCGTACCCCGACGGGCACCCGCTCTCCCTCCCGCTCTGCCATCTGCTGACACCCGACCCCACGGACGCGGTCCGCACACCCGGACAGCGGGTATTACCCACGGGAACCCCCCTTTTGCTCCCGGGAGCTGCTCATGAAGCACACCCCTCCCCTGCCCGGCGACATCGGACTCACCCAAATATCCGGCGCTACCGGCCAGTTGATCCGCTTCGGACAGTGGATCAACGGCGACGGCTTCGCCGACTACGAGCACGCCTTCCTGGTCCTGCCCGACGACCGGCTGCTGGAGGCCGAACCGGGCGGGGCCCGCATCATGCCCCTCACCACCTACACCGACTCGGACGTGGTCTACGTCTGCCCGGACCGGCTCACCGAGCAGCAGCGCACCGACATCTGCGCGGCCGCCACCCGCTACGTCGGGGTGCCCTACAGCTTCCTCGACTACCTGGCGATCGCCACCCACCGGTTCCACCTGCCCGTTCCGGGACTGCGCCGCTATGTCGCCAGCACCCGGCACATGATCTGCTCCCAACTCGTCGACCAGTGCTATCTGGACGCCGGTGTGCACCTGTTCGCCGACGGCCGCTGGCCCGGCTATGTGACGCCGATGGCCCTGCATCACCTACTGGCCCACTGACCCTGCCGCCCGGCACGGCCGGGTACGGGTCCGGGGTCCGGTACGGGTATGGGGCCCGGTACGGAATTCGGGTACGGGATCCGATGCCGAATCCGGGTACGGTTCGCTCGCCCGGCGGGGCTCGTTGAGAAACGGGCCCCGCCGGGCGAGCCACCGGGTACGGCCGGACATCCCTCTCCCTCTCCCCACCCCCGCCCCCTCACCCCTCCGGGTCCGGCATCCGCATCGGCACCGGCACCAGCACCAGCACCAGCACCAGCACCAGCACCAGCACCAGCACCAGCTGACAACCCCCGTCCGCTCCCGTCCGATTCCCCAGCCGCCGTCCCCCGCGCAACCGTTGCCCTGCTCAGCCGCCGTCCCAGCTCAATCGCTACCTCCTGCCAACCGCCGCCCCCTCTCAACCACCGCCACCCTCAGCCACCTTCCTCTCTCAACTCCCACCTGATCTCGCCTTCCTGTTCCTGGCTCGTGGGCGTGAGCCCGGCAGCGGCGGCGACGGCAGCGGATGCCGCATGATCCGGGTGGATGTGAGCGACGAGAGTCCGCACCTGCTGCCGGCGGAGCCAGGCGACAAGCCCCCGGGCCGCCTCGGTGGCGATGCCGCGCCGCTGCCAGTGCGTCCCCACCACCCAGGCGATCTCAGCGGCCTTTCCGTTCCCCACGGTGGTGACCGTCGCCTGCACCGTGCCGACCAGGCAATCCTGATCGCGGAGCTGGATCACCCAGTTGCACCAGGTGACGGCGGGGTCGGGCGATCCGGCGACCAGTCGTTCATGGCGGGTGCGCAGTGCCTCCGGGGTCGCCGGGGCTCCGCCGATGAAGGTGTGCAGATCCGGATCGGACAGCGCCGCGGCCAGTTCCTCGGCATGCTCGACCAGCAGTGGCAGAAGGGTCAGCCGGCCGGTACGGATGACCTCGGCTTCCACGGCGAGCGGCAGGCGGGTGCTCCGGGGACGGCGCACCACCGCCCCGGATCCCTCGTGGTGGCGATCGTCGTGACGATTCACTTCAGGCCGCCACGGGGGCCGGCGCGCCGCGATGGTTCCGGGCCGCTTCGTAGGCATGGCCGGCACGCAGCACAACCGCTTCCCCCATGGGGGGACCCATCAACTGCATTCCGATGGGCAGGCCCGCGTGGTCACGGCCGACCGGCAGCGTCAGCGCCGGCACTCCGGTGATGTTCGCGGGTGCGGAGAGGCGCACGTAGGCATCGGAGACGCTCTCCTTCGTACCGTCCGGCCACTCGACCACCTCTTGTCCGGTCTTGGCGGCCGTCATCGGCACCGTGGGCGCAGCGATCACATCGACCCGGTCGAGCATCTCCGCCCATGCCTGGCGCATGAGAGTGCGGGCCCGCTGCGCCCGCAGATAGTCACCGGCGGAAACCAGCTCGCCGGCCTCCAGGAGGACCCGGACGTCCGGCGCGTACAGCTCGGGCACCGACCGCAGCGTCTGCTCGTGGTAGGCGGTCGCCTCCGGGACCATCAGACCCCAATGGGTGGCCTGGACGTACTGGGCCATCGGAATCTCGACGTCGACGAGGTCGGCCCCGAGGTCCGACATCTGGGCGAGGGCACTGCGCACGGCGGCTTCGACCTCGGGACTGACGCGGTCGAAGTAGTAGTTGACCGGTACGCCGATCCGCAGGCCCTTCAAGTCCCCGTCGCGAGGGAGGGGATAGTCACGCGGGGCCGTGGGGAGCGAGGCCGGGTCCGCGGGGTCGTGGCCGGTGAGCGCGGAGAGCACGAGCGCCGCGTCCTGCACCGTGCGCGTGAGGGGGCCGACGTGGTCCAGGGACCAGGACAGCGGGATGACGCCGTGCCGGGAGATGAGGCCGTACGTCGGCTTGAGCCCGACGACTCCGTTCAGTGCCGCGGGTACCCGGATGGAACCTCCGGTGTCCGTGCCCAGAGCGAAGGTCGCCGCGCCGGCGGCCACCGCGACCGCGGAACCACCGCTCGACCCGCCCGCGACGCGGCCGGGGTCCCAGGCATTGCGCGTCTGAGGCGTCGTCAGCCCGTAGGCGAATTCGTGCGTCTGCGTCTTGCCCAGGAGGACCGCCCCGGCCTCGAACAGCCGCGTGGCGACGGTACTGTCCGCCTGCGCCACATGCCCCGCCCTGACCCGGGAACTTGCCGTGGTCGGCATGCCGGCGACATCGATGAGGTCCTTCAGGCCGAAAGGGATGCCGTGCAGCGGGCCGCGGTACCGGCCGGCCGCGATGTCGCGTTCCGCTCGCGCGGCCGAGCCACGCGCCGCCTCGCTGGCCACGGTGACATACGCCCCGAGATCTTCTTTGACGGCGTCGATGCGTTCGAGCAGGGAAGAAGTCAGCTCCACCGGGGACAGCTCCCCCTCCCCCAGCGCTGCGGCTGCCTGAGTGAGCGTCAGCTCAAAGGGACGCATCCGCCACCTCCCGTTCGACGACGTGAGCGGCACGAACCGGATGAGCGGCTTGAGCGGCTTGAGCGGCTTGAGCGGCGGGGAGCGTCTCCCCGAAGTCGAGGTCGCGCAAGGTGCTGATGACGGCGTGGATGTGGTTCGCGGTGGCGGCCACGTCGGCGTGACGTTCGCCCGCCAGCGGGAGCCCGGCGCGGAGCGCGCAACGGGCGGCCTCCGCGGCAGTGAGTTCGACGGCGCTCATGGATGCCCTCCGTGTAGGTGCGCGTGACTGCCGAGCCGTGACCCAGCCACCACGCGACAAACGCTAAATATTTGCCTTAGAGCAGAATAGCTCCTCGCTTCACCTAACGCAAACAAATAGCTTTTACTCGTAGCGGGAGGGGAGCCCCATGCAGCCAGGCCGCGCCGCGTTGTCAGTGGCGGGTGCCAGACTGCGGCCATGACTGACACCGTGAAGGGACCGGCCAGCTACTTTCCGTCGATCGAGACGAAGTACGGCCGGCCGATAGCCGAGTGGAAGCACCTCATCCACACCTCACCCCTGACCAAGCACATGGAACTGGTCAGCTGGCTCAAGTCCGAACACGGCCTGGGGCACGGCCACGCCAACGCCCTTGTGGCCCACACCCTCGCGGAGGCCAACGGCAAGTAGACCGCGCCGCCTGGGACTTGGCCCCCGTGGCCAGGAACTGTCCGCCCCCTTGGGGCTCATGGCAGGCGCTACGGCAATGCCGGCGCCGGTCCTTCCACCGCGAAGGGCGACCCGGAATCGGTTCGGGCCAGATAGTGGGCGGCCGACTCTGCCAAGGTGCGGATCGCCGGGTGCCAGGGCCGGGCATCCGGCCCGGTCAGTACGAGGCGGCGCGAGGTCTGGGGCTCCAGCGGCAGCAGGATCAGGTCGGGCGGGATCAACGAGCGGGAGACCTCGGACAGGACGGTCACGCCGATACCGGCCTGCACCATGCTGATCAGGGTCGCCAGGTCCCGCACCCGGTGAGTGGGGGTGAAGCGCAGCCCGGCCAGATGGTGGATCGTACGGATGCGGGCCTCGCAGCCGTTGGGTGAGATCAGGAACTGGTCGTCCTCCAGGTCGCGGATGTCGACCAGCGGCTCAGCCGCCAGGGGGTGGTCCCGTGGCAGCAAGGCCCGGTAGCCGTCCATGGCGAGCTGGATGCCGGGGCCGGGCGGAGGGTCGATCAGTACGGCGGCATCTGCCGTCCCGTTCTCCAGCCAGGCCGAGACTTCGCCGCTGTCGCCCTCGAAGACCCGCACGGTGATCCGCGGCTGGTCCTCGCACCAGTGCCGGAGCAGGCCGGGAATCAGTCCCTGACAGACCGTTGGCGTGGAGGCCAGCCGCACGGTACCGGTCATGGTCTCGGTGGCATCGGCCGCGATCTGCTCCACGGACCGGACCGCCGACAGCGCGATACGGGCGTGCGGCAGAACCTGCTCGCCGAGCACGGTGGTCCGCACGGGGGTGGCCCGGACCAACAGCGGGGCGGTCAACTCACGTTCCAGGGAGGCGACGGCATGCGACACCGCCGACTGGCTCATGCCCAGCTCGGCGGCGGCCGCACTGAAGCCGCCCGCGTCGACGACGGCGAGGAAGGCCCTCAGCTGAGGAAGATTCACGGTCATGCGGCCGCCTCATATACCTATGACATATATGCGTTGGATCTATGGTGCCAGCTCGGCGACGCTTGCTCCGTCCGCCGGCTCCGGCGGAGACACCTTCAGCTCGTACCGAGGAGAGCCATGCCGTATTTCCGGGTCACCGTCACCGACCCCGACCTCTCTGCCGACGTCCAGCGCGCCCTTGCCGAGGGGCTGACCCGGCTGGCGGTCTCGGTCCTGCACAAGTCCAGTGCGAGGACCATCGTCCACCTCAACCTGGTTCCGGCCGGCAGCTACTACGTCGACGGCAGGCCCCTGACCAGCGTCCGCGACGCACATGTGGAGGCCAGTATCACCATGGGCACGAACAGCGCCGCGGAGAAGGCGGCCTTCATCGCCCAGGCCGGTGAGCTGCTGTCGGGCCTCCTCGGCCCGCTTCCCCGGTCCGGCGTCGCGCTGCACGAACTCCACCCCGAGAGCTACGGCTACAACGGAGTGACCCAATTCGACTTCTACCGCCGGGCCGGGGACGTGCCGGCCGCCCCCACCGCCCGCTGAGCCGCCCGCGGCCGACCGAGCTGCACTGGGCCGGTGCCGGTGAGGGTGCCGGTGTGATGCCGCCTAGTGCGCAACGTCCGTGGTGCGGCGCCCCGGCCGCCCCAGGCGCAACCGGCCCCGCAGCTTGTCCACCAACCGGAACTTCTCCCGCTGTTCGCGGGACTGACGGTTCAGCTCCTCCACGAGCCGCTCGGAGCGTTTCGCCACGTCCAGCTCGTCGAGGATCCGGTCGATCTCGGCCAGCAGCGCGCCGTGCAGCTGCCATTGGCGCGGATGGTCCCGCACGGTGTCGAGGAGCAGGTGCGCGACGGTCTCGCGGCTCTCGCGGCTGGCGGCGAGCTCCTCGACGAGCCGGTCCTCGGCTTCCTCCGCATTGGCGCTGACCTGCGTGGTGATCAGAACCGCGAAGCTCTCGATCGCGCGGGCCATATGGCCGAACAGCTCTCGCAGGGCGGTGGCGATGGCCGGAGGGAAGAGCGACTCGTCGGTCCGCGCCTTGGCGAGGTCGGTCAGTGTGCGGCACGCCGTACGGAGCACCACCGCGGAGATCTCCAGGGTGTCCAGCCCGGTGCGCAGGACGACACGGGAGAGCAGGCCCTCCTTGACGCGGGGGTTGAGCCGAAGGCTGTCCTCCGCCTGCCGGAGCGCCTCGTCCACCTGCACGATGTCGTGATCCAGCCGCCGCGCCTCGTGCAGCCGGGCCGCGGCCTCCGCGACGGACGTATGACCCGTCACCTGGTCGCCCAGACTCAGCAGCAACCGGCTCATCCGGGCGGCCAGGCCCTCGATGGCCTCACTGGCAGGCTGCACCCACAGGGGTGGCACGAACAGCATGTTGAAGAGCAGCCCGACGACCGCCCCGATCAGCGTCTCCAGCACCCGGTCCCAGGCCGTCGCGGCCACCCGCGTCGTCGTCACCCCGAGCACCAGCATCGCGCTGATCGCCACCTCGGGCACGAACTCACCGGCCCGCACAAAACGCCCGATCACCAGCGACGCGAGGATGATCAGCCCCAGGCTCCACCAGGTCAGGCCCACCAGGGAGCTGAAGCCGATGGCGATGACCACCCCCACCACGACGGCGTTCACCCTGCGCACACTGGTGGTGAGGGTGGTGTACAGGGTGACCTGGACGACGAGCAGAGCGGTCAGCGGTGCGGTCAGGGGCGCCGGTTCGCTGCTCAGCAGCAGGGCGACGACATAGGAGATCACGGCGGCCACGGTCGAGCGGAACGTCTGGGCGACGATGGGCTCGCTGTGCCAACGGACGAGATCCAGCAAGGGGTCGGTGACTTCGCGCACCCTCTATCCCTTTCCCCTCCTCCCCTCCTTTCGCGCCAGAGGCGCATCGGTCGCCGCGATGGCCCGCACATCTCACCCGACCGTGATCGCGGTCCGCCCGTGCGGCGCGTGCCGGAGAAGCACCCGCCGTATTCGAGAACCGATGCCACCTCACCGTTCGCGGCGGCGGAGACCCTTGCGCCTTCGGGGTCGCGGGGGGTGCGCACCCGAGACACCCCGGGCAGCTACAGCCGCTCCACCACACCCCGGAGCGCGTCCATGACGTGCGAGCGCCAGCCACTCCCCATGATCTTGCGGGCCATCGTCTGTGCCGGGTCGTCCGGGTCGAATCCCTCGTGCACGAGGAAGAGGCGGGTGCCGCGCCCTTCCGGTGCGAGGGTCCAGGTAATCGTCCAGTCGGCGGGATCGGCGGCGACCTCGTCCGTCCACCGGACGCTGAGCATCCGCCCGGTTTCGTAGGCGAGCACCTCGGCCGCCACGGTGCCGGAGAAGCCGGTGTTGGGGCGTGGGAGCGTGGTCATCGTGTAGCGATGGCCGACCTCCAGGCGGAAGTCCGCCGGCATCAGCCACTGGGCGATCAGGTCGGGCTCGGTGAGCGCACGCCAGACCTTGGCCGGCGGATGGGCGAGGAACTGATCGACCCGGACGGTGGTGAGATCTTCCGGATCTCCTGGGTTTTCGACAGCCGAAGTCATCTCTCATCGTCCGGCATGCGGTCGAGAAGTTCCCCCAGGCCCTTGAGCCTGTCGCGCCAGAACCGCTCGTACGGATGGAGCCAGTCCTGCACCTCGGCGAGGGGCGCGGCCTCGAGCCGGTAGATCCGCTGGCGCCCCACTCTCTCCTCCGAGACGAGACCGGCCTCCCGCAGCACCCTCAGGTGCTCCGAGAGGCTGGGGCGGCGCATGTCGAAGTGGTCGGCGAGGGACTGGACGGGCTGCGGGCCGCGCTCGCGCAGCAGCCGCAGCACTTCGCGGCGGGTACCGTTGGCGAGCGCGGCGAACACGCGGTCCTCGTCGGCACCCGTCGTGACCATGGCCTCAGAGCCCTTCCTTCTCCGTGAGCAGCATCAGACCGTTACCGTCGAGGTCACGGAATCCGGCCATCCGCCCCCAGGGAACGTCGTCCGGCCCGTTCACCTCGATCCCGGCCGCGGCCAGGTTCGCGCAGTCGGCGTCGACATCGGCCGTGACCAACATGATCCCCTGCGTGGAGCCGGGCAGGAAATCACCCATCCCGGGGCCGGAGAGCGTGAAGACGGTCTGGGCCCCCTTGGGCGCGACCTGGAGCCAGCGCATGGACCCGACCTGGCGGTCCACCCGGACCTCAAAGCCGAGGACCTCGGTGTAGAACGCCAGGGCCCGGTCCTGGTCGGAGACCGGGAGGGTGAGGAAGGAGGCGTGAGTGATGTTCATGGCACTCACGATAGGTAGGCATCTCCCTACCTGTCAAACGTAGGGAGATCCCTACGTGTGCGTCGGCCTACCGCAGGACGCGGTGTCCGACACGGGACTTGGGCGCGACCGCTCGGCAAGGATGTCCACGGTGGCCGGATCGGCCGGCGAGTTGCCGGGCCGGGCGGAGCGTGGCCGGGCCGGGCAGATCGTTGTGGACGAGCGGTTGATCGTCACCGCGCCATCTCCCCTGCTGCCGCGACGAGTTCGGGAAGAGTTCCGGCAAAGGCCGGCAGCAGCTGGAGGCCGGCGGACCACGCCTCGACGTCCGTGCCCAGATGCTCCCCGGTCAGGGCCGCGGCCCGGTCGCGCACGGACTGCCGGGCCGCGGCATCGGTCCGGTCGTCGGCGTACCGCCGCAGACAGGCGAGAGCGGCACGAGCGGGGGCGGCCCGGTTCACGAGGTCTTCGAGGGTCAGACGGCCGCTCCGCAGAGCGTCACGTATCCAGTCCGCCCCCGACTCGGGAGTGGTCGCCAGGGCGGCCAGCAGCAGTTCGCGGGGGCAGTCCGGGTGCTTCACCAGCTCGTTCACCAGCGGGGCAGGGAGGCCGTCGGCATGGTGGGCCGCCATGAGCCCCTCCCACGGCCGCTGGTACCCCTCGGCGAGGAGCCGGCGCAATCGCGTAGCAGGATCCGTGGTCGCGGTGAGGAACTCGGTGAGCCCGGCCGGGGACTCCTTCTCAGCGAGCCGGGCGCGCAACCGCTCCAGACCGTCCGGGGCGTCGAGGGCCCGCTCGGTCCACCGCTTCAGCCGGGCCGGAAGGCGGTCCATGGCCAGGATCTCCCGTACGGCATCCGGGCCGCCGCGCTCCCATACGGCGATCAGCAGCCGGGTCCGGCAGGCCGGCACATGGAGCCGCAGCCGGCCGACGACCGTACGGGCCACACCGAGGTCGCCGGATACCAGACCCGCGAGGAACCAGTCGCGGTAGTCGTTGACCGTGATGTCCTCCAGCACCGCGAGCAGTTCCTCGGGCACCGGGCGGATGCCGCCGCCCCGCAGCCGTCCGGCGAGCAGCCGCTCCCGTTCAAGCCGGTCGAGGGGGGCGTGGTGGAACAGCTGGGCGTCCACCGTCGGTTCGTCGAGATCCAGGAGGTAGTCCACCTGCTCCTTCGAGAGGTGGTGGGAGGCGGCCATCGCGGCCTGGGCCGGGAGCCCATGGACGGCCACCACCGCGTCGCGGACCGCCGGGGAGGGCTCGCCGAACACCAGCAGATGCTGCACGGCCCGTGCGTCGAGGTGCGGGACGACGGCCTTCTGGACCTCTTCCGTGGCACACCGGAACATGGCGAGGAATGCCGCCCGGGAGTTCCGGGGGTGGCCGACCGGGAACTTCGCCTCCTGGGGCCACGGCCAGCTGGTGCAGCGCTTCCTGCGGGAGTTCGGTGAGGTGACGTCCACGATCAGCTCGGCGACGCTGCCACGGGCGCGCCCCATCCGGGCGTAGCACGTCAGCCAGTTGACGGGATCCTTGCCCAGCCAGGCGATCAGCCCGGCGGCGGCCTTGCGGGTCGGTGCGTGGTCGTACGGCAGCGAGTCGAGCACGTCCACCGCCGGCCCCACTTCGGCCAGTACCCGGTCCACGGAATACCGGCCGCTGCCTATGCCGCGCTCCAGGACAGGCGGGAGGTACATCTCCCTCGTCTGCGCCTCGGGCCCGACGAGCGCCTCGAAGGGCAGCGCGGCGGCGTCCAGCGCGGTCCCGGCGGGGTAGTTGCGCAAGCTCTCCCTCATCAGGTCCGCGGGACAGCCCTCCCACCGGGCGAGCCGGCCCAGCGGGGTGTCGTACCGGAAGCCCGACCCCTGGGAGTTCTCCGGGCCGAAGGAGAGGCGCTGGTGTTCACGGCGGATCAGGTCCCAGGCGAGACCGTCGGGCTTCGCCACGGGGACGTCCCGGATGTCACCGTAACGGACCGCCAGCAGCGCGCGGAGATGCTCCGGGTCTTCCCACTCCCCGGCGGGCCGGTGCTCCCTCAGGAACGATTCCGGATCGGGGGCATCGACGGCCTGCCGCAGGAGATCCGGCAGCCATGGATGCCCGGTGTCCAGGTCCGGCAGGTCATCGAGCAGGCCGAGGAACACGGCGAACGGTTCGGTGCTGCCCCAGATCTCCAGGAGGCCGAGGCAGGTGTCCACGACGACCGGCGGCGGGAGGTGCACCGCGAACACAGCGAGGGACAAGGCGTTCACCCCGGGGAACCCACTGGTCAGGATGGCCACGAGAAGAGGGCCTGAGAGCTCCTCGTAAAAGAGGGGGAAGAGGCCGTCGTCCTCGTACCAGCGCGGGTCCGCGAGGTCGGCGGCGTACAGAAGCGTCGCCAGGAGGCCGGGGATCTCCTCCATGGCGTGCTCCTGGTACCCCGCGTCATTGCGGTACTTCGCATGCCACAACGCGCGGCCGACCACCGGATCGCCGGTCTCCGCCGCCGCCATGAGCCATTCCTTGGGATCTATGGCCAGCGCCGCCCGCATCTGCACGGGGTCCGCACCCAACAGCTCCTCCACCCTCTCCTCCGGAAGCCCGAAGCGGTCGGAGAGAACACCCAGCAGCTGTGGCACCATCCGCTCGGCGAGCGCGTCGGCGGTGTCCGGATCGGCGAGGCTCAGCGCGAAACGGAGCGCGGAGCGGGAGCTGGCGGTCACAGGGGGCGGTTCCCTTCGGGGGGCGGTTGGCAGGCAGCGGTCCGTACGGCATCAGTCCGTACGCAATCGATCGTGACACGGACCACTGACAATGCCCTGGCAGCACCAAACCGCCCCCTGGGTACGGAAGTTCAGCAGGGAAGTTCAGCAGGCCGTCCGCCCGTCCGCGCCCGGACCTCAGGAAGTGGTGTCGCCGCCCGCCGCGCCGCGCTCCGGGCCGGGGTGGTGGTCACGGACGAGGGGGGTGCGCCAGTCCGGCGAACGGCCGAGAGCCGCCAGGATCTGCTCCAGGGTGCCCGTGTCGTCGGCCACGGACAGCCCCGGGCGGAAAGCACTGCCCGGGGCCAGCCGGGAGTCGCCGTCCGGGACCGCGCGGGCTATCGGCAGTGCGGCCCGGAGGAGTTCGGAGCCGGGTGCGTACGCGAGGTCCAGGGTGCGGGCGACATCCCAGCTGTGCACCACGTAGTCGATGAGGTGGAAGCCGATCGCGCGGGCGGCGGTGAACGTCCGCGCGCGGGTGATTTCGGGGAGGGCGAACGCACGGTCGGGGCTCTCCACGGTCGCGAAGGCCGCGATGGCGTGTTCCGCCGCGTCACGGTATTGCGCGACGGGATCCGGGCCGAGCGGTCCGACCGACCAGTGCGACAGATCCTGCCCGTGCCCGAGCGCCGCCGCCGCGAACCCGTGGTGCTGGGCCGTCATATGGGCGAGCAGATCGGCCAGTGTCCACGCCGCGCAGGGGGTTGGCCTGCGGAGGTCGGCGGGCGTCATCCGACGTATCAGGGTCACGCTGTCCCGGACCGCCCGGGCGTTGAGGCGCCGGAAGCGTGCGAAGTCCGCGGGCGGTGTGGGCGCGTCCTCGCGATGCGTATTATTCGTATGCATGCGCTTACGATCAGCGCGAGCACATGAATTGTCAACGGGTATTTTCATGACCATGGCCGAGAACGCAGCCGAGAACGCAGCCGACAGCGGCACCGCACCCGGGGGGCGGCCGCCCCGTCCCGATCTGGCGGCGATGATCGTGCCCCTCGGCCGTGCGCTCATGGCCGCCGAGCAGCCGATCCTCGACGCGCACGGCCTGACGATGTGGGCGTACTCGGTGCTGCTGTACCTCGACGAGACACCGATCCGCACGCAAGCGGCGCTGGCCGAGGCCATCCGGGCGGACAAGACCCGCATCATCGCCGTGCTCGACGACCTGGAGACACGGGAGCTGATCCGCCGTCAGCCGGATCCCGGGGACCGACGGGTACGCCTGCTGTCGCTCACCGCGGCGGGACGGCGGCTGCGGGATGCGGTGCAGACTGCGATCCAGCAGGGCGAGGAGCGGCTGCTCACCCAGCTGCCGGCCGCCGACCGCGCCGGCTTCCTCAAGGGGCTCCAGGCGTTGTCCGCGCTGCCGGAACTGAAGCCTGGACGGGGCTCGCCGCCGGCCTCGTCCGGACCCGACGCCACCCGAAGGCGCAGAACCTAGCGGCCCGCCGGACCTGGTAGCGGGCCTCCGGAAGATCCCTTCACGGGCGGCTGCCGAGCACCGGCCCCGCCGCCGGTTACCGCGTCATGGCCCGCAGCGGACGTCCGCCCCTCTCCGGTCCCGCGGTGCCGCTGCATCTATCATGGTGATCGCCAGGGCACCCGCGCGAGAGGTGACGGAACCATGCAGAGGCAACCCGTACTTGTCTATGACGGCGACTGCGCCTTCTGCACGTCCTCGGTGCGGTTCGCGGAGCGGCGTCTGCGGCCGCGCTGTGACGCAACGCCCTGGCAGTTCACCGATCTCGCCGGGCTCGGCATCGCTCAACAGCGCGCCGAGCACGAAGTGTTGTGGGTGACGCCGGGCGGCGCCGTGCACGGTGGCGCCCAGGCTGTCGCCAAGCTCCTGATGAGCGCACGGGGCGGATGGCCGGTGGTGGGCGCGCTGCTCACGCTCCCGCCCGTGCGGTGGCTCGCCCACGGTGCGTACAGAGTCATCGCCCACAACCGCCAGCGGATGCCGGGCGGTACGGCTGCCTGTGCGATGCCCTCCGCCCCGAGCACGCAGAAGCGGGCGTAGCGGGTTCCGGCCGGACGGGGCTGGCCGGCGTGACGACGGCAGGGCGCCCGGTGGCATTCCCGCCATCGGGCGCTCGGTCTCCCCGCACCGGCGCCCGGCCCACCCGGTCCGGGGCTCAGGTACCGGACTTACGGCCGTAGACGTAGACGTCGTCACCGTTCTTGAGCAGGGACCAGTACTTCTTGGCGTCGTTGCTGCGCATATTGACGCAGCCGTGCGAGCCGGGGGCCGACCAGACGCTGCCGCTGATGGAGTGGAACGCCTGACCGCCGTCGAAGAACTGGCTGTACGGCATGGCCACGTGGTAGATCGTCGAGACATGGTGCAGGTTGCGCCAGTAGATCTTCTTGGCGCCGGTGCGGGTCTCGTAGCCGTCGCGGCCGCTGCGGATCGGAACCGGCCCGAACACCAGCTTCGATCCGTCCTGGATCCAGCTGAGCTGGCGGGTCAGGTCGACACAGGCGATCCGGCCCTTGCCGGTGGGGCACTTACGGGCCTTGTTGGGGTTGCTCCCGGCCGCCTTCTGCTGCGCCACGACGCTCATCACGCCCCATGTGACGGGGCCGGCGTAGCCGATGTTCGGGGTGATGCCGTGGCTGGTCTGGAACGCACGGATCGCCCGGCAGTCGGCCGCCGACTGCCGGCCGTCCACCGGAAGCCCGAGGAACTTCTCGGCCTGCTTCTGGTAGGGGCCGCGGCTCGCGGTGCACGAGGACGCGGTGGCGGCCTGGGCCGTGGAGCCGAAGGCCACCGTCAGCGGGATGGTCAGTGCCGTGAGGGCGAGCGCCGCGCCCGCCCGGCGACCGGCGCCGGACCGGCGTATCCCCGGGTTCAGTTGTCTTTTCATGCCCCGTAGGACTGTTTGCCCGACCCGTCGGTTGCAGGCGTGACCGACCCGAAATATCTGATACGTCGCCACGGGCCGGCCGGGCGTGCCGCCCCGGCGGACGGACGGACATCCGGTCCGGTCCGCCGGGGCGACGGCCGCGCTTACAGCACCACGACGGTCTCCTGGCGCGCGTAGCTGAATCCGTCGTTGTCGAAGTAGAAGACAGCCACCTTCACCTTCTCGCCCTTGTCGAAGTGGGAACCGAGGGCCGTGCGCAGGGTGATCTGGGCCGCGTGACTGTTGTAGTCACAGGTGAGCTTGTCCGTCTTGATGGTGCCGGCGGCGACCGGCTCCTCGGGACCGGGCTGATTGATCTTCATGGCGTTGGCGACCAGCTGATGGTTCATGCCGGGGTCGCAGGAGTAGGTGACCTTCACCTGTAGGTCGGGCGCGTGCATCGCGACCTTGTTGATGGTCAGGAGGTTGGCCTTGGCGACCGCGGACGGCGCGGCGGCCAGTGCACCCGCGCCGACCAGGACGGTGACGGCTGCGGTACCGGCGAGGCGATGCCGGAGACGGGACGACTTCATCGAGGTTTCCTTCCCCCCTGCGCCGTCACCCTGGTCCGGTTCGGCGGAGGAATATCCGCCTGTGGGGGTGACTGCGACAGTTGTTCACTTTGGAGCGTGATCCTACGTGATCTCCCTCACGAAATCGCACGTCTTTTCGCCATAATGGCCCGCCTGAACTCGACCCCACCCCACCTGGACCCGCCCCACCTCCGTCCGGGGTGGGACCCCGGACACGCCACCCTCCGATGACGCTCCGCCATCGCACAGCGACTTACTGTGCTCATGGCGGGTGGTCGCGGCACCCCGCGAACGGCCGCCTCCCCGGGCTCCGCCGGGAGCCACACCTCCGGAAGGGACGACGCATGATCAACGATGCCCTGCGCGCCGAGTACGAGCACCGCTTCTCCCTGTACGACACCGATGGCGACGGCTACCTGACCGCGCAGGACTTCACCGAGCGGGCGCGCGTGCTGACGGAGGCGGTGGGCGAACCGGAGGAGTCCGCCAAGGCACAGGCCTTGCGTGCGGGGATGCGCAACACCTTCGACGAGCTGGCCGCCCTGGCGGAGGTGGACGGTGCGGGGCGCCTGGACCGGGAGCAGTTCGTCGCAGCGTTCGCGCGGGCCGGCGAGTCGGGCGCCCTCGGCAGGGTCGTGGGGCCGTCGGTCGCCGCGACCATCGCCCTGGCCGATGCCGATGGGGACGGTGTGGTCAGTCTGGCGGACTTCGCGACGGTGCACCGCGCGGCAGGGTACTCGGACGCCCAGGCCAAGGCGGCTTTCGCGGCACTGGACCAGGACGGCGACGGGCGGCTGATGGTGGACGCATGGCAGGCAACGTGAGCGTGTAGGCGTCAGCGGGCTCCGCTCCCCGGCCCGACGGCGGGACGAGGCGGCCTCCGCGCCCCTCCCCCGGCGCGGAGGCCGCCGTCAGCCGGGTGGGATCTGCCGCTACGACCAGCGGTACCCGTGCGAAACGCGCCGTTGCACCAAGGCAGAACGGGCCGTCGCACTGCCAAAGGCCCGTGCGCGGTGCATGCGGACCTGCGCAGCGCGTGCATCGAGTGCGCCGGGTGCGCTCGGCGGACACCCCCGGGCCGGGCACATGATCGGCGGACTCGGGGGTGTGATGCGCCCGCGGGGCGAGGGGTGCGCCCCTGCCCGTCTGAACAGGTGCGGATGCACCAAGCACGGCCGCGCTCCGACGGCAAGGGGGCAGGCCGGGCAGCGGCGGCGCTACCGCGCGCTCTGCCGAGGCGAACTCACGGCATGGTTGTCTCTTCCCCGTCAAATTCATGACGCCGCACGGAAATCGCGGTTCGAGCACCATTCGAACGCGAACACCGCAAACGCGTCAGGTTTCTTGAATGACCGCCAGGAAACTGCGCGGCGAGCGACGGGAGTAGACGCATGGAAATTCCGCAGGTTTCGGAATCGCCTGCCCGGAGTGAATTCCGGGGCTATGGTGTCCGGGGCATCACGGCAGCAGCAGTCCTGCTCGCGGCCGGCACGCTGAACCTGGCGTCCGGGCAGCCCGCCGAGGCCCGGGGAGGCGGGACCTGGGAGCGCCTGGCCGGGTGCGAGAGCGGAGGGAACTGGCGTATCGACACCGGGAACGGATTCTCCGGCGGGCTCCAGCTCGCCCACTCCACCTGGCACTCCTTCGGCGGCGGTGCCTACGCGTCACGGGCGGCGCGGGCGAGCCGGTCCCAGCAGATCCAGGTGGCGGAACGGGTACTGGCACGTCAGGGCTGGGGTGCCTGGCCGGCCTGCTCGGCCTCGCTGGGACTCAACTCGGCCACCGCGCACCGCACTCCGCGGACCACCGCCCCGCGCTCCGCGCCGCAGCGGCAGGCGGACCCGTCGGCCCGGTCGCGGGCCCGCCATCCGCAGTCCCATGAGAAGCGATACAAAGTGGGACGCCATCGGAGTACCAACGGCTCGGTCGTCGTCAACGCCGGCGACACGGTCAGCGGCATCGCCTACGCGCACGGCCTCGGCTGGCGGGAATTCTACCGGCTGAACCGACAGGTGATCGGGTCGAATCCGCACCTGATTTTCCCCGGCCTGCGACTGGCCGTGCCTCGTTCCGGCGGTCACTGAACGCGTAACGGAATAGCGGGAATTCTCTGTTCCACCCCGGGGGAATTCCGCTGATACTCCGCCCTTTCACGCTGCGGTGGCCCGTCGGTGGGGACGGGCCACCGCGGGACGTGGCGGCGGGGCCGTACACAGGACGGCCGGTGCACCGCGGACCTACGGTGTGGTGGTCGTCTCGCCGACCCGCGTCATGCAGAGGTTCACTGTCTCGTAATGGCCGTTGAGTTGCCGGTAGCGGGATTCTCCGGGCTTGCATTCGGACTGCGCCTCGGTCTTGACGACCTTGTACTTCGCAGCCGGCTTCGCGCAGTCGATCAGCTCGAGGTCCGGCTCGTCGTCCGTACCGCCGGTCTGCTCCAGACAGTCGCCGACCTTGGCGAGGCCGACGCTGCGCGGGTCGACCTTGGGGCGCTTGTGGGCCTCGGCGTTGTACTCGTCCTGGTGCAGCACCACCCATGCGGCAACCCCACCGAAGATCAGAAGGACGACGAGGGCGCGGACGAAGCCGGGTATGCGCACCTGCCGTGGCGGCCGGCCGCCGGGGCCCCCGGGCACGGGGCCGCCGCCGGACGGCATCGGGCCCCCGGGGTAGCCGCCCTGCTGCGGCATTCCGGGCCCGCCGTACGGGGCCTGCGCCGGCTGGCCGTAAGGAGGCCGGCCCGGCTGCCCGTAGGGCGCCTGAAGCTGCTGCCCATACGGAGCCTGCGGCGGCTGCCCGTACGGCGCCTGGGGCGGCTGGCCGTAAGGGGGGTGACCGCCCTGCGGCGCGTTGTAGCCACCCTGCGGCGGGGAGGGCATGGACACAGAAAAATCCCTTCGTCCTGGCGAATCCGAGGAGGTGCCCAGCGCTGTGGGCGAAAAGTTGATCACCGCAGGTTAACGGGTGGGGCCACCGCCCGCCGCGGTGGCCCATCGGTCGAAGGGTCGTCCTCGGTGCCTGCCTGCCGTCGCCCGGACAGACACCTCAGCCGGCGGTCGCGTACACCCGGCTGACGAATTCCGCGATCTGTGCGTCGCTGAGGTTCTTGGCGAGGTTGGCCTCGGTGATCATGCCCACCAGACGGTGGCCGCCTTTGACGTCGATCACCGGCAGGCGCTTGATGTGCTGCTCCTCCATGGTCCGCAGGACCTCGGAGGCGTCCGCGTCCGCATCGATCCAGTGGACCTTCCCGCCCATGGAACCGGCCTGCACCGTCATCGGGTCGACCCCTTCGGCACAGCAGGTGATGACGATATCGCGATCGGTGATCATGCCCATGAGCCGGTTGTTGTCACCGCAGATGGGCAGGCACCCGACATCCAGATCCCGCATCATCTTCGCCGCATCCATCAACGACTCATGTGCACCCACACAATGCGCTCCGCCGGACATGATGTCTCGGGCTCGCAGCTTGCTGGCCATGGTTCCTCCTGCCACAGGAGTATTTATTGCTTGCCTCGTTTCGATGACACCACGAATGGCCGCACGATGCTCACCGGAAACGGCCCGCAAGGCCGCGCCGTGGCGGGGTCGGGATCACTCATCATGCGGCGGGTGCGCGGGACGGGAGGGCGGAGTGAGGTCACGCCCTCGTGCCCCGGCCCGCCGCCGCACATCCCGGGCGGCAACTGCCCCCGCACACCGGTGTGATGGGGCGACTGCGGGACCCGACGGCGCCCCCGGGCGTAGTGTCGGCCCTTGTGACTGTGACGACGTCCAACCCTTTCTTCGAGCCGAGTGATCTGCCCTACGAGCTGCCGCCTTTCGCGCGGATCCGGAACGATCACTTTCCCGCTGCCTTCGCCCGTGGAATGGCCGACCAGCTGACAGAGGTGGCGGCGATCGGCGCCTGCGCCGAGCCGGCGACCTTCGAGAACACGGTGGAGGCGCTGGAACGCAGCGGCGCGGTTCTCGGCCGGGTGCGCCGGGTGTTCTTCAACAAGGCCGCGACGGACACCGACGAGGAGATCCAGGCGCTCGAGGTCGAGATCGCTCCGCTGCTGGCCGCCCATGACGATGCGCTGTTGCTCGACTCCGCCCTGTTCGCCCGGCTGGACACGCTCTTCGAGCGGCGCGGGCAACTCGGCCTGGACACGGAGCAGTTGCAGCTGCTGGAGCGCCACCACACCCAACGGGTCCGGGCCGGTGCGCGGCTCGGCCCGCAGGAGCAGCGGCGCCTGCGCGAGCTGAATGCCGAGATCGCCGCCCTGAGCACCGAGTTCGGGCAGAACCTTCGGACGGCCACCGCGGCCGCGGCGCTCGTACTGGAGCGTGCCGAGGAGCTGGCCGGCCTGCCCGAGGACCAGATCGCGGCCGCTGCCGCGAACGCCCGGGCGCTGGGGCACGAAGGCAAGTTCGTGCTCAGCCTGAAGAACTTCTCCTGCCAGACCGAGCTCGCCGCGCTCGACGACCCCGCGCTGCGCGAGCGGCTGCTCGCCGCCTCCCTCGGGCGCGGCATCGACAGCAACGGGCCGGTCGCCGTCGGCCTGGCCACCCTGCGTGCCGAGCGCGCCGCCCTGCTCGGCTACCCGAGCCATGCCGCCTGGGAGGTCGCGGACCGGACGGCCGGCACCACGGACGCGGTCGAGGAGCTGCTCGGCCGGCTGGTCGCCCCCGCCGTCGCCAACGCCGAGCGGGAGGGTGCGGCCCTGGCCGAGGCGGCCGGGGTGGCCGAGATCCGCGCGGCGGACTGGCAGTACTACTCCGAGCGGGTGCGCAAGGAGCGGTTCGACCTCGACGCGGCGGCGCTGCGGCCCTATCTGGAGCTGGAGACCGTGCTGCACGACGGTGTCTTCCACGCCGCCGGGCTGGTCTACGGGATCACCTTCACCCGGCGCCCCGACCTGGTGTCGTACCACCCGGACGCCCGCATCTACGAGGTGCACGACGCCGACGGCAGCCCGCTCGGCCTGTACATCGGTGACTTCCACGCCCGCGAGTCCAAGCGGGGCGGGGCCTGGATGGACGCACTGGTGCCGCAGTCCCGTCTGCTCGGCCACCAGCCGGTGGTGGTCAACAACCTGAATGTCGCCAAGCCTCCGGCGGGCGAGCCGGTGCTGCTGACCTGGAGCGAGGTCCACACCCTGTTCCACGAGTTCGGGCATGCGCTGCACGGCCTGTTCTCCGCGGTGCGCTATCCGCTGCTGTCCGGCACCCGAGTGCCGCGCGATTTCGTCGAGTTCCCCTCCCAGGTCAACGAGATGTGGGCGGACTGGCCGGAGGTGCTGGCCCACTACGCCCGGCACCACGTCACCGGTGAGCCGATGCCGCCGGAACTGCCGGCCAGGCTGCGCGAGGCGGAGAACTTCGGGGCGGGCTTCCGGATGGTGGAGCACCAGGCCGCCGCGGTGCTGGACTGGGCCTGGCACACCCTCTCCGCCGACGGCGACGCACCGGGGGCCGACGAGGCCGAGGCGTTCGAGGCGGCCGCGCTGGAGCGCTACGGCCTCGCGTCGGCCGCGATCCCGCCGCGCTATCGCACCGGGTACTTCGCCCATATCTTCAGCGGCGGCTATGCGGCCGGGTACTACGGCTACCGCTGGGCCGAGGTGCTGGACGCCGACACCGTGCGCTGGTTCCGCGAGAACGGGAAGACGATCCGCGAGAGCGGGGAGATCTTCCGCCGGGAACTCCTCAGCAAGGGCGGCAGCGTCGACCCGCTCGGGGCGTTTCGCGCGGTGATCGGGCGGGACCCGGAGCTCGCGCCGCTGCTGGCACGCCACGGGCTGGACGGCTGATCCTCGCGGGCGGCGCCGGGCCCGAGAGCGCAGGGCCGGCGCCGCTCCGGGCCGGCTGAACCCCGGTGGTCGTGCCGTCGGGGTTCAGCCGGTGACGAACCGGTGGTGCCGTTCACCGTGCAGGTGGCCGGGCGGGAGCTTGCGGCCGAACGCGACCAGCAGCAGATCCTGGGCCGCGCCGGACAGCGGCGTTCCGGTGCCGAAGGACCAGTCGAGGTCGTCGGCCCGGAGCTCGGTACCGCTCAGGTCGGCTCCGAAGAACGCGGCGGACTTGCGGGTGACCTTCTCCAGGAGGATGCGCACCCGGTCCTCGGGAACCCGCCGGTCGAGGCCGAGGGCGACGGTGATGTCCAGGCCGTGGACCACGTCGTGCCCCAGCGCCGACGTGATGCCACCGACCGGCGGCTTCCAGGGGTGGTGCGCATTGTCGCGGAGGTGGCCGGCGAGCTCACCGGTCGAGGCGGCGGCCGCGTCCCTGCGGGCACACCGGTCGGCCATCCGGTGAATATTTCCCCTCGCTCTGAAGAGTTCGGCGGCCATCTTGGGGAGCGAGTAACGGAACCCCATCGACATATGGGCCGCGACATCCCGCACCCGCCACCCCGCGCACAGTGTCGGCGCCTCCCACTGCTCGGCCGTCAGGCCGTCCAACAGGTCCGCCAGTTCCCGGCGTTCGGCCGCGATCGCCGCTTCGACAGTCCTCTGCGTCATCCGAGTCCCCCTCCCCCAGGCAGGGGAGCCGGCTCTCGAACTTCCCCTGACTGCAAGGATCTTGCTCCCTTTGCCATAAGTCCAAGAGCTGGCTGTTCTCCTCTTTAGAATCAGGAGTTATGGAGCTTCGGCAGTTGCAGTACTTCGTCGCCGTGGTGGAGGAGGCCAACTTCACCCGTGCCGCCGCCCGGCTGCATCTGGCGCAGCCGGGGGTCAGCGCTCAGATCCGGCAGCTGGAGCGGGAGTTGGGGCAGCCACTCCTGGACCGCTCCGGCCGTTCGGTGACCATGACGGAGGTGGGCGAGGCCGTCCTCACGTATGCGCGGGCCGCGCTCGCCGCCGTCGAGGAGATACGGCAGACCGTGGACGAGTTCAGCGGGCTGCTCCGCGGTCGCGTCCGGGTCGGCCTGGTCTCGGGGGCCAGCACCCGCAGATTCGATCTGGCTTCCCTGCTGGCCGATTTCCACGATGCGCACCCGCAGGTCGAGATCTCCCTCTCCGAAGACACCTCGGAGCGGATGCTCGCCGCACTGCACGGCGGTGACCTCGACATCGCCGTGCTCGGCCTCGCGGACGAGGAACCGCCGCCGGGCGTCTCCTGCCAGGTCGTGGTCGACGAGCCCCTGGTCGCCGCCGTCGCGCCGGGCGACCCCCTGCTGGCGGCGCACGCGGACCGTACGAGCGTCCCGCTGGCCGCCCTGCGCGAGCGCCCGTTGATCAGCCTGCCGCGCGGTACGGGGCTGCGCGGGGTGCTCGAACGTGCCTGCGCGGAAGCGGGAATCCGGCCCCGTATCGCCTTCGAGGCGGCCGCCCCTCATGTGCTGGCGCGGCTCGCGGCCCGGGGCCTCGGCGTGGCCGTCATCCCGGCGCTGCCGGCGGCCGAGGCGTCAGCGGCCGGTCTGCGGATGCTGGAGATCACCGCGCCGCGGCCACGCGGCCGGGTCGCCCTGACCTGGCGGACGGAGGGACCCGCCGGCCCCGCCGCCAGAGCCCTCCTGGGAAGGCTGCGTACCAGTCTTCCCGTACCGGGAACCGGCGAGGAACCACCGGTCGGACCGCATACCGGGCACCCTCGCCGGCCCGCGGCGAGGGGCGGTCCTGATCACCAGGCCGCGGGGGCGTAGTCCTTCAGGAAGCAGCCGTACAGATCCTCGCCCAGCTCGCCGCGGACGATCGGGTCGTACACCCGGGCCGCGCCGTCGACCAGGTCGAGGGGAGCGTGGAAGCCCTCTTCGGCCAGGCGCATCTTGTCGGGGTGCGGGCGCTCGTCGGTGATCCAGCCGGTGTCCACGGCCGTCATGAGGATGCCGTCGCTCTCCAGCATCTCCCGGGCGCTGGTGCGGGTGAGCATGTTCAGCGCCGCCTTGGCCATGTTGGTGTGCGGATGGCCCGCGCCCTTGTAGCCGCGGCTGAACTGGCCTTCCATCGCCGAGACGTTGACCACGTACTTACGGCGCGCGGCGGCCGCGGCCATCGCCGGGCGCAGCCTGCTCACCAGCAGGAAGGGTGCGGTCATATTGCACAGCTGGACTTCCAGGAGCTCGACCGGGTCGACCTCGTCCACCTTCTGGATCCAGGTGTTGGTCGCGTGCAGATCCGGCACCAGGCCGCCGGCGTCGATCGCGGTACCCGCCTCGATCCGGGCGGGCGAGGTGGAGCCGGTGGTCAGGGCGAGGGCGGTGATGTCCTCGGCGCTCAGCGTGCTGTGTGTGGCGGATGCGGCGGTGAGGGCGGCTGGGGCGGCGGGAGCACCGCTGCCGAAGTGGCCGAGGACGAGGGAGGCGGGCAGTTCCCCGGCGGGCAGCGGGGCGGACTCGGCGGCGATCAGCTGTCCGTACGCCTCGGGCGACCGGCGGACGGTCTGGGCGGCGTTGTTGATCAGGATGTCCAGGGGGCCCTCGGCGCTCACCGCGTCGGCGAGGCCGATGACCTGGGCCGGGTCACGGAGATCGATGCCGACGATCTTCAGCCGGTGCAGCCACTCCGCGCTGTCCGGCATCGCCTTGAAGCGGCGGACGGCGTCGCTCGGGAAGCGGGTGGTGATGGTGGTGTGGGCGCCGTCGCGCAGCAGGCGCAGGGCGATGTACATGCCGATCTTCGCCCGGCCGCCGGTGAGCAGCGCGCGCCTGCCGGTGAGGTCCGTGCGGGCGTCGCGGCGGAACCGGTTCTCCTTGGCGCAGGGCGGGCAGAGCTGGTGGTAGAACGCGTCGACCTCGACGTAGCGGGACTTGCAGGTGTAGCAGGACCTGGGCCGCTTCAGGATGCCGGCGATCTCCGTGGTCACGGAGCTGGTGAGGGCCAGTCCCTGTGTCTCGTCGTCGATCCGGTCGGGCGCGCCGGTGGCCGTGGCCGCGGTCACGGCCCTGTCGTTGGCGGTCTTGGCCGCCCGGCGTTCCTGGCGGCGGCGCTGCTTCACCGAGCGGTAGATACCGGCGGTGGCGCGCCGTATGGCGATCGCGTCCGGGTGGTCGACGGGCAGCGCGTCGAGCTCCTCCAGCACGCTCAGGCAGACCGCCATCCGCTCCGAGTCGATACCCGTGCCATCGGCCCGGCCTGTTTCGGTCACCGTCATTGCCGCTGCCGCTTCCCTGGGATCGTGTGTTCTATTCAAGCTTCGGCGGAACTTTACGTAGGCCGGGGCGGCAGCGCCAAACCCGGTGGGGAGCGCCCGGCCCGGGAGCGGGGCGCCCGGGGGTGCTCCGACGCCCCCTGCGCACGGCCCCGCGTCCTGGCCGGTCACGGGTGAGGGGCCCGCCGTTCCTTCCCCGCCGGGCCCCTCACCCGCATCGTTCGCCGTGCGTCAGCTCGCCGGGTCGTGGCCGAGTTCGATGTCGAACTCGCTCTGTCCGGCAGCGCCCACATGCAGCGGGGCGGCGACCGGCGGATAGCCGGCGGCGAGCAGGGTGTACTCCCCGCTGTCGAGGTCGGTGAAGACGTACTCACCGTCCTGACCGCTGGTGGCGGTGGCGACCACATTGCCCGCCGGGTCCAGCAGGGTCACCCGGGCGTCGTCCACCGGTCCGCCGCGTACCGTCCGGACGGTGCCACGGACCTGGGCACCGAGCGTCAGCCGCACCTCGTACCAGTTGCGGCTGCCGGTGGTGACCTCCACCTGGAGGGCGGACGGGCGGTGGTGCTCGGCGCTGACGGCCAGGGTGTAGCTGCCCGGGGTCAGTTCCCCGAACGCGAAGCCGCCGTCCTGGCCGGCCACGCCCGAGGCGACGACCTCGCCGCGTACGTCCGTGGCCACGACGAGTGCGCCGGCCACCGGCTCGTCGCCCTTCTCCTCACGGACCTCGCCGGAGAGACCCGCCGCGCCGCTCAGGGTCAGGTCGAACGACACGGGCTCGCCGCCCACCACCACGGTCACGGCCTGCGGCCTGCGGGCCCCCGCGGAGCCGATCAGCACATAGGTGCCGGCACCCGTCGTGGGCAGCGCATAGCCACCGTCGGCCCCGGACGACGTACGGCCGAGCTGCCGGCCGCCGACGCTGATGAGGGTGACCGCGGCCTGCGCCACCGGCCTGCCGTCGCCGTCCCGCACCGTCCCGTGGATCACCGGACCGGTCGCACCGGTTCCGCGGTCCGCGGAGCCCGCGGGGGTCGCGGCGAGGACCGGGACCGCGTCGGCGACCGGGACATCGGCCGGCTCGGCCGCCGTGCGCGGGTCCGCGCCCTCCGCATCAGCTCCGTGCGCCGCACCGTCGGCGGCGGCTGCCGCGTCCTTGGCGGACTCCGCCTCGGCGTCGGCCTGCGCACGGGCCTGTAGACCGGAGATCTGCCGCAGCGGCACCTCCTTGATGAACCACATCAGCAGGAAGGCCACGGCCACGACGATCGCGCCCATGAGGAACACGGTGTGCATCGAGTCGGCGAAGCCGCGCTTGAACGGCTCGGCCAGCCGCGGATCGAGGTGCTGGATGAACGACGAATCGCTGAGCACACCCGAGGAGTTGCCGTTGCCGGGGTGCTTGAGCATGTCCAGCACGGGCTTGTTGGCGGGGTCGTGCAGCACCGCGGGGTCGCGCAGCGCGGCCTGGAAACGCTCGGTGGAGGCGGCGTCCTTGAACGCCGAGGAGATCTTGTCACCGACCGTGCTGAACAGCACCGACAGGAAGATCGCGGTACCCGCGGTGGCACCCATCTGACGGAAGAACGTGGACGAGGCGGTCGCCACACCCATGTCCCGCGGGGGCACCGCGTTCTGTACGGCCAGCACCAGGGTCTGCATACAGCCGCCCAGGCCGAGGCCGAAGACCAGCATGTACGCCATGGTCTCCCACAGCGGCGTGTCCCACTGGACCCTGAAGTGGAAGAGCAGCATCGCCACGATCATCAGCGCGGTGCCGATGATCGGGAAGATCTTGTAGCGGCCGGTCTTGGAGGTGATCTGGCCCGACGCGATGGAGGCGATGAACATGCCCGCCATCAACGGCAGCATTTCCAGACCCGACTTGGTGGGGCTGGCGCCCTTCACGATCTGGAGGTACTGCGGGATCATCAGCATCCCGCCGAACATGCCCATACCGATCAGCACGGACAGCAGACTGGTCTTGCTGAAGGTGCCGTTGCGGAACAGCCGCATCGGGATCAGCGCGTCATCGCCGATCCACCGCTCGACGAAGATCCAGGCGATGATGCCGACGACACCGATGGCATAACAGGCGATCGACCGGGACGAGTCCCAGCCCCACTCCCTGCCCTGCTCCGCGACGAGCAGCAGCGGAACGACGCCGAGGGAGATGGTGAACGCTCCCCACCAGTCGATGCGGTGATCGCGCCGGGTGTGCGGGATGTTGAGCACCTTCGCGACCACGAACAGCGCGACGATGCCGATCGGCACGTTGACCAGGAAGACCCAACGCCAGCCGGTGATGCCCAGCAGCTGGTCCTGTCCGGCGAGCGCCCCGCCGATCAGCGGCCCGGCCACGCTGGAGGTGGCGAAGGTGCCCAGCATGTAGCCCTGGTAGCGGGCGCGTTCCCGCGGCGGGACGATGTCACCGATGATCGCCAGTGCCAGCGACATCAGACCACCGGCACCCAGGCCCTGAATCGCCCGGAACGCGGCGAGTTCGGTCATCGAGGTGGAGAACGTGCACAGCACCGAACCCGCGACGAAGATGGTGATCGCGGCCAGGTAGTACGGCTTGCGGCCGTACAGGTCGGACAGCTTGCCGTACAGCGGCGTGGCGATCGTCGAGGTGATCAGGTAGGCGGTGGTCGCCCAGGCCTGCTGGCTGAGGCCGTGCAGATCGTCGGCGATGGTCCGGATGGAGGTGCTGACGATGGTCTGGTCGAGCGCGGCGAGGAACATCCCCAGCATCAATCCGCTGAGGATGGTGAGGATCTGACGGTGGCTCAGGATTCCTGGTTCGGGTATCGCCTCGGCTCCCGCGGCGGGCGGGGAGGTGGCTGTGCTCATGTACGTATGTCTCCCTGCTCCACGGCGTCTCCCTGGTCTCCCCCGGTCGTCAGCCGTGTGTGTTGTCGTTCTGCCATGTCCTCGTTGAGACGGCCCAGCAGCCGGATCAGGTCGGCCCGGTCCTGGGGCGACCACGGTTCGAGGAGCCCGGCCAGTTCGGCGTCGCGCTGGGCGCGGTAGTGCGCAAAAGCGGCACGCCCCGCATCGGTCGCCGCCAGCAAGGACCCGCGGCGGTCTTCCGGGTCGGGGCGACGGGTCACCAGACCTCGCTCGACCAGCGAACGCACCTGACGGCTGACGGTCGACAGGTCGAGGAACGCGTCGGCGGCCAGATCGGTCGCCCGCTGGTCCCCGCCGACCACCAGCCTGGCCAGCAGCACCCGGTCGGCGGCGCCGCCGTCGGTCTTGGCCCGCTGCTTCCATGCCGCGATCAGCCGGGAGAAGCGGACGATCTCCGTCCCCAGCCCGGCGGCAGCCTCATCCAGCCTCGACGAGGCGGTGACCTGCGAGGCAGCCCGGTCGCAGTCATGGACCGTGCCCTTACTCATCGTCGTGATCCTTCGCGGTGATGTCGTCGTTCCGCTGAATACATTGCTTGTATCCAGCAAGCATAGCGGCTGGAATCAACTGATCCACACCGGCTCACGGGAGAGGGGATGGGCGTGCGGGGGCAACGGACCGCCCCGTATATGCTCCGCCACGCCCCGCGCGAGCGGGGCGCGTCCCACCAGCGGCGGGAGGTGACCGAACCGCCCCCGCCCCTCCGACCGGCCGGGAGAACGTTGTGCACCTTCCCTCTGAACTTCTCGCGCTGCTGCGCAGGCCGAGCACCTGCTTTCTGGCCACCTCGATGCCCGACGGTTCCCCTCAGGTGACCCAGACCTGGGTCGACACCGACGGCGCCCATGTGCTGATCAACAGCGTCCGGGGCCATGTGAAGACCCGGAACATCGGGCGCGACCCGCGGGTGGCCGTCGCCGTCTCCGACCCTGACCACCCCTCGCGCTACTTCCAGGTGCGCGGCCGGGTCGTCGAGACCACGACCGAGGGCGCGGTCGAGCACGTCGAGCAGCTCGCCCAGAAGTACCTCGGCGGGCCCTACCCCTGGTACGGGGGCCGCGACGAGGAACGCGTGCTCTTCGTCATCGAGCCGGAGAGCATCAGCAGCATGGGATAGGGCGCGTCGCGCGGAGCAGCCGGGGCCGCGGTGTCGCGGTCTCGTGATGTCGCGGTGCCGCGGTGCCGCGGTGCCGCGGTGCCGCAGCAATGCTCCGGTTTCCACGGGCCCCCGGCGGCGGGCGCCCGCTCAGCCCTCCGTGCCGGTCTCGCCCCCGCTCAGCTCCCGCACCGCCTCGTCCGGGTCGGCGAGCAGCCAGGTCCACCGGGCGACCGCCGGATGGTCCCTGCGGAACTCCGCCACCACGGCGGCCGCGTCCCACAGCGTGCACCCGTCGCGGCCGGACAGCTCCCGGGTGATGACGACCGTGTTCTCGAACCTCATCCGCCGCTCCAGCAGCAGGTCCTGCACCGCGTCCATACCGCGCTCGGCGAGAACCCCCGCGCATTCCGCGGTCAGCGACGCGAACCAGGCGGCCCGCTGCCGGTATTCGGCGGTGACGCCGCTGCCGTCGTCGCCGGCGAAGGTGGGCTCCAGAGCCGTCACGAGACGAGGGACGTACCGGTGCTCACCGTACGGATCCGCCGCCACGGTTCCGGTCCGCGGCGGGTACTCCTTGCGGAACTCGGACCAGTCGTGTTCGATCCCGGCGATGGTCCGCAGCAGCACCGGATGGAGGTCGTAGTTGCCGTCGTCCGCACCCCGGAACACCTCGCGCAGCAGGGCGAACGGCAACGCGGTGCTCTCCGCGAGCAGGACGGCGTCGTAGAGGTCCTTGCCCTCGGGATGCATGTCGCTCACCAGCCAGAGCACCTTCCAGGCGAGCGACAGCCCACGGCTCGCCGCATGGACCACCACCGGCGCGGCGCCCTGCGGCCCGCAGATCTCGGCGGGCTCCGCGGGCGCGGGGAGGTGCTCGGTGAAGACGAAGTCGAGCTGCACGCTGCCCGCCGGGACGCCGTCGGCTTCGGCCGTCCACGGGATGACCAGCCGCCGGCCCGGCACCCGGTCGTACGACCAGATCTCGTCGCCGACGGCGGCGCGCGCGTCGAGGCGTACCGGGCCGCCGCGGCGGGACAGCGCCTCGGCCGCGGCGGCGAGGCCGTCGAGCATCCGGTCCGTACGGTCGTCCTCCAGCTGCCAGGTCTCCGGTACCACGACGAAGTCGAGGTCGCCCGGCTCGCGTGCCGCGTCCCCGAACCACTCCTTCAGCAGCATGCTGCCGCGGAGCACGAGATGGCCGGCCCACGGTGACTGCGCGAGCGCGGTCAGTACGTGATGCAGGGCATGCCGCCGCGCCTCGTACCACCGCTCACCGACCGCCGTGTCCGCGAAGGCGGGCTCACCCAGCCGCATGCCGAAGACGTGGTGGGTCGCCGCGGGGTCGAAGACCGGGCGCTGCACCACCCCGTCATCCGGTACGGGAAGCAGGGTGGTGGGCAGATCCCTCTCGGCCCGCGTCGCCTCGTCGGGCCTGGCCCGCGGCACGACCTCGGTGTCCGCCCACGGTCCGTACCGGAACGCCTGCCACTGCGCCGCCGCACCCGTCTCGTCGGTCCCTGTCATGAGCCGATCCCCTCCCCCGCCCTCGCGTACTCCCCGTCCAGCCAGCCGGCGTCGAGCGCCAGATTCCCGTCGTGCACCACGAACTCCCGCTCGACGGAGGTGAGTTGGTGGCCCGCGGCGCGCAGTTGCGCGGACAGGGCGTCCAGCCGCTGTCCCGCGGTCGTCAGGCCCACCCTCCGGCACCGTTGCGTCACAAACCGCTCCGCCCTGCCGTCGGACCGCACCCGGCGTGCGTTCCGCGAGAGGTGCGCACCGTGCCCGACGACGAGGGCGAGCAGGGGGCCGAGGGGAGCGGAGCGCGCCAGCACCAGCTTGAGGTGATGCTCGAAGTAGTAGCCGGGGCCGAGCCCTGCGGCCTCGTCGTCCGTGCCGGGTACGCCCACGGTCCACGGAGTCGCCTCGATCTTCGTCCGCACCACGTCGAACCCCGCCGCGCGCAGCCCGTCCGCCTGTGCGACGGCTTCGGCCCGTACCTTCTCGTACGTCCCGGACCCGTGCAGCGTCAGCATCGGCTGCGAGGGCACGTCCCCCCGTTCCAGAAGGATGTGTACGTACGTGAGGCGATGGGCCGCCGCGTAGGCGGCCAGTGCCCCGGCCGCCGCGCGGTCCGCGTCGTCCCGGACGGTGAGATGCACCTCGAACTCCCCGGCAAAAGCAGGGCTCTCGGCCACTTGTGTCCCGTACAGGGGCGCCGCTGCCCCGCCGCTCGCACTCATCCCGAGATGATCACACAGCTTCCGGCAGCAGTGCCCCTGAGGTGGTCCGAAGTGATCCGAAGTGGACTGCCGGGCCGCCTCAGGCGGCTGCGTCGGCGGTACGGGAGTCCTCGGAGAGGTCCATCTTCGGCGGCGGCCTGCGGAAGCCCTTCGTGAGATAGGTGAGGTAGCCGACGCCCACGGCCAGCCAGATCAGGCCCAGGAGCTGGGCCTTGGAGTCGAGATGGGCCAGCAGCCAGATGTCGACGGCGGCGCCGATCACCGGGGCGATCACATAGGGCAGCACGCGCGGACGGTCGCCCGCCCGGCGGCTGCGGAGGTAGGTGGCGAGGACGCTGAGATTGACGAAGGTGAAGGCGGTGAAGGCGCCGAAGTTGATGAAGGACGTGGAGGTGGCCACGTTCATGCGCAGGGCGATCAGGCCGACGGCGCCGGTGAGCAGGATGTTGAAGACGGGGGTGCGCAGGCGCGGATGGATCCACCCGAAGGTCCTGCGCGGGAGGACCGAGTCGCGTCCCATGGCGAGCAGCAGCCGGGAGGTGCTGGCCTGGGCGGAGATGCCGGAGGCGAACTGGGCGACGACCAGACCCGCGAGGAAGACCGAAGCGAAGACGTCCCCGCCGATGACCCGGGCGATCTCGAAGGCCGCGGAGTCGGCATCGCTGAAGACGCTGCCCGGGTGGACCAGCTGGGTCGCGTAGGCCACCGCGATGAAGATGCCGCCGCCGATGAGTGCGACGAGGAGGATGGCGCGGGGCATGGTCCGCTTCGGCTCGATGGTCTCCTCGGTGAGTGTGGTGACCGCGTCGAAGCCGAGGAAGGAGTAGGCCGCGATGGCGGCGCCCGCCGAGATGCCGGCCAGGGTGGTGGCGTGGTTGGCGAAGGGCGTGGTGTCGGCGAGTGCGCCCGCCCCGCCGAGCTGGACGACGTGCCGCAGGGACAGCAGCACGAAGAACGCGATCACCAGGAACTGGAAGACCATCAGCAGGTCGTTGACGCGTTCGGCGGTCTTGATGCCCCGGACGTTCAGCGCCGTGGTCAGCACGATGAAGCCGAGGATCCACACCCAGAACGGGACGCCGGGGAACTCCGCCTGGAGGTAGGCGCCGCCGATGAGCCAGATGACCATGGGCAGGAAGAAGTAGTCGAGCAGCGTCGCCCAGCCGACGAGGAAGCCGACGCGTCCGTCGATGGCTTCCCTGACATAGGTGTACGCCGACCCGGCGACCGGGTAGGCGGCCGCCATTTTCCCGTAGCTGTGCGCGGTGAACAGCATGGCGCACAGGGCGAGGAGATAGGCCGTGGGAACGGCACCGCCGGTGGTGTCGGCCACGACACCGAAGGTCCCCAGGACGATCAGCGGGGTCATGTACGCGAGCCCGAACAGGACGACGGACTTGAGGGTGAGGGTGCGGGCGAGCGTGTGCTCGGAGGGGTCCATGGGTGGCTCCGGGGGATGTGCCGCGATACGGGGTGAGAGGCGGGTCGGGCGGTCAGCTGCCCGTGCCGGGAGGGAACGGGGCGGGGCCGGCGGGCCGCCAGCGGCGTGGGTCGATGCGTCCGTCGTAGAGCGGGAGTTCCAGCGGCGCGTCGGTGTCGTTGAACTGGTCCCACATACGGTTCAGCCCGGCCGTGCCGAACTCCCGTACCCGGGTGACGTCGTCGAGGTCCAGCACATCGGTGAGGACGGCGGGCCCCTGGTCGGGGGCCTCGGTGCGGACCCGGCCTTCGGGGTCGACGACGAGACTGCGGCCGGTGCCGACGGGTCCCGCGGTGTTGACGCTGAGCACGAACACCTGGTTGACGATGGCGTTGGCGCGGGCGAGCACCAGTTCCTGGGCGCGGTCGGCGGTGGTGGTCATGACGGGGTTGATGATCGCCTCGGCGCCCATCCAGGCGAGGTGGCGGGCCACTTCGGGGAACCAGGCGTCGTAGCAGATCGAGAAGCCGACCCGGCCGGTCCCCGGCAGGTCGAGGACGACGAAGCGGTCCCCGGGGTCGTAGGGCTCGTGCGGCCGCCACGGGAAGATTTTGCGGTACGAGGCGGCGGGACGGCCCTCGGGGGAGAAGGCCAGCGCCGTGTTGAACAGTTCGCCGCCCGGTCCCCGCTCGCAGACGCTGCCGGGTACGAGCCAGATGCCCAGATCGCCGGCGAGCTCGGCGAGCTGTCGCGCGCGGGGGCCGTCCAGTGGTTCGGCCGCCGCCCACAGCTCGGCCTCGGACCCGTCGGCGGCACCGGTCACCCCGCACAGATGCAGCTCGGGATAGACGACGAGCCGGGTGTGCGGGAAGCGTGCGATCAGCTCCCCGACCTCCGCGGCGAAGCCGGACAAGGGTGCCGTGGCCGGGCGGGGCGGTGCCTGGACGAGGGCTACGGGCAGGGGTCGGGACACGGGCCTCACCTGCGTTCTCAGTGGCCGGACGGCGGTGTGGCCGGCGGGCCGCGGGGGCGGACTTCAGGACCCGCATGAAATTAGAGCAAGATGAGCTCTTATTCAAGAGATCTCATAATGAGATGTTTGTTAGAGTGAGTCATGCCCGGACACCTTCCCGACGCCACGGACCCCGAGGCCGCGGTGCGGGGCCTCAATGCCCCGCCACTGGGTGGCATTCAACGGCTCTCCGCCCTGGACACGGTGCGCGCCCGTATCGCCCTCGCCGTCGAGCTCGGCCTGCTGGCCCCCGGTGAACGCCTCCCCCCGACCGACGAGATCGCCGCGGCACTGGGCGTCGGGGACATCACCGTCCGCCGCGCGCTCGCCTCGCTGCACGCCGACGGTGTGCTGGAACGCCGGCGCGGCCGGACCGGCGGCACCCTCGTCGCCGAGCGGCCCGCGAAGGGAACGGTCACCGAGGCCGCGGCCTACCGCGCGGCAGCGGCCGAGGTCCACCGGCTGATCGACCACCGGCTCGTCCTCGAATGCGGGATCGCCCATCTGGCGGCCCTCCAGGCAGGCGATGCCGCCCTCGACGTCCTCGACCGGCTGGTCGGCGAGATGGACGCGGCCGGGAGCTGGACCGAGTTCCGCAGCCACGACGAACGGTTCCACCTCGCGGTGGCGGACGCCACGGGCGTCGCCTTCGCCGCCGCACCATACGGAGCGGTGCTCCAGGACCTCTACCGCTACTACCTGCCGTATCCGCTCGACACCCTCCAGCGGTCCAACTGCGAACACCGCGCCCTGGTCGACGCCCTGCGCCGCGGTGATCCGGTGGGCGCGACCGAGGTCGCCCGGCGGCATGTCGACCAGCTGCACCGGACGATGTTCGTGGGCCTGATGGACGACGCCGGGGCGGAGGCCGCCGGCTGAAGGGAGCCCGCCGGCGGGCACGGCATGACACGCTGGCCGACGGACGACATGGGCAGGGCGAACGGAAGGACGTGGACGATGAGTTCGGGCAGTGGCGCCCCGGCACGGGCAGTGCTCGGGACATGGCCGACCCCGCTGGAGCCGGCGCCGCGGTTGGCACGCGCGCTGGGCCTCGGGCCGGAGGACCTCTGGATCAAGCGCGATGACCTCACCGGTCTGGGCGGCGGCGGGAACAAGGTGCGCAAGCTGGAGTGGCTCTGTGGCGCGGCCGTCGCCGAGGGCGCCACGACCCTGGTGACGACCGGGGCCGCACAGAGCAATCACGCCCGGCTGACCGCGGCGGCCGGTGCCCGGCTCGGGCTCGATGTGGTGCTCGTACTGGCCGGCTCCGCCGACTCGTCGGCCTCCGGAAACCTCGCCCTCGACGGCCTCTTCGGGGCCACCGTCGTCTGGGCCGGGGAAGTGCGGGGCGCGGAACTCGCCGCCGTGGCGGAGCGGGTGGCCGCACAGCTCCGGCACCGGGGCGCGGTACCGGCCCTGATCCCCTTCGGTGGTTCCAGCCCGCTCGGTGCGTACGGCTATGCCGAGTGCGGGCGCGAACTGCTCGGCCAGGCACCGGACCTGGACACCGTCGTGGTCGCGCTGGGGTCCGGCGGCACGATGGCCGGCCTGGTGGACGTGCTCGGGCCCGCGCGGGTGCTGGGGGTCCACTGCGGCGCGGTGGACGATCCGGCGGGCACGGTCACCGGGCTGGTCGCCGGGCTGTCCGGCGCGGTCCTCGCTCCGGAGGCACTGCGCCTACGGCTCGACCAAGTCGGCGCCGGATACAGCACGTTGACGGACGCGTCGATGGACGCGCTGACCCTGGCGGGCCGTACGGAGGGCATCGTTCTCGACCCCGTCTACACCGGGCGCGCGCTGGCCGGTCTGCGGGCGGCGGTCCAGGACGGCACCATCACCCCCGGACAGCGCACCGTGTTCCTGCACTCCGGCGGGCTGCCCGGTCTGTTCGGCCATGCGGCGGCCGTCGCGCGGTCGCAGGACGCGCTCACGGACTTCACGCCGTAGCGACGGCCCCGGAACCCCGCCCGCTGCCGCACGGTGGCGGTGCGGGCATCCGCCCGGCCGCGCGCCGCCGGCCTGCGCCCTCAGATCTCGGGGAACGCCTCGGGAACGCCGAGCGTCCCGGCGACGGCCCGCCAGATGGCCGCCTGGGCGGCGGGGAGGTCGACCCGGGGGTCGCCCAGCATCAGCCGGATACCGAACCCGTCGCTCAGGGCGAGCAGCAGCGTGCTGGTCGCCTCGACATCGCAGTCGGTGAACTCGCCCGACTCGATGCCCCGCCGGATCGCCTGGCTGATCCAGGTGTGCAGCTGGTCGTACAGGTCGACGGCGAGATGCTGGGCGGTCTCGTCACGCAGCGCCCGCACCCACAGTTCCTGCCACAGCCGCCAGTCCTGCCGCAGCTCCGGGTCCGTGGGCAGCATGTTGTGCAGAATGCGGGCCAGGACCACCGAGGCGGGCACCGTGTCGGCGTCCCGTTCGAGTTCCGTGCCGGTCTGCGCGAAGGAGTGCGTCATCGCCTCGGCGAAGAGCCGCTCGCGGTTCTCGAAGTGGTAGTGGAGCAGGGCGGTGGACACTCCGGCGTGCTCCGCGACCATCCGCATACGGATCTTTTCGAAGCCGACCTCGGCGATCACTTCGCACGCGGCGGACAGGATCCGTTCCCGCGTTTCGAGAGTGCGTTCAGCCTTGGCCACGTGAGTGCTCCCCGGATCGGTGTCGGTGTCCTCGGCGGGCTCGGCCGCCCGTCCCGTCCATCTTCCCGCATCGCCGCCCGCGGCCGTCCGCCGCCGGCCGCGGTCATCGATAGCTGTGGAAGCCCCGGCCCGACTTACGGCCGAGCAGGCCCGCTTCGACCATCCGGGCCAGCAGCGGCGGCGGGGCGTAGCGCGTCTCACGGAACTCCTCGTACAGCGACTCGGCGATGGCCTGTGTCGTGTCCAGACCGATCAGATCGGCCAGCGCGAGCGGCCCGAGCGGGTGGGCGCAGCCCAGCCGCATCCCCCGGTCGATATCGGCCGCCGACGCCGCGCCGGACTCGGCCATCCGTACCGCGTCCAGCAGATAGGGGACGAGCAGGGCGTTGACGATGAACCCGGCGCGGTCCGCGGCGTGCACGACCTCCTTGCCCAGCACGCCGGCGGCGAAGGAGTGTGCCCTGCGGGTGGTGTCCTCGCCGGTCAGCAGGGACGGCACCAGCTCGACGAGCGGCAGCACCGGAACGGGGTTGAAGAAGTGCAGGCCGATGACCTGCTGGGGGCGTGCGGTGGCGGCGGCAAGACGGATGACGGGAAGGGACGAGGTGTTGGTCGCCAGGATCGCGTCCGGCCGCCGGACCACCTGGTCCAGCCGCGCGAAGACGGCCAGCTTGGCGGACTCGTCCTCGGCGACGGCTTCGACGACCAGGTCCCGGTCGGCCAGCGCGGCCAGGTCCGCGGTGACCGTGATCCGGGCGAGCGCGGCGCCCCGGTCCGGGGCGGAGAGCTTCCCGGCTGCCGTGGCGCGTTCCAGGGAGGCCGTGATCCGGCGGAGTCCGGCGTCCGCCGCGCGGGGGTCCGTCTCGACGACGCTCACGTCCCGGCCCGCTCGGGCGCACACCTCGGCGATTCCGGAGCCCATCAGGCCGCAGCCCACGATCCCGATCCGTTCGACGGTGTCGGTGCTCTCGGACATGGGTCCTCCTTGGTCCGGGGTGGGGCTGCCGGTCGGTGTACGGGGAGGGCGGACAGCTCCGGCCGTCCGTCCGTGACTCCTGGTGGTACGCGGTGGTCCGGGGGCCGGGTGGGGTGCCCGGGTGGGGTGCGGCTGGGGGCGTGTCCGGTGTGCACTCCCCCGTCGCACCCCGCCCGGCGCCCCGGGAGAGGTCAGCCTGCGGAGGGCATCTGGAGCACGCCCGTGCCCCGCTTGACCAGTTCACCGGCGATGATCAGGCGCTGGATCTCGGAGGTGCCCTCCCAGATGCGGTCCACCCGCAGCTCGCGGTAGAGCCGCTCGACGGGATAGGAGCGGTCATAGCCACGGCCGCCGAAGATCTGCACACAGCGGTCGATCACCCGGCCCGCCGCCTCGCTCGCCGCGAGCTTGGCGATGGCCGCCTTGGCGTGCAGGGTCTTGCGGTCGACGGTGCCCTCGTCCACCTCCCAGGCGACCTGGTGCGCGTAGGCCCGGTTGACCGCGATATCGACCGCGCAGTCCGCCAGCATCCCCTGCACCAGCTGGAAGTCGGCTATCGGCGACCCGAACTGCCTGCGCTCCACCGCCCAGTCCCGCGCCAGCCGAAGCGCCCGCTCGGCGGCGCCCGTCGTACGGGCCGCGATCATCAGCCGTTCCTCCGTGAACCAGGACCGGGTGATGTCGTAGCCCTTGCCGACGCCCCCGAGAACGGCGTCCTCGGGAACGTGCACCTCGGTGAAGGTGAACTCGGGGTGCTCGTAGACGAAGGTGTGCATGAAGCGCGGCACCCGCGTCATCTCGATGCCCGGGGTGTCCTTGTCGACGAGGAAGAGCGTCGGCTCCCGGTCCGGACCCGCCGCGGCGAGGACGATCATGAAGTCGGCGTGGTCGCCGACGGTCACGAACCACTTCTCGCCGTTCAGTACCCAGCCGTCGGCCGTCCGCGTCGCGGTGGTCGCCAGGTTCTGCGGGTCGGAGCCGGCCCCGGGTTCGGTCACCGCGTAGCAGTCACGGCGCTCGCCGCGGATGACCGGTTCGAGGTAGCGCGCACGCTGTGCGGGGGTGCAGAAGCGCAGGGCGTTGGCGGGGCGCCACACGGTGTCCCACAGCGCTCCGGTGAGCTGCCCCAACTCCTCCTGGACGATGGCCTGTTCCAGGATGGTCAGGCCGGCGCCGCCCCACTCCCGGGGCATGTTGACGGCCTGGAGGCCGGAGGCGAGGACGGCGTCGCGGATGGCCGCGTGGTCCTGCGCCGTCAGGCCGTTGTTCTCCTCGCAGTCGGTTTCGTAGGCGGTGAGCGTCTCGGTGAGCTCGCGCGCGGTGCGCTTGAGGTCCGCCTGGCGGGGGGTGAGACGGAAGTCCATGTCAGTCCTCGAAGGTCGTGGTGGGCCGGGGTCCGGTGGCGGGCGGCGGGTCAGGGCAGGGGCAGGTCGAGGGCGCGGGTACCGCGCTTGATGAGCTCGTTGGCAATGATCAGGCGCTGGATCTCGGAGGTGCCCTCCCAGATCCGGTCCACCCGCAGCTCGCGGTAGAGCCGCTCGACGGGATAGGAGCGGTCATAGCCACGGCCGCCGAAGATCTGCACACAGCGGTCGATGACCCGGCCCGCCGCCTCGCTCGCCGCGAGTTTGGCCGTCGAGGCCTTGGCGTGCAGCGCCTTGGGGTCGGCGCCCGGCTGGTCGGCCTCCCAGGCGACCTGGTGGGTGTAGGCCCGGTTGACCGCGATATCGACCGCGCAGTCCGCCAGCATCCCCTGCACCAGCTGGAAGTCCGCGATCGGCGACCCGAACTGCCTGCGCTCCACCGCCCAGTCCCGGGCCAGTTGCAGGGCCCGCTCGGCGGCGCCCGTGGTGCGGGCCGCGATCATCAGCCGTTCGTCGGTGAACCATTCCTTGGTGAGTTCGTATCCGTTGCCGACGCCGCCGAGGACATCGTCGTCGGGCACGAAGACATCGGTGAAGGTGAACTCGGGGTGCCCGTTCACGGCGGAGTGCATGAACCGCGGCACCCGGGTCATCCGTACGCCCGGTGCCTGCTTGTCGACGAAGAAGAGGGTGGCGGCCCGCTCGGGACCGGCGTCGGCCTGCACCAGCAGGAAGTCGGCGATGTCGCCGCAGGTCACGAACCATTTCTCGCCGTTCAGCAGCCAGCCGCCCTCGGTACGGGTGGCGGTGCTGGTGCCCGAGGAGGGGTCCGATCCCGCGCCGGGTTCGGTCACCGCGAAGGCGTCGAAGCGCTCGCCCCGGATGACGGGGAGGAGGTACTTCTCCCGCTGGGCCTCGGTGCCGTACGCCAGCACGTTGGCCGGCCGCCAGGGGATGTCCCACAGACAGTTGGTGACCTTGCCGAACTCCTCCTCGACGATGACCTGGTCGAGCAGCGACAGCCCCGGGCCGCCCCACTTCTCGGGCATGTTGATGGCGTAGACCCCGGCGTCGATCGCGGCCCGGGTCAGTTCGCGGACGGTGTCGGAAGGCAGCGGGCCGCCGGCCTCCTCGGCCTGGTCCTCGTACCGGAACAGCAGCTCGGTGTAGGCGGCGGCGCGGGCCTTGAGATCGGCCTGTCGGGGGGTGTAGCGGAAGTCCATGGTGTCCTCCGGGACGGCGGGCGGGGCAGGGGCGGGGCGTCAGGCCAGTACGGCGCGGGCATCGAGGGCGAGGGCGCCGTCCGGGCGGACGAGCAGCGGATTGACCTCGATCTCCGTGATCTCGGGGTGGGCGGCGGCGAGCGTGGTGAGGCGCTCGATGACGGCTGCCGCGGCGGCGAGGTCGACCGCGGGCCGCCCGCGGACGCCCTTGAGGAGCGTGGCGGTCCGCAGCCCGGTCAGCAGTTGTTCGGCGCGGGCCGCCGGGACGGGTGCCAGGGCGAAGGCGACATCGTGCAGCGCCTCGGTGAGCACCCCGCCCAGGCCGACCATGGCGACCGGGCCGAACCGGGGGTCGCGGTTCACCCCCACGATCAGTTCGACGCCGTCGGTCAGGTCGGCCATCGCCTCGACCGAGTAGGAGGCGGCACCGAGCCGGGCGTGCATCTCGCGGAAGGCGGTGACGAGTGCGGCGCGGTCCGGCAGCCCGAGGGCGACGCCGCCGGCGTCGGACTTGTGCAGGAGGTGGAGGGCCTTGAGGACGTAGGGGCCCTCGAACGCGTCGGCGGCGGCGAGCAGTTGGGCCTCGTTGGTGATCTCACGGGCCTCGGGGAAGGGCACTCCGGCGCCGCTCAGCAGGGTGCGGACGCCGTGGTAGCCGGGGTCGCGCAGCGGCGCCGCGGCCGGTGGCAGCGGACGGACACCGGGCGGTCCTGCGGTCTCGGCCGTGGTCATGGCCGCCAGCGCGCGGGCCGCGTCCTCGGTGGAGGCGAAGACCGGTATGCCGGCCTCGACCAGCGTCCGGCAGCTGGGGGCGTCCGGGAACATCGACTGCACCACCAGGGGTTTGGCGGTCCTCGTCGCATGGTCGGCCATCTGGTGTGCGGTCTCCAGCTCGCCCGCCGCGAGCGCGCTCCCGCCGCCCGCGGTGCCGCTCTCGGCCGCCGGTCCGCCCAGGCCGCCGGTCGCCGCCGAATAACCGCCGAAGTACCCGGTCAGCACCACGGAGTCGACCTCGTCCAGGGCGAGCAGAGCGCCGACGGTGTCGCCGTAGGAGTGCGGGTTCTGCTCGCCCATCCCGGCCAGGTCGACGGGGTTGCGCACCGCGGACTGTTCCCACAGCAGCGTTCGGAGCTGTTGCTGTGCGGCGGTGCCGAGTTCGGGTACGGCCAGCCCGGCGGCCTCGGCGGCGTCGGCCGCGATGGCACCGTGGCCGCCGCCGTCCGTGCAGACCGCGGTGCGGTGTCCGGTGGCGCGCCGCCCCCCGTTCAGCGCGGCGAGGACGACGGTCATCTCGTGGGGTGTGGCGACCAGTTCGACACCCGCGTCCCGGCAGGCGGCGGCCACGACATCGGCGGAGGTGGTCAGGGCGCCGGTGTGCGACTGGGCGCTGCGGGCGGAGGCGGTGCCCCGCCCGGCGGTGAGCAGGACCACCGGTTTGCCGGCCGCGGCGGCCGCCTCGGCGAAGGCCCGGCCGTCGCCGAAGTCCTCCGCGTAGACGGCGATGGCCCGGGTGGCGTCGTGCCGGGCGGCGTCCTCGATGAGGTCGACGAGGGTGACATCGGCCTGGTTGCCCAGCGAGACGAAGCGGGAGAATCCCAACCCGTGCGGGGCGCAGCGGAGTTGGAGTTCGAGCGCGAGGTTGCCGCTCTGGCTCAGCAGGGCGATGCCGCCGGGTGCGAAGCGGTCCGAGGCGAGATAGAGCTCGGTGGTGTTGTCGGCGATGCCGAGGCAGTTGGGGCCGACGAGGACGGCACCGGCGGCGCGTACCCGGTCGGCGATCGCCTGTTGGCGGGCCAGTCCGAGGGGGCCGGTCTCGGCGAAGCCGGCGGTGATGCCGACGATGGCGCGTGCGCCGCAGGCGAGCGCGTCGTCGACGGCGGCCTCGAAACCGGGGCCCGGCACGGAGATCACCACGAGTTCGACCGGTTCGCCGATCCCGGCGAGCGAGGTGGCCGTGGTGCGCCCGAGGACCGTGCCGCCCCGGCGGTTGACGAGGTGGACGGGGCGACGGTCGGGTGCCCGCAGCGCCTGGGCGGCGACCGCATGGCCGTACTTCGCCGGATCGTCACTGGCACCGACCACCGCGACCGACTTCGGGTCGAACAGGGCCGACAGATCACGTCCCATGGTCACCTCTCCAGCCGGAGCGCGGAGTTGGGGCAGGCCTCGGCGGCGGCCCGGGCGGCATCCTCGGTGGCGCCGGGGGCGGGGTCGGCGACGACGGCGGCGTACCCGAAGTCGTCGAGGTCGATGAGGTCCGGTGCGGGTTCCTGGCACAGGCCGTAGCCCTGGCAGCGGGTGGCGTCGAGACGGAGTTTCACAGTGGTCGTCCTTTCAGCGGGTGCAGGGGGCGGAGCGCGGGCGGGGCACGGTACGGCCGGCGACGTACGGGACGGCCACGGTGAGCCGGTTGGCGTCGGCGGGCGCGGAACAGGCGTGGCAGGGGCCGTCGAGGTGGGAGCGGACCAGGTGGGGAAAGGCGCGCAGCAGGCTGCCGGCCGTGCCTGCTGCGGCGTCGAGCAGACCGCAGGCGCCGCGGCCGGGCAGTGAGGTGGACCAGCGGTGCAGCCGGGTGAGGAGCCCGGGGTCGGCCGTACCGGTCGTCAGCGCACCGACGGCGTCGCGGATCGAGCCGGTGCCCGCGATACAGATGCCGCACTGCCGTGCGCTCTCGGCGGCGAGATGGGCGAGGGCGGCGGAGGCGAGGGACACCGGGCACTCGTCGGGGCCGAGGAAGCGGATCGCCCCGCAGCCCAGGGCCGTGCCGGCGGCCTTGAGTGCGTCGGGTTCCAGTGCGAGGTCGAGGTGACCGGGGCCGATCAGCCCGCCGAAGAGGCCGCCCATGAGGGCGCCGGCCGGCTCGGGGACACCCTGGGCCCGAGCCAGGGTCCGCAGGGTGCAGCCGTAGGAGACCTCGGCGAGCAACGGTTCGGCGCCTCCGCCCGCGAGCGTCACCAGGGTGGTGCGTGCCGTGCGGCGCCGGCGGTCCGGCTGTGCGGCGATGAGCGCGATACGGGCCAGCGTCTCCACGTTGGCGACGAAGGTCGGTGCGCCGCCGACACCCTGTTCGTAGGGGCGGGGCGGTTTGGCGGTGGGGAGGGCGGGGCCGCCGTTGATCCGGCGGACCACGGCGGTCTCCTCCCCGGCGACATAGGTGTGCGGGGTCTCGACGACGTCGCACGGCAGCCGAGCTGTCCGTTCGGCGAGCGCACGGCGGATCCGTTCGCCCGCCGCGGTGTCGGAGACGTAGACATAGCCGCGCTCGGCGCCGGTGATCTCCGCGGCCCGGGCCAGCCCGTCCAGGACCAGATGCGGGCGGGCCCGCAGCAGCCAGCGGTCCTTGACGGAGCCGGGTTCGCCTTCCTCTCCGTTCGCGACGACGACGGGGCGGGGGCCGGCGTCACGGACGGCGCGGAGTTTCGCGGCGGTGGGGTAGCCGGCGCCGCCGCGTCCGCGCAGGCCGGCGGCGGCGATCCGGTCGAGGAGCTCGGCCGCTCCGGTTGCCGTGCGGTAGCCGCCGTTGACCGCGTACGCCCTGGCGTCCTCGGTCACGCCTGGCGTCGCGCCGAGCACCGAGGGGGTCCCCTGCGGTATGAGCGAGTCGGTCCCGGTCATCCTCGGTCTCCGTCCGGTGGGGTGGCGCGCAGGGTGCGCACCGCGCTTTCCAGGGCTCTGCGGTCCGCGGCCGTCCGGTCGTAGCCCGGTCCGGGGAGGCCGATCAGCATGCGGTGGTGGTCGAGCACGACCTCTGCCGCGCGGAGTGCGGCCCGCCGGTCGCCGGGGCGGTCACTGCCGGCGACGGTTGTCACCAGACCGGTCACCTCGGCGAGGTAGCGGAGCCAGCCGCGCTGGGTGCCGTGCAGGATCAGCCGCTCGACGCGGCGCCTCTCGGCCTCGGCCGCTCTTGCAGGCGGGTCCGCCGGCTGTCGCGCCGCGGTGCGCAGGGCGGCGACGGTGGCGGGGAGTTCCCGTTCCGGTTCGGGGGTGAGCCCGAGCCAGATCAGATGCCGACGACCGCTCATGCGTGCCTCCGGGGGGTGGGGTGCCGGCGTGGGTCAGGGCAGCGGGGTGTGGGGCGGTGCCGTGGCTCGGTGCCGGGGTGAGGTGCCGTTGCGGGGTGCGGCCGGTGGATCGGGGCGCGGGGCGCCCGCTCGCTTCCGGGATCCGTGCGGCGGAGCGCCGGAGCAGCGATACCACTAAGCTAACTAATCAATTAGTCAGGAAACAAGTCTTGACTTCGTTGAAACCCGCCAGCAATCTGACTGACCAATTAGTCAGCACGGATCCGGTGCGCCGTTCAGGGACTTTCCACCGCGCCCTGCCGCCCCGGCCCCGGCGCCCCGTGCGGCATGGAGGAGCGACCCGATGCACCCCGAAGCCACCACGGCACCGACGGAACAGGATGCCCCCGGGCAGGCACTGCCCGCCCGCTACTACACCGACCCGGCCACGATCGCCGCCGAGACGCGGCACATCTTCGCCAAGTCCTGGCAGCTCGTGTGCCATGAGTCCGATCTCCCCGGCCCCGGCGCACGGCTCGCCGCCACCGTCGCCGACCGCGAGGTACTGGTCGTCCGTACCGAGGACGGCGCCCTGGCCGGGCATCTCAATGTGTGCCGGCACCGCGGCACCCGCCTGGTCTCCGCCCCCGAACCGTCCGGCAAGGCCATCCGCTGCCCGTACCACGGCTGGACGTACAAGCTCGACGGGCGGCTGGTCGGCGCGCCCGAGGCACGGCAGATCCCCTGCCTGGACAAGCCCGCCCTCGGCCTCTTCCCGGTCCGGGTCGAGTCGTTCCTGGGGTTCGTCTTCGCCAACCTCGATCCGGATGCCGTACCGCTGGCGGAGCAGTGCGCCGGGCTGGCCGAGGCGGTCGGCCATTACGCGGGCGCCGAACTGGTGCCGGTGGGCCGCAGCCGCATCCACGATCTGGCCGGCGCGGAAGTACAGGAGGCCAACTGGAAGGTCGCCGTCGACAACTACCTGGAGGGCTACCACGTCCCGGTCGCCCACCCCGGGCTGATGCGCCTGCTCGACTACCAGGGCTACACCAGCGAGATCGACAAGAACTACGTCCTCTTCGCCTCCCCGCTGCGCGACAAACCGTCCTCGAACTGGACGGAGCGGCTCTACCAGCGCCTCGCCTCCCCGATGCCGGGTCTGAAGGAGGCCGACCGGCGGATCTGGCGGTACGCGGTGATCTACCCCAACACACTCATCGACTTCTACCCCGACCATGTGCTTGCCTGGACCGCCATACCGACGGCGGTCGACCGCGTGGCCGTCCCCGGCGCTTTCTACACACGCCGCGGGACCAGCGCACGGACCCGGCTCGCGCGCCGGCTCAACATCCACATCGGCTGGATCACCAATGACGAAGACGTCGAATTGGTGTCCCGGGTACAGAAAGGCCTCGGCACCCCGGGCTTCGAGCCGGGCCCGCTGTCCCGCCGGGAAGCCGCGGTCGGCTGGTTCGCCGACCGGGTACGCACCGACCTCGGTGGCACCATGCGCTGACACCCACCAGTGAGACAGCGCCATGAGCCGTCCCCCTCGGCGCGCGACGCCCCGCGCCACGGCTGACAGGTCCCGCACGGAGGACAGGGCTTCCGTGCAGCCGTGACCGCTCCCTGAAGCAGCGCTCATCCCCTACGGAGAGGACCCCATGTCCCCCGAGGAACCTCCATCTCCGTCCCGGCGCGCGTTTCTGCGCTCGGGCGTCGCCGCGGCGTTCGGTCTCGGCCTGGCCGGATGCGGCTTTCTGCCGGAGGAACGCAACGCCTTCGGAGACCCGGACCAGCCGATCGACGTCAAGCCGGACGGCGATCTGGTGTATTTCAACTGGGCGGACTTCGTCGCCCCGGCCGTCTTCGACGGATTCGAGAAGGAGTACGGCGTCAAGGTCATCCAGTCCAACTTCGACTCGATGGAGGGCATGGCCGCCAAGCTCAACGCCGGGAACCGCTACGACATCATCTTCCCCACCGCGAAATGGGCCCAGCGGCTGGCCGACGGCCGCCGGCTGCGCCGTATCGACCACTCCCGGCTGTCGCACGCCGACGCGGTGTTCGGCCGGTACCGCTACTTCGCCGACCCCTGGTACGACCGCCACTCCGCGCATACCGTCCCGTTCACCATGTACAAGACGGGCATCGGCTGGCGGAAGGACCGGATAGGCGACGACCTGACCGGATCCTGGGGCGACCTGTGGAACGCCCGGGCCAAGGGACAGGTCTTCGTCCTCGACGACCGCGACGAGGTCCTCGGCATGGCCGCGCTCAAACTCGGCCTGGACATCGACACCGCCGACGCACACGACCTCGCCCGGATCACCGCCACCCTCCAGAGCCTCCGCCCCCGGCTGCGCGGCTTCTCCAGCGACAGCTACAACAACCTGCTCAACGGCAACGCGGTGATGACCCAGGCCTGGAGCGGGGACATGGCCGCCATGCTCGGCCAGGCCAAGGACCCGTCCGTCCTCGGCTTCGAAGTGGCCCGGGAGGGCGCGCCGATCAACTCGGACTGCTACGCGATCCCCGCCAACGCCCGCCATCCCGGTACGGCGATGCTCTTCATCGACTACATGCTCAGACCCGAGAACGTGCGCAAGAACATCCGGTACATCGGCTACCCCATGCCGGTCGGCGGCAGCGAGGACGTCTACGCCTCGATCGTGAAGCCGTTCCCGCAGTGCCTGGTCGCCCCCGACGACCTCAAGGCCGATCTCTTCTTCCGCAACGCGTCCTCGAAGGGCGAGCAGGCCCGCGATACCGCCTGGACCCACGTGAAAGCCGGCTGACATGGCACAACGCACCCCCTCCGGGGCACTCCGGGACCGGCGCGGGCGCTCCGCGTCCGGCACCCGGCTGTGGACCTGGCTCATGCTCCCCGGCACCCTGTGGATGACCGGGTTCCTCATCGCCTCCCTGATCCTCGTGGCCACCCTGGCCCTGGGCACCACCGACCCCCTCGGCAACCCGCGCTTCGGGTTCAACTTCGACAACATCGCGGCAATGGCCGACCCGGCCTACCGCATCGTGCTGCTGCGCTCGCTGGGTTTCTCGCTGATCGCCTGCGCCGTCTGTCTGGTCGTGGCCTATCCGGTCGCCTACACCATCGCCCTGCACGGCGGGCGGTTCAAGAATCTGCTGATCGCCGCGATCGTCGTCCCGTTCTTCGCCAACTACCTGGTGCGGATGTACGGCTGGTCGGTGGTGCTGTCCGACGGCGGTCCGGTGCTGAAGGCGCTGCGCGCGGTCGGACTCGCCGACGGGCACACCAAGATCCTCCAGAGCGGGGTCGGCGTCATCGCCGGGCTCGTCTACGGCTTCATCGTCTTCATGATCATCCCGCTGTACGCGGCGCTGGAGCGGATGGATCTCTCGCTGATCGAGGCGGGACGCGATCTGTACGGAGGGCCGTTGCGGACCTTCTTCTTCGTCACCCTCCCGGCGACCCGGCAGGGCGCGGCCGCGGGCGCCGTCCTGGTCTTCCTGCCCGCCATGGGCGACTTCGTGAGCGCCCAACTGATGGGAGGGCCGGACCAGATCATGATCGGCAACCTGATCCAGGACAAGTTCTTCCAGGGCCAGAACTGGCCGCTCGGCTCCGCCCTCACCATGCTGATGATGGCGGTGCTCTTCATCGGGATGCTCGGCTATCTGCGGCGCACCCGCAAGGACGAGGCGGAGGCCGCCCGATGACGCTCCGCCCCCCGCGCCGGCACCGCCGCGGCACCGACCGCAGGCCCCGGCTCGCCCTCACGGTCACCACCCTCTTCTTCCTCCTCCTCTACCTCCCCATCGGGGTGGTCGTCCTCTTCTCCTTCAACGGCCAGAAGTCCCTCACCGTCTTCAAGGGCTTCAGCCTCCGCTGGTACTCCGCCTTCTTCCACGACAACGTGCTGCTCGAATCGCTCGGCATGAGCCTGCGGGTCTCCCTGGTGGCCATGGCGGGGTCGGTGATCCTGGGAGTGGCGCTGGCCCTGGGGCTGGTGCGCTGCCGTACCCGGCTCGGCTCGCTGGCCGGCCTGATCATGCTGGTCCCGCTGATCACCCCGGAGATCGTCACCGGTGTCGCCGCGATGCTGCTCTTCAAGGGCATGGACATCACCCTCTCCTCCGGCACCGTGATGCTCGCGGAGATCACCTTCTCCATCTCCTATGTGACGGTGATCCTGCGCTCGCGGATCGCCGCCCTCAACGCGGAGGTCGAGGAGGCCGCGATGGACCTGGGCGCCACCCGCTGGCAGGCCCTGCGGCTGGTCACCCTGCCCGCGCTGCTGCCCAGCATCCTGGCCTCCGCGGTGCTCGTCTTCGCCCTGGTCTTCGACGACTTCGTGCTGGCCTACTTCACCACCGGCGTGGACCCGCAGCCGCTCTCCGTACGCATCTACTCGGCGATCCGGTTCGGCGTACAGCCCACCATCAATGCGGTCGGCACGCTGATGCTCGCCGGTTCCATCGGCCTCATCGGGCTCGCCCTGGCCATCCCGCGTCTGTTCGGCCGCCGCGGTGGCCTCGACCTGCTCTCCGGGAAGTGACACCCATGACCTCCTCCGACGCCCCCTTTGCCGACGCGGCCCCGGCCGACGGCCCGCCCGCCGTCCGGCTCGACCACATCAGCAAGAACTACGGCGGTTCCTACGCGGTGCAGGACCTCTCCCTGGACATCGCTCCCGGCGAGTTCTTCTCCCTCCTCGGCCCGTCCGGCTGCGGCAAGACCACCTCCCTGCGGATGATCGGCGGCTTCACCGACCCCACCGCGGGCACCATCCTGCTCAGCGGTGAGGACGTGACTGCGCTCCCGCCGGACAAGCGCAACGTCAATACGGTCTTCCAGAGCTACGCCCTCTTCGACCATCTCTCGGTGGCCGACAACGTGGCCTTCGGCCTCAAGCGCAAGGGCGTGGCCCGCGCCGAGATCCGTGAACGGGTCGGCGCCATGCTCGACCGGGTGCAGCTCGGCGGTCTCGGCGCCCGCAAGCCCGGCACGCTCTCCGGCGGGCAGCGCCAGCGGGTCGCCCTGGCCCGCGCCCTGGTCAACCGGCCCCAGGTGCTGCTGCTCGACGAGCCGCTGGCCGCGCTCGACCTCAAGCTCCGGCGGCGGATGCAGGTCGAACTCAAGCAGATCCAGCGCGAGATCGGCATCACCTTCGTCTTCGTCACCCATGACCAGGACGAGGCGCTGACCATGTCGGACCGGGTGGCCGTGATGAACGAGGGCCATGTGGAACAGTGCGGGACGCCGGAGGACGTCTACGAACGCCCCGCGAGCCGGTTCGTGGCGTCCTTCATGGGGACGTCCAATCTCGTCCCCGGCACCTACCGCGACGGGCAGGTCGTCCTCGACTGCGGCCCCGCGCTGCCGGTCGGTGCGCGCAGCGGTGTCGCCGACGGCAGCAGCGTCAGTCTGTCGATACGGCCCGAGAAGATCTGGCTCTCCGATTTCGAACCGGGGATGGCGCTGGTGAACGGCGTGGTACGGGAAACCGTGTACTCCGGCCCCACCACCACCTATCTGATCGAACTCGCCCCCGGCGTCACCGTGTCCGTACTGGAGCAGAACACCGACCGCTCGCGCATGGAGGACCGCTGGAGCGGCGGCGAGAGCGTGGAGATCGGCTGGAAGCCCGAGCACTGTCTGGTTCTGGATTAGGGCCTGTCGTTTGGATCAGGCCGGGCTCGCGGGGTCTGGCCCCGTCCCGCCGACAGTCCGCACACCCCAGCCGCTCACCGACAGCAAAGGAACGCTTCCCCATGAACCACGATGTCATCGTGCTCGGCGCCGGACTCGCCGGTCTCGCCGCGGCACGGGACCTGAGCGCGGCCGGCGCCGACGTCCTCGTCCTCGAAGCCCGCGACCGGGTCGGCGGACGCGTCGAGCAGGCCGTGCTGCCCGACGGCCGGCTGGTCCAGCTCGGCGGAGAGGTGGTCGGCCGGGCCCACACCGCCTACCTCGCCCTGGCCGCCGAGCTGGGTCTGACCCTCATTCCCAGCTATGTCGCCGAGCCCGGCCGAATGGCGCGGGCCACCGCGGAAGGGGTCTCGGCCGGCGACCCGCCGCACTGGTTCGGCCCCGGCGACGAGGCCTGCCACCGGAAGGTCACCGACGCATTCGTCACGCTGGCACGGACCGTGGACCCGCTGGACCCGTGGTCCCATCCGCACGCGGAGACCCTCGACCGGCTGTCGGTCGGTGCCTGGCTGCGCGGCGAGGGGGCGAGCCCGGCCGTCGTGCGGCTGTGGGAGATCGGCCAACTGGCCCTGGCCAGCGGTTCCTACGAACGCACCTCCCTGCTCGCCGCACTGCGCAAACACGCCGCGGTCCCCGGTGACGACCCCTACGCCTATGAGGACTGGGAGGGCCTGCGGGTGGCCGAGGGATCGGCGACCGTGGCACTGCGCATGGCGACGGAACTCGGCCGGCGCATCCGGCTCGAAGCGGCCGTCGAGGAGGTGACGGTGCGGCCGGGCGGCTGCCGGGTGCGCCTGTCCTGCGGGGAGACCCTGACCGCGGATGCCGTGGTCAGCGCCCTGCCGGTCGGTCCGCTGCGCTCGGTCGCCCTGACCGGTGTCTCCGAGGCCCGGGTCGCCTCGCTGCACCGCCAGCGGCAGGCCGTCGCGGCCAAGTTCGCCGCGGCCTACGACAAGCCCTTCTGGCGCAGCCTGGACCTCAACGGACTCTCCGAATGCGAAGGCGTGCTGGGCAGCACCTGGCCGCAGAGCGAGGGCATCCTCTCCGCGCTGATCCCGCCCGAGCGCTACGGCGTCCTGCTGGGCATGCCCGCCGCCGTCCGCGACCATGAGCTGCTCTCGGACGTGGCCCGGCTCTACGGTGCCGAGGCCTTCCAGCCGTTCACGTCGTATCTGCGGATGTGGGGCACCGATCCCTGGACCCAGGGCTACGTCACGCAGTGGAATCCGGGCGATGTGATGGCGGTCGGTCCGCTGCACGGCTCCCACGAACCGCCCTTCTACGTCTGCGGATCCGACCAGTGGGTGGCCGGCTATATGGAGGGCGCGGTGCGCACCGGCCGCGCTGCGGCGCGGGAGGTGCTCCGTCATGGCTGAGGCAGACCCGGCCGCCCCGGTCCGTAATCACCTCGCGGGGGCCGACCGCCCGGCGGCCTCCGGCGCGACGATGGACCTGGTCGACCCCGCCACCGGCGAGGTGCACGGCAGTGCCCCGCGCTCCGGCCCGTCCGATACGGACGCGGCGTGCACCGCGGCGGAGGCCGCCTTCGCCTGCTGGTCGCTGACCACTCCCGCGCAGCGGCAGCGGGCGCTGCTGCGGATCGCCGACGCGATCGAGGAGCACGCCGACGCCCTGGTGGCCGCCGAGGTCGGGGACACCGGCAAGCCACCGGAGCAGTTCCGGACGGAGGAACTGCCCGCGGTCATCGACACCTTCCGCTACTTCGCGGGGGCGGCGCGCAATCTGCCGGGGGCGGCCGCCGCCGAGTACACCGAGGGCCGTACCTCGGTGCTGCGGCGCGAACCGGTCGGGGTCTGTGCCCAGATCACCCCCTGGAACTACCCGCTGATGATGGCCGCGTGGAAGGTCGCCCCGGCGCTCGCGGCAGGCAACACGACCGTCCTGAAGCCCGCCGACACCACCCCGTCGTCCACCGCTCTGCTCGCCGGGATCGCCGCGGAGCACCTGCCGCCCGGGGTCCTCAATGTGGTCTGCGGTGACCGTGACACCGGCCGGTCGCTGACGGCGCACCCCGTGCCCCGTCTCCTCGCCGTCACCGGCAGCGTCCGGGCCGGGCGGGAGATCGCCGCGGCCGCCGCGGCGGATCTCAAACGGGTGCATCTGGAGCTGGGCGGGAACGCCCCGGTCCTCATCCATGAGGACGTGGAGGTGGAGGCCACCGCGGCCGAGCTCGCGGCCGTGGCCTACTACAACGCCGGCCAGGACTGCACCGCTCCCACCCGGTTCCTGGTGCACCACCGACGGTACGAGGCCTTTGTGGCCGCGTTCGCGGCAGCCGCCCACGAGCTGCGCACCGGGCCGCCCGACGAACCGGGCGCCGACTACGGCCCGCTCAACAGCGCGGCCCAACTGGAGTCGGTGCAAGGCGTGCTGAGCCGTCTCCCGCGCCATGCCGAGGTGGTGACGGGAGGCACGGCGGTGGGGCGGCCGGGATGGTTCCACTCCCCCACCGTCGTTGCCGGGGTGCGCCAGAGCGACGAGATCGTGCAGGAGGAGATCTTCGGCCCGGTCGTCACGATGCAGCCCTTCACGGACGAGACCGAGGCTCTCCGGCTGGCGAACGGGGTCCGGTTCGGTCTGGCGGCGAGCGTGTGGACCGCCGACCACGCGCGGGCCATGCGGGCCACCCGGGCCCTGCACACCGGCATCGTGTGGGTGAACACCCACGGCACAACGGTGTCGGAGATGCCGCACGGCGGGGTCAAGCACTCCGGCTACGGCAGCGATCTGTCCCTGGCGGGGCTGTTGGACTACACCCAGGTCAAGCACGTCATGCTGTGAGGCGGTAGCCGCCGGCCCCGGCCCTGTCCGGGGGAGCCGCGGGACGTCGCACGGCGCTCACGTATCCGCCGGTCCGGGCTCCGTACCGGTCTCGCGGGCGGCCGCGGGCGCCTTGTCCTGAGCGCCGGTCAGATCCCGGGCCAGCGCGACACGGGAGAGCAGCACGGCGCCCCACAGGACCAGGGCGATGCCCAGGCATTCGGGGATCAGCCACCAGCCGGTCCGGACCCGTTCGTCGTAGAGGGTGACGCCGAGCGACAGGCTCACCAGCGCGTCTCCGAGGGTGAGGACCGGCTGCGAGGCGGTCAGCGGGCCCGACTGCATGGCGTTCTCCAACAGGAAGAGGGCCGCCACCCCGACGGCGGCGAAGCCGTAGGTCTGCCACGCCGTGAAGAACGCGGCGGGGCCGCCGGTCTGCCAGGCGTGGGTGGCGTCCTTCATCAACGCCGCGGTGAGCGCGTAGGCGACCGCCGTCGCCCCGGCGAAGCAGGCAGCCCGTACACCGCCCTCCCCATGGCGGAGTGCGGCCGCGACCGCCGTGGCGATCACCGCGGCGCAGACCACGAGCGCGGGTACCCAGCTGCTGAACGCGGCATGGTCGGTGCCGATGGTGGGCGCGGCGGCCGCGAGGGCGCAGCCGAGTCCGACGACGAGCAGCACCACGCCCGTCCATCCGCCGCGGGAGATGTGTCCGCCGAGAATGACCCGTCCGATGAGCAGGGCCAGGGGCAGTTCCAGGACGAAGAGGGGCTGCACCACCGACAGCGCGCCCTGCGACAGGGCCAGCGCCTGGAAGCAGGCCGCGGCGATGACCGCGAGCATCCCGCCGAGCCAGACGGCACGGTGCAGCAGATCGACGAGCAGACCGAGGCGCAGCCCGGTGGACAGCGGGACCGTGCGGGCCGCGCGTCGCTGGAGCACCGTGGCCAGCGCATTGCTGGCGGCCGCGAGCAACGCGAACACTACGGCGGCCACGCGCCCACCTCCTCGTCGGCCGCCCGGGCCCGGCTGCGGGCCCGCACCGCCGGTGGCCGCGCCGGGCGGTGCGGGTCGGGGCGGGGGCGGCGTTGTACTGGGCTTCGACGCTATCCGGAGGTCGGCGCGGACCGCCCGGCGACACGTTCGCCGGACGGCCGCATTCGCTGGGCCGGACGGCCGCATCCGCGGTGCCACGGGGGCAACTGGAAAGGCGGCCGCGGGAGCGCCGGAGGGGGCGGCGCGGGGGTGCCGGAGGGTCGGCGCGGGGGTGCCGGGCGGCCGTGTCCGGGGTGGCAGATCTTGCCGCGGCAGCGCCGTACGCCCAGGTCACAGCCGCTGCCCGGACGGCGGTAGGTGGCGCAATACTGCGGCAACACCACGGGCCGGATCCGCTCGGTAGGGTCCACCGCATGCCAGCCGAACGCACCCGCCAGCACACCACTCCGGTAGCCGCCGCGCGCCGTCGCCGCCTCCGTGCGGACCGCGCCCGGCAGCTCGCCGACCTGCTGCGGCACCAGGTGCTCGGAGGCCTCTTCCCCGACGGGGTACTGCCGCACGAGGAGGTGATCGGCGCGGACTACGGGGTGTCCCGCAACACCGTCCGCCAGGCTCTCGACCTGCTCCGTGCCGAACAGCTCGTGGCCCGCCAGCCGGGTGTGGGAACGGTGGTCGTGGGCCAGAAGTATCCGCATGCGCTCGACCGGTTGATGGGTCTCGCCGAGACCCTGCATTCGCACGGCCGGGTCACCAACGAGGTACGCACCATCAGCCCGGTCTCCGCACCGGCCCCGGTGGCGGACCGGTTGCGGATCCCGCCGCGCGGCGAGGTGCTCTACGTGGAACGGCTGCGCAGGCTCGACGGCCTGCCCCTCTCCCTGGACCTCACCTATATCCCGATGGACATCGGGCTGCCCCTGCTCGACGCCGATCTGGAGAACAACGACGTTTTCCGGCTGATCGAGGAGACCGCGGGACAGCCGCTGGGCACCGCCGAGATCACCCTGGAGGCCGTCAATGCCGACGCGCACTCCGCCGCCGTGCTGGAGGCGCCGCGCGGCACGGCCGTGCTGATGCTCGAACGCCTCACCCATCTCGCCGACGGCACCCCCGTCGACCTGGAGTTCATCCGCTTCCGCGGTGACCGTCTCACCATGCGGGGCCTGTTGCACCGCACCATCTGAGTCCCCGCCCCGCTCCGCCCCGACCGCTTCCCTTCCCCCCGCCATGCCCCTCCCCCGCCATGCCCTGGAGACCGCCATGCCTCTTGCGCCCCAACGCGCCGATGTGCCCGTGACCATCGACGAATCCAAGTGCATCGACGGCTGCACGCTGTGCGTCGACATGTGCCCGCTGGACTCGCTCGCCATCGACCCGGCGAGCAGCAAGGCGTACATGCACGTCGACGAGTGCTGGTACTGCGGGCCGTGCGCCGCGCGCTGTCCCACCGGCGCGGTCACGGTCAACATGCCCTATTTGTTGCGATGAGAGGCCCCCGTTCATGAGCTCCCGACTCACGGGCTCCCCGTTCGTGCCGTCCCCCTCCCCCTCCCGGCGCCCGCCCGCCCCTTCTTCCGCCGCACGCCGTACCGCTCGCCGCAGGGCGCTCGCCGCGGCGCTCCCTGCCGCTCTGCTGGCGGCCTCGCTCAGCGGCTGCGGCACCGCCGCGGACGCCTCGGACGACAAGACCGTCACCGTGACCGTCGGCTACCAGTCCAAGACCATCAACACCGTCACCGCCGGCACCCTGCTGCGCTCGCTGGGCTTCTTCGAACGTGCGCTGCGCGCCCAGGGCAAGCGCGACGGCAGGACGTACAAGGTGCGGTGGCAGGACTACGCGACCGGTGCGCCGATCACCGCGCAGATGGTCGCGGGGAAGGTCGACATCGGCTCGATGGGCGACTTCCCGCTGCTCATCAACGCGGCCCGTGGCAGGCAGCTGCACGCACCGACCCGGCTGGTCTCCGTCACCGGCTACAACCTGCGCGGGGCGCTCAACACCATTGTCACCAAGCCCGGTTCCCGCCTGCGCTCGCTGGCGGACCTGCGCGGCAAGACGGTCTCCAGCAGCGTCGGCTCGGCTTCCGACGGCACTCTCGTACGGGCCCTGCGGCAGGCCGGGATCGATCCGGAAGCGGACATCCACAAGCTCAACCAGCAGCCGGCCGTGGGGGCCTCGGCGCTCCAGTCGGGGACCGCGGACGCCCTCTCCCAGTTCGTGGCCTGGCCGGGGCTGCTCGCCTTCCAGGGCAAGGCCCAGGCGCTCTACGACGGGGGCGCGCTCGGTCTGCCCACCTTCCACGGGGTGACGGTACGCGACGCCTTCGCCGCGCAGCGCCCGGCCGTGGTGCGGGCGTTCCTCACCGCGCAGCGGCAGGCGACGCGCGCGTTGCAGACCCACCCGGTGGATGCCGCCCGGCGGGTCGCCGGGGCCACCGGTCTGCCGCCCGAGGTGGTCTACCTCTACAACGGCGCCGGCGGCCTCGCCACCTTCGATCCGACCCTCAAACCGCAGCTGGTCGCCGCGCTGAAGAAGGATGTGACCGTGCTGCGCGCGGCCAAGCTGACCGGCCCGGTCAATGTTGACTCCTTTGTCAATGACCGTTACGTCAAGCAGAGTTACGGCAGCGGATACGCCAAGGCCCGCAACAGCACCGCCCACCCGTCGCCCGACGAGGTGTGGCTGCGCGGCGAGGACCGTACCCACTCCTTCACCGGCCCGGACGCCCTGCTGCGGTTCGCCGCCGCCCACCACGGCAAGGTGCGGGCCGCGTATGTGGCCGACGCGACGACCGGCACCCGCTGGTTCGCCGACAAATCCGTCTGGGTCCGTGACGGCGCACGGCTGCTGCCCTTCGCCGCGCGGGCCACCGCCGACGCCTGGACGCGCAAGCACCGTGGTGCGCGCCCCCTCAGCTACGCCGCCGCTCTGGAGCAGGCCCGGTGAGCGCGCCCGCCACGGCCGCCCGGACGGGACGGGCGGGCCCGCGCCGGTGGGCCTGGGCCCGCCCTGCCCGCCGCACGGCAGCGGTCCTCGCGGCGCTCGCCGTATGGCAGTTGCTCGCCCAGTTCCGGGTGAACCTGTGGCTGCGGTTCTCCCAGTTCCCGACCGTCACCGAGACGGCCCACGAGTTCGCCCGCCGGCTCGGCACGGCCGCGTACTGGCAGGACGTCTCCGACAGCGTGACCCGGATCGTCGGCGGCTTCGCCCTCGCCGCCGTCCTGGGCGTCGCCGTCGGCACCGCCGTCGCCCGCTCCCCGCTCGCCCTCGACCTTCTCGGCCCGCTGCTCGAAGTGCTGCGCCCCATACCGGCGATCGCGCTGGTACCGGTGGCCATCCTGCTGTTCCCCAGCAATGAACAGGGCATCGTCTTCATCACGTTCGCCGCGGCGTTCTTCCCGGTGACGGTCTCCACCCGGCATGCGGTACGGGCGCTGACGCCCGTCTGGGAGGAGGCGGTCCGCACCATGGGCGGAGGCCGGTGGCGGGTGCTGTGGTCGGTGGTGCTGCCGGGGGCGCTGCCGGGCATCCTCGGCGGGCTGTCGGTGGGCATCGGGGTCTCGTGGATCTGTGTGATCTCCGCCGAGATGATCTCCGGCGAGTACGGCGTGGGCTACCGCACCTGGCAGGACTACACCATCGTCGACTACCCGGGGGTGTTCGTCGGCATGGCCACGATCGGTCTGCTCGGCCGGCTCACCTCCACGGCGGTGGAACGGCTGGGCCGGCGCGCGACGCGGTGGCTGCCGCGGACCGCGGACGACCCGTCCGGATCCACGGGCGGCCGGGTCCGGTGGCGGGTGGCCCGCACGGCGGTCGGAGAGCCCTCATGACCCGTACCGAGATCTCCGCGGCGGTGCCGGCGCAGGAACCCGCCCCTGGCCTCCGGCTGGTCCTCGACGACGCCGTGCTGGGCCGGCCCGGCGCCCCCGTGCTGGACGGTCTGGACCTCGATGTCGCCGCCGGTGAGATCCTCACCGTCGTCGGGCCGTCCGGCTGCGGCAAATCCACTCTGCTGCGCACTCTGGCGGGCCTGCTGCCACTGCTCGGCGGCCGGCTGAGCCAGGACGGCGAACCGGTCACGGGGCCCGCCGCCGACCGTGCGCTGGTCTTCCAGGAGGACGCGCTGCTGCCCTGGCGCACGCTGCGGGCCAATGTGGAACTCCCGCTGGCCATCCGGGGGGTGGCGCGCGCGGAGCGCCGCGCGCGGGCGGACGACTGGCTGGCCCGGGTCGGACTCACCGAACACGCCGCACGTCTGCCGCACCATGTCTCCGGCGGCCAGCGGCAACGCGCCCAGCTGGCCCGTGCGCTCGCCGGGCGGCCGCGTGCGGTCCTGATGGACGAGCCGTTCGGGGCGCTCGACGCACAGACCCGGGCCGGTATGCAGGACTTGCTGGTGACGGCGCTGCGCGGTACCGGCGCCACCGTCGTCTTCGTCACCCACGACGTGGACGAGGCGCTGTTCCTGGGCGACCGGGTGGCTCTGCTGGGCACCGGCCGGGTGCTGGACGTACCGCGGTCACGGGCACGCGCGGCACATGCCGATCCGGCGACGGTCGCGCTGCGCCGCGAAGTCCTCGCGTCGCTGGGCGACCGGCCCGGCCCCTGACCTGCTGTCGATCCCCGGTATGACCCACGACATGACCCATGTGACGGGCGCGTCATACGACGTGACCCGGCAACCGAAAGGCACCGCCATGCCGCAAGGCACCGCCATGGAGACCACGGAAGCCATGGAGATCCCCTCCCTCGACACCGCCGAGGAGCTGTCCTGCGACGTCCTCGTGATCGGTGGCGGCACCGCCGGGACCATGGCGGCGCTCACCGCCGCCGAACACGGCGCCTCCGTGCTGCTGTTGGAGAAGGCACATGTCCGTCACTCCGGTGCGCTCGCCATGGGCATGGACGGGGTCAACAACGCCGTCGTCCCCGGCCGCGCGGAACCCGACGACTATGTCGCCGAGATCACCCGCGCCAACGACGGCATCGTCGACCAGTCCACCGTCCGCCAGACCGCGACCCGCGGCTTTGCGATGGTGCAGCGGCTGGAGTCGTACGGCGTGAAGTTCGAGAAGGACGAGCACGGCGAGTACGCGGTCCGCCAGGTGCACCGCTCCGGCTCGTACGTGCTGCCGATGCCGGAGGGCAAGGACGTCAAGAAGGTCCTCTACCGGCAGCTGCGCCGGCGCGAGATGCGTGAGCGCATCCGCATCGAGAACCGCATCATGCCGGTGCGGGTGCTGACCTCCGGCGGCCGGGCGGTGGGCGCGGCGGGCTTCCACACCCGTACGGGGCGGTTCGTCACGGTCCGGGCCGGCGCGGTGATCCTCGCCACCGGTGCCTGCGGCCGCCTCGGCCTGCCCGCCTCCGGCTACCTCTACGGCACCTACGAGAACCCCACCAACGCGGGCGACGGCTACGCCATGGCGTATCACGCGGGCGCCGAACTGACCGGCATCGAGTGCTTCCAGATCAATCCGCTGATCAAGGACTACAACGGCCCGGCCTGCGCCTATGTCGCCAACCCCTTCGGCGGCTACCAGGTCAACCGGCACGGCGAACGGTTCGGCGAATCCGACTACTGGTCGGGGCAGATGATGGCGGAGTTCGCGGCCGAGGTCGCCTCCGAACGCGGTCCGGTCTATCTGAAGCTCAGTCACCTCCCGGAGGAGTCCGTCTCCGCCCTGGAGACGATCCTGCACACCACCGAGCGCCCCACCCGCGGCACGTTCCACGCCGGGCGCGGCCACGACTACCGCACCCATGACGTGGAGATGCACATCTCCGAGATCGGCCTGTGCGGCGGGCACTCGGCGTCGGGCGTACGCGTCGACGACCATGCCCGCACCACCGTGCCGGGCCTCTATGCGGCGGGCGACCTGGCCTGTGTCCCGCACAACTACATGATCGGCGCGTTCGTCTTCGGCGATCTCGCGGGTGCGGACGCGGCCCGCCACCGTGCGTATGAGGGCAAGTTGCCCGCCGACCAGCTGCGCGAGGCCCATGAACTGGTCTACCGGCCGCTGCGCCACCCCGACGGCCCGCCGCAGCCGCAGGTGGAGTACAAGCTGCGCCGCTTCGTCAACGACTATGTCGCCCCGCCCAAGAGCGGCGCCCGGCTGTCGCTGGCCGTCGAGCACTTCGAGCGGATGCACGCCGATATCGCCGCCATGGGCGCCCGCACGCCGCACGAGCTGATGCGCTGCGCCGAGGTGGGCTTCATCCGCGACTGCGCCGAGATGGCCGCCCGGTCGTCGCTGGCCCGCACGGAGTCCCGCTGGGGCCTCTACCACGAGCGCACGGACCACCCGAAGACCGATGACGAGGACTGGCTGCACCACCTCGATCTGCGCAAGTCGGCCGCGGGGGCGATGGAGTTCACGGCCAGGCCCGTGGCGCCGTATCTCGTCCCGGTCGACGAGTACACCCCGGTGGGCGGCACCCCCCGGTTCCTCGGCGAGGTCCACCCCGAGCAGGTCGCCACGGCCGGGCGGAGGGACACGCCCCCGGTGGGGTCCACGGGCGCGGGCCCGGAAGGGGCGACCGCTGCGGTGCCGGACGGCGCGGCATCAGGGGACGGCATCACGGCCGGGAACCCTCCCGGGGACGGCTCCGCGCCCGGCCCCTCCCCCCGCATCCTCGAACTCCTCGCCCTCGCCGAGGACCAGCCCGACCTCCCGACGCTGCGCCCCTATCTCGCCGACCCCGACCCGGCCGTCCGTCGCGCCGCGGTCGACGCGCTCACCGAAAGCGTTCCGCCCGGCACGGGACGGGCCCTGGCCGCCGCCCTCGCCGATCCCGACCCGGCTGTACGGGCCGCCGCCGGTGCCTCGCTGCGGGAACTGATCGAGGTCCTGACACCGGAGCCCGACCTGCGTACGCCGCTGACCGCCGCCGTGCACGGCCCCGACGCCGTGGTCCGCTCGGCGGCCGTGGAGGTGCTGCGCACGCTCCGCCTCGGCGACCGGGCCCTCTTCGTCACCGCGCTCACCGATCCGGCCGTGGAGGTGCGGATCCAGGCCGTCCGCGCCCTGGTCTCCGTCGACGCCTCCGACGCTCTGCAACGCGCTGCCGCGGACCCCTCGCGCGAGGTCCGGGTCGCCGCCGCGCACGGCCTCGGCACGGTCGGCGGCCCCGACGACCTGGCGGTGCTGCTGCACGACGAGGACCTCCTCGTACGGGCCGCGGCGCTCGCGGCGCTGGCCACCACCGGCTGCCCACCGCCGTACGACACGGCGGCCGTCGCGGCGCTCGGCGACCCGGCCTGGCAGGTCCGGGCCGGCGCCGCCACGGCCCTGGCGGCCGCCGCCCCCGACGTCGCCGTGCCCGCGCTGCGCTCCGCGCTCGCCGACCCGCACGCGGATGTGCGCAAGGCCGGGGTTCTCGCGCTGCGCCCGCACTCCGGCCGCGAGGACGCCCGTCAGGCCTGGGCCTCGGTCGCGGACGACCCGGACGCGGATGTCCGCGCCCACGCCCGGCTCGCCTCGAAGGAGTGACACACGTTCGGGCGTCCCGGGTGCCGGTGGGCCGCGGACTGTGGGCCGAGGGCGCACGGCGGGCGACGCGCCGGCATCGCCCGACCACCGAAGCGCGCTGTATAAATCGGCCCGGAACAGGCATATTCCTGACTACCCGACATGGATGGCTGGTCAGGAATATCTATGCCTTCTTTCTCCCCACGATGGCCCCGATACGTCGAGTTCGCTCCGAGCGTCCTGGTCGCCGGAGGGCTCATCTGGGACGCGTTCTCGCCTGCGGACTACTGGGGCGACCCGATGCTGACGGCGGCCAGCGTGACGGCCGGTGCGCTGCTCTCCCTGCGGCACACCCTGACGATCGGCGCCGCCATCATCGTCGGCGTCTTCGCGCTGACGGTGAAGGACGGCACCGCCGACATCCTGGAAGGCCATCTGGAGCTCATCAACACCCTCTTCGCCGCGCTCATGGGCGTCGGGGTCAACCGGGTGATCGCCCGTCACGGACGCCACCTGGATGTCGTCCGGTCGGTGGCGGAGGCCGCTCAGCGTGCCGTGCTGCCCGCACCGCCGGACCGTATCGGTCCGCTGACCATCGCCGCCCGCTACCAGGCCGCACAGAGCGAGGCCCGGATCGGCGGTGACGCCTACGCCGTCCAGCGCACCCCGTTCGGCGTCCGGCTGCTGATCGCCGATGTGCGCGGCAAGGGACTGGGGGCGGTGAGCGCGGTATCGGTGCTGCTCGGCGCGTTCCGGGAGGCCGCCGAGCAGGAGCCGGAGCTGACGGTGCTGGCCGACCGGATGGAACACGCCCTGCTGCGGGAGAGCGAGCACACCTCGGAGGAGAACCGGCTCGAAGGCTTCATCACGGCCCTGATCTGCGAAGTCGCCCCGGGCGCCACGGCACTGCGACTGCTGAACTGCGGCCATCCCGCGCCGTATCTCTGCCACGACGACGAGGTGCGCGCACTGGAGGTCGGCAATCCGGGCCTTCCGCTGGGGATGGGCGCGCTGGGCGCGGCGCGGACCGGCCCCACCGACTGGGCGTTCCCGGCGGGCAGCACGCTGCTGCTGGTCACCGACGGCGTGACGGAAGCCCGGAACCGTGCCGGGACGTTCTACGACCCCGCGGCACAACTGGCGGACCACGGGCCGTTCCGGGGGCCCCGGGAGTTGATCGACCGTCTGGTGGGGGAGGTCGAGCGCTGGAGCGGCGGGCCGCGCGACGACGATATGGCGGTCCTCGCGATCACCCGGCAGGCGGAGGGCCGCAGGAGGGGCGCGCAGAGCGTGCGGAGCGCCGGACGCTGACCCTGGCGGCCCGGCCCCTGCAAGCCGTTCAAGGCCTGCCTTCTCTTCGCGGCCATAACACGACCCGGACGCCATATTGATGCTTTCCGTCCCCCTTTCGGAATTTTCTCGTGTGCTGCCGAAAATCCGGGGGGTGAGATGAGAAGATCAGTTAGAGCATCAGCATCCGCACCGAGCGATTCATCGCTCCCGCGCAGATCGGAGTTGATGTGTCCGACAACAGATCAACCCTGCTGAGTCAGCGCGCCGCCGTCATTTTTCTGCTTGGCGCCCTCACCGCTATCGGCGCCGGTGTGCTCACCTTTTTCAATGGGGGCACACCGGCTTCCGCAACCCTCGTCGGCGGCGCTGCCTTCGGCGCCGCCGTCACCTTCTTCCATACGGTCATCGACTGAGATTCCGCCGGGGATTTCGGTCGGATGGCTCGGCCCGGTGGCTCACCGTGGCAAGGACAGCCGTAACGGTCCCGGCCCGCTCGATGACCCGTGCGGGCCGGGACCGTACACCCCCACGGGTGCGGTGCGTCCGGAAACGCCCCGGTGAGCGAGCCCGGCCGGCCGTGCGAGGTCATGCTCGATGACGAGCACGGTGTTGCCCAAGTCCATGAGTCGACACGGCACTTGAATCAGGCGGGCGGCGTCGACGGCCGCCGTGCCGGCGACGATGACGCCCCTGCCCGCGGGGCGGCGCGTGCCACGGCAGTCCGGGCAGGTCTTCTTGATCAGTGACAGCTCGGCCGTTTCGCGGTGGGCGACGTCGAAAGGTGCACCGGACATAGCGCCGGACATAGCGCCGCACCAGGGCGGCGACCACGCCCTCACCGCGTCCACGGGCGACCATGGCGGGCAGGCGGGGCAAGCGGACAGGCCGGGCAGGCCCGTGCAGGCAGGCACGGACGGTGACCCATGCTCGCCCGACGGTGATCGAGGCGGTCACCGGCCTGCTGCGCTGACGAGGCCGGCGACCAGGCGCAGCACCTCGTCCCACGACTTTTCCGGAATCCGCGCCACCGCATGCGGTGCGCTCCCGCACCTCAGGTGCCAAACTTGAGACACCGCGCCCGGCCGCCGGCCGGGGCCCTTGCCGCCGAGGGGAACATCATGACCTGGGCATCTTGGACCACTGTCGGGATCCACGCCCTACCCGGCGCGGTTCGCACCGCGGAGATCGGCGTGATCAACGGCGACCTGACCATCCACACGACCTGGTCGGAAGACCTGGCGCATGTAGCTGTGCAGTACACCGGAGCCACGGACTGGTACACCATGGCCGGCAGCCCCGTCCCGTGCCACTCCGAAGAGGCCAGCCGCACCTTCCACCAGGCCGTCGTCGAAGCCGTACGCGGCGGTGAGCGCGCCGACGCCTCCCTTGAGGAACTCTTCCACCCGCAGCCCGGCGCCTTCTGATCCCGGCACTGCGGCCCCCGGCACCGGCCCGGACACCGGCCCCGGCTTGAGAGACCTCGCGAGCGGCCATGCCGTGTCGTGCGGCTTTCCCTCGCCGACGGACTGACCGGCGCCCGGCCCCTCCCCCGTTCCCCTGTTCCGCGCCCGGCAAAGCGCGGCGAACCCTCCGGTGCACGGTCTCGTTTTCGGCGCACCTTCCGAGCAACCATTTCGCGCCACTCCATGTCTCTTCTCATGGAGCACCGTTGGTCACCTTCTGGCTACTTAAAGGTGACCAATTGTTAAATTTCGACCAGGAATCTTGAATCCTGATCTTTTCGCTTTACATGCCCATGCCAGACATACCAGGGTTTGCGCGGGGCCCCACGGCCCCCGCGGTGCACAACAGCACCGCGCGTACGGGCGGTTGGCCAGCCGACCGCCCCCGCAGCGCTAAGGACCCACAGCAGTGCGTAGACCCCACATACGCAGACACCGCCTGGCCATCGCCGTCGCAGTGACGACGGCCGCAACCCTCACTGCGGGGGTGGCGGGCAGTGCCTCCGCCTCCCCCGCGGCCTCGCCGGTCGCTGCCTCCCCCTCCTCCTCAACTCCCGCCCTCCAGAAGGCCGTTGATACGGCCCGTGCCGCCGCGTACGCCCACGCCTCGGCCACCGGAGTCGGCAAGAAAGACACCCTCAAGGCCACGGACGCACTCGTCGACCCCGACGGCCGGCAGCATGTCCGTTTCGTGCGCACCCACCGCGGACTGCCGGTTCTCGGTGGTGACCTCGTCGTCCACCTGACCGCCAAGTCGGCGTACGAGAGCGTGACCCGGGCCTACCGTCATCAGCTCGACGTGTCCGACACGGACCCGAAGCTGTCGGCCGCCGAGGCCCGGACGAAGGCGGCCGCCGTGGCGAAGGGCCACGCCGGTGACGCCGAACTGGTCGTGGATGCCCGCGACAACCGGAGCACGCTGGCCTACCGGGTGCAGGTGGCCGAGAGCCGTACCGCCGAGGCCGAGGGCGCCCGTACGGTCGTCATCGACGCGGCCTCCGGAACGGTGCTGAGCAACGTCCTGGCCAACGACTCGTTCCTGTCGCCCGCCCTCCAGGCCAAGCTGCGGGCACGGGGCGAGCGGCTCAACCCGTCGACCAGCATGCTCGCGCCCACCGCGCCCGCCACCGACAAGGCGGCCAAGGCCAACGGGTTCCCCTCCGCGGCCACCGGCTCCGGCGCGTCGTTCTTCGTCGGCAGTGTGCCGCTGTCGACCACCCGGACCGCGAAGAACTCCTTCACCCTCAAGGACTCCACCCGCGGCAACACCGAGACCCGGGACGCCGGCGACAAGGAGCTGGACAAGTTCGCCGACGGCAAGGCGTTCACCAGCACCACCAACCGCTGGGGCAACGGCACCACGAGCAACCGGGCGACCGCCGCCGTCGATGCCCAGTACGGCATCGCCAGCACGCTGGACTTCTACAAGAAGACCTTCGGCCGCAAGGGCATCAAGAACGACGGCCGCGGGGCGCGCGCCCTGGTGCACTACGGCAAGAAGGTCGGCAACGCCTACTGGTCCCCGGACTGCGGCTGCATGCTCTACGGCGACGGCGACGGCAAGACGTTCGCCAAGCCCCTGGTCGTCCTGGACGTCACGGGCCATGAGCTCAGCCACGGCGTCGTCGACGCGACGGCCAACCTCCAGCCCACCCGCGTCGACGCCGAAGGGAACCAGTTCGGCGAGCCCGGCTCCCTCAACGAGTCGCTGGCGGACATCTTCGGCAGCGCGGTCGAATTCTCGACCAACAACCCGAAGAACCCGCCGAACTATCTGATGGGCGAGAAGCTCGGCCTGGAGCAGAAGTTCCTGCGCCGTCTGGACAAGCCGTCCCTCGACAAGCTCGAAGGCACGGTCGACTACTGGTCGAAGGCGTCCTACGACACCGAGGTGCACGCCGGCTCCGGTGTCTCCTCGCACGCCTACTACCTTCTCGCCGAGGGAAGCGGCAAGAAGACGATCGGTGGCGTCACCTACAACTCGCCCACGTACAAGGGCTCCAAGGTGACGGGCATCGGCCGGAGCAAGGCGACGGCGATCTTCTACCGGGCGCTCACCCGGTACATGGTCTCCACGACCGACTTCCATGACGCCCGGACCGCGACCCTGCGCGCGGCCAAGGACCTGTACGGCGCCGGGAGCACCGCGTACAAGACGGTGGACAAGGCCTGGGCCGCGGTGAATGTGACGGCGGCCAACACGCCCTCCGCCAAGCACTGATCCGCTCCGGACCAGGCACGGTGTGGTGCCCTCGCCGCTCGCGGGGGCACCACACCCGGCCCGTCCACGGGTCAGGGGGTGTCTCCCCGGCCTCCGTGGAGACACCCCCTGACCCGTCGCCCGCGGGTCCCTCCGGTGATTCTCGACGGCACGGCCCACGGGATCTACGTTGAGATCATGATCAGCGATCGCACGAGTGGCAGGCGACGACTCGGCTATCCGGTGGCGGCGGGCGTGTTCGCGATCGGCATGGCCGGGACGACGCTGCCCACCCCGCTGTACGGGCTCTATCGCGAGCAGCTCGGGTTCTCCGAGCTGATGGTGACCGTGGTCTTCGCCGTGTACGCGCTCGGCGTCATCACCGTTCTCCTCCTCGCCGGCAACTTCTCCGACGAGGTGGGCCGGCGCCCGGTGCTGTTCTGCGCGCTGGGGCTGTCGGCGGCGAGCGCACTGTGTTTCGTGTTCGAGGGCGGGCTGCCGATGCTGCTGCTGGGGCGGGTGCTGTCGGGGTTCGCCGCCGGGTTGTTCAGCGGTGCGGCCACCGCGGCCGTGCTGGAGCTTGCGAAGCCCGGCCAGGAAGCACAGGCGGGATTCGCCGCCACCGCCGCGAACATGGGAGGCCTCGGCTGCGGCCCGTTGCTGTCGGGGCTGCTGGCCCAGTACGCGCCGTGGCCGTTGACCCTGCCGTTCCTGGTGCATCTCGCGCTGGTGGCCGTGGCGGCCGTGGCGACCTGGCGCTTGCCGGAGACCGTCGAGCATCCGCACCGCCCGCGCAAACTACAGCCCCAGCGGCTGCGGCTGCCGCCCGAAGTGCGGGGCGTCTTCACCCCCTCGGCCGTCGCCGCGTTCGCCGGTTTCTCCCTCCTGGGGCTGTTCACCGCGGTCGCGCCGAGCTTCGTCGGCGAGACCCTGGGCGTGCACAACCTGGCGGTCGCCGGGCTCATCGTCTTCACGGTCTTCCTGGGATCGACCGTCGGACAGTCCCTCACGGAATGGATCGGCGTACGCAAGGCCCTGCCGGGTGGCTGTCTGGTGCTGGTGGTGGGGCTCGTGCTGGTGGCCACCTCGCTGGCCGTGAGTTCACTGCCGGTGCTGGTCATCGGCGCGGTGTGCGGCGGTATCGGCCAGGGGCTGGCGTTCCGGGCCGGCCTGACCGCCGTGAGCCGCGCGGCACCGCCCGAGCGCCGCGGCGGCACCATCTCGGCCTTCTTCCTCGTCGCCTACCTGGGCATCTCCCTGCCCGTCGTCGGCGTCGGGGCGCTCACCTTGGTGCTCGGCCTGCGCGGCGCGGGCCTGGCCTTCTCCGCCTGTGTGATCGTGCTCGCCGTGACCGTCGGCCTCTACGTACTGCGCCGGCCGCCGACGGCCGACGCCTGACCCCTCCGGCCGCCACACGAACGGCCCGGGGCCCGGACCGCACCACCGCGCCCGGACGTTCGCTCCCTCTCCCTCGTGCCCTCCTCCTGGCGCGTCACGGTGCGGACATCACCGTCCGGACGGGTGCGGGGCAGAGGGAGTGCTACGGGCTCGCGTCCCCGCACCGGGCGTGAGCCGCACCTGGAGCCGCGCCGGGCCCCGGGTGAACACCCCCGCGTCGGGGGGTGCCGTCTCCCCGGCGAAGTCCATGGCGGGGAAGGCGTCGAGCAGTTGGTTGACGCCGACCTCCATCTCGGTCTTGGCCAGCAGAGCGCCCACGCAGAAGTGCCGGCCGAGGGCGAAGGCCACGTGGTCGGCGGCGGCGCTGAAGGCCGTGGCGGGGGTCAGGTCGGTGCGGAAGACGTTGAAGGCGTTGGGCCGGGCGTAGTGGCGCTCGTCGCGGTTCGCGGAGCCGATCAGACAGGTGACCGTGGCGCCCGCGGGGACCGTACCGCCGCTGAGGATGACATCGGCATCCGGCTGACGCATGATCATCTGGACCGGCGGGGTGTAGCGCAGGGTCTCGGCGAAGGCCGCGGTGACCAGCGACCGGTCGGCGCGTACGGCGGCGAGCTGGCCGGGGTGGGCCAGCAGGTTGCGGAACAGGGAGCCGAGGGCCTTGTCTGTCGTTTCGCCCCCGGCGGCCAGCAGCAGGCTGACGAAGGACGTGATGTCCTGATCGTTCATCCGGGTGCCCTCGACCTCTGCGGTGCAGAGGGTGGAGAGCAGGTCGTCGCCGGGTGCGGCTCGCCGTTCGGTCAGCACCGGCCGCAGGTAGGCGGAGAGCTCTTCGCCGGCGCGCAGGCCGGCGGCCGCGACCTCGGGATCCTGGCTCAGGTTGCCCAGGAACCCGACGACGGATTCGTACCAGCCGTGGAAGCGGTCGTGGTCGGCCCGGTCCAGACCGAGCATGTCGACGATGACGTTGATCGGGAAGCGCGTCGCGAACTGCGCCACCAGATCGGCCTCCGCGTCCTCGCGGAAGGCGTCGATCAGCTCCCGCGCGTTGCGCTCGATGACCGGCAGGAACTTCTCCCGCAGCTCCCGCCCCCGGAAGGCGGGGGCCACCAGGGCCCGGCGTACGGCGTGCTCACGGCCGCTCATCTGGGGCAACGTCCGGCCGCCGTGCGCCGGTTCGATCTGCCACTCATAGTTGTCGCTGGTGAACACCGGCTCGCGGAAGGCCCGTGCCACGTCCTCGTACCGCGAGAGCAGATAGCTGTCGGTGCCCTTGTCGTGGAAGAGCGGGTAGTGCGCGCGCAGGATGCGGTACGCGGGGTACGGGTCCGCCGCGAACTCCGGTGACAGGATGTCGGGCGGCGGAGGGATGGTGGTCACAACACGTCCTCGGCTTCCCCTGGTGGAAATCGGACTCGGACGGTGGTGCACGGCCGGCTTGCGACGCTAAGGCACGGCGTCGTGCCCGTCCAGAGCGCCTCCACGGGAAGGCAGGCGGGTACCGGCGGCCGTCTCAGGGAGGGTCGGCCGACCAGGACGGGACCTCGCCTGCGCAGGGCCGCCGGGAAGCACGGCAGGGCCGATCACCACTCGGATGGTCGGCCGTCTTCACCCTTCTGCCTCTCACGACACGCTCTTCCGGCCGAGGCCGGAAACGCTGAGATCCACCGATCCTTCGATCCAGCAGCCTCCCCGTCGAGGCGGAGAAGTGAGAATCGCATGGCCGCACCACCCGCCCCGGGCTCGCCGAGCCGCCTCCGCCGTGGGTCTGCCGTCACCTTCCTGCTCATCGCGTTGTTCCTCACCACCGCCGGGCCGGCCGCCGCCGACGGCGGTGCCGCCACGCCGACCGCACCACGGGCCCTGGCAGCAACGGGCACCAAGCCCCTGGTGTTCATGGGGCTCGGCACGATTGCCGGTCTGACCGTGGTCGCCGGAGCGGGGCTCATCGCGAGTGTCCGCAGACGGCGTGGCGCCGACGCTCCGCCGACGGACCGCTGCTGACCGTCCCGAGAACAGCCACCTCCCGGCTCCCACGGCCACGTCCCGCACACCGGTGAACGGCAGGAAGGACCGACTGCATCATGGGCACCATCACCACCACCGACGGCACGGAGATCTACTACAAGGACTGGGGGGCCGGCCGACCCGTCGTGTTCAGCCACGGCTGGCCGCTGAACGCCGACGCCTGGGACGACCAGATGCACGTGGTCGCCTCCCACGGCTTCCGGGCGGTCGCCCACGACCGCCGCGGACACGGCCGCTCCGGCCAGCCGTGGCACGGCAACGACATGGACACCTACGCGGACGACCTGGCACAGCTGATGGAGGCCCTGGACCTGCGGGAGGCGGTGCTGGTCGGACACTCCACGGGCGGCGGTGAAGTGGCCCGCTACATCGGCCGTCATGGCACCGGCCGGGTGGCCAAGGCGGTCCTGCTCGGCGCCGTCCCGCCGCTGATGCTCAAGACCGAGGCCAACCCGGAGGGGCTGCCCCTGGAGGTCTTCGACGAGATCCGTGCCGGTGTCGCCGCCGACCGTTCGCAGTTCTACAAGGACCTCAGCGAGAGCTTCTACGGTGCCAACCGGCCCGGTTCCACCGTCTCCCAGGGAGTCCGCGAGGCGTTCTGGCTCTGGAGCATGCAGATGGGGATCAAGGGGGCGTACGACTGCGTCAAGCAGTTCTCGGAGACCGATTTCACCGAGGACCTCAAGCGGTTCGACATCCCGACCCTCATCATCCACGGCGACGACGACCAGATCGTGCCGATCGTGGCCGCCGGCCAGAAGTCGGTGAAGCTGGTGAAGGATGCCACGCTCAAGGTCTATCCGGGTGCGCCGCACGGCCTCTCGGCGGTCGGCACGTACAAGGACGACTTCAACGCCGACCTGCTGGCGTTCCTCAACAGCTGACGGGCGGCCCCCGGCGTGCGGCCCGCACATGCAGCCGGTGCCGGCCGATCGGACCTGTGGTCGTCTCGGCCGGCACCGGCTGGACAGCTTTCCGGCTTACCTCCCGTTGCGGCCGCGGTCGCCCCAGCCCCAGCCGCCGTTCTCGCAGCCCTCGCTGAAGACCGGGCCGACCTGGTCGAGGACGCCCGCGGAGAGCCAGCAGGAGCCGTAGTGGCCGTGGCCGCGGTGGTGCTTGTAGTGGTGGCCGTGGTGCTTGTCCTTGTGGTCCTTACCGTGAGCCAGGGCGGCGCTCGCACCGCCCAGGACGATAGTGGTGGCCAGGGCGGTGGCTGCGATCGCGGCGCGGATGCGCATGTCTGCTCCTCAGGAGGATCAAAGGGGTATATCGACCTTTTCAGGGATCACCTTCACGGAACCTCCCAAAACCTTACTCCCCGTCAATTGCGTGAGTCGGAGTAACCGCCCACCGGACCGACAAGAAGAGTGCGCCCGGCCACCGCGGCATCGGCCGGGCACCGCTGAAGGACCTTCATGCCTCCAACTTGCAGACAGGTACGGCCTGTTCACCGTCGCCACGGCCGCCCGGCGCGAGGGGGAGCGAACGCTGCCCCTGCGCCGGGACCGTCTTCCAGGAATTTCCTCAGGGATGTCGCCCGTTCGGGGAGCCGAAACGGGCTCGCCACCACCGGCTTGATGGAGCGTCAGCTGTGCGCCGCTCAGGCCCCCTCCGGCGCCTGCCCGGCCACCTGGGGTACGGGGCGCGCACTCGGGCGCAGCCCCAGTGTCACCAGCGCCACGGCCACGGCGAGGAAGGCGGACAGCACCGCGAAGCCGGTCACGCTGGACCCGGTGACATCGGTCAGCCAGCCGACCAGGTAGGGCCCGGCGAAGCCGCCGAGGTTTCCGAGGGCGTTGATCAGCCCCATCGCCACGGCCACGACTTCGAAGCGCAACAGCTGGCCGGGGATCGCCCAGAACGGTCCGTACGGCGCATAGACCGCGGCGGCCGTCACACACAGCAGCAGCATCCGGGGCAGGGCACCGTCCACCGCCTGTCCCAGCAGCAGCGCGGCGATGCCCACGACGAGCGGGACGGCCACCGCTCGGCGCCTCCTGCCCGTGCGGTCGGACCAGGCGGCATTGGCGATCATCACGATCAGTGCGACGGTGAACGGGATCGCGGTGAGCGCTCCCACCTCGGTGGGCGATCCGTCGTGCGTCAGCTCCTTGATGACCGACGGCAGCCACAGGTTGAAGCCGTAGAAGCCGGTGATCCAGAAGAAGTAGACACCGATGAGGACGAGGACCGATTTCTGTTTGACCGCGTCCAGGTACGAACCGCTGCCCACCGACGGTTTGGCGGCTTCGTCGGCGGCGATCGCGCCTTCCACATGGTCGGCCTCGGCACGGGAGATCCACCGGGCCCGCGCGGGCCGGTCGGCGACCGCGAACCACCAGACCACCGCCCACACCAGGGGCGGGATGCCCTGCATGACCAGGACCCAGCGCCAGGTCCCGTGGTCGAGCATCCACCCCGACAGCGGCGCCATCAGCACCGAGGAGAGCGGCAGACACGCCATCCACAGCGCGTTGGCACGGGCCCGCTCGCGCAGTGGGAACCACGAGGCGAGCAGGATGAGGACGGCGGGCCAGACGCCGCCCTCGAAGAGGCCCAGCACGAAGCGGGCCACGTAGAACTGCGACTTGGTCTGTACGAGACCGGACAGCGACGCGGCCACGCCCCACGCCAGCATGAGGATGAGGACGGTCTTCCGGGCGCTCCAGCGCTGGGCGAGGATCGCGGCCGGGATCTGGAGGAAGACATAGCCGACGAAGAAGATGCCGCCGACCAGCCCCTTGTCGGCGTTGGACAGCTCCAGATCGCCGTGCATGTACGGGAGGATGACGGAGACATTGTTCCGGTCGAGATACGCCAGCATGTACATGATCGCGGCGACCGGGATGACGTACATCCAGCGCTTGGCGGGGGGCGCGGGCGAGGTCTGCGGGATCGACTGCGGTTTCGACTGCGGCTTGGCATCCGTCACTGGGCGGCCGCCGTTCCGTACGCGGCCCGGATCCGGTCGGTGAAGCGGCTGAAGCCGGCGGCGGCCCGGAAGGCCGCGGCCATCGTGCCGTGTGAGGCCCGGCCGCTGCCGGCGATGTCGAACGCGGTGCCGTGGTCGACGGAGGTGCGCAGGATCGGCAGGCCCACGGTGACGGACACGGTGCCGTCGAAGTCGACGGTCTTGGCAGGGATATGACCCTGGTCGTGGAAGTGCGACAGCACTCCGTCGAAGCGGCCTTCGAGGCCCTGGTGGAAGACCGAGTCGGCCGGGATCGGTCCCACGACCCCGAGGCCCTCGGCGGCCGCCTTCTCCACTGCCGGACGCAGGACGGTGATCTCCTCGTCGCCGAAGTGGCCGCCCTCACCGCCGTGCGGGTTGATCGCGGCGACGGCGAGCCGGGGCTCGTCATGGCCGAAGACGCGCAGTGCGGTGGCGGCGTGACGGATGCTCGCGGCGACCCGTTCCTCGGTGATCTGGTCGAGCGCCTTGCGCAGGGCGAGATGGCGGGTGGTGAAGAAGATCTTGAGGCCGCGGACCACGAACATGGTGTCGAAGTGCGCGGCGCCGGTGAGTTCGCCGAGCATCTCGGTGTGACCGAGGTGCGGTGAACCGGCCGCCCAGATCGCCTCCTTGTTGATCGGCGAGGTGACGACGCCGTCGACCTCGCCGGCCAGCGCGGCGCCGGTGGCGGCCTCGATCGCGGCCACGGCGGAGCGGCCCGCCACCGCGTCGACCGTGCCCCAGGGGAGGTCGGCGGGGGCGATGCCGAGGTCGAGCACGTCGATGGTGCCGGGCTCGAAGCGTGCCTCACCGGGCGTGCCGACCGCGTTCACCTCGACGTCCAGACCGCAGACGGCGACGGCGCGGCGCAGTACGGCGGCGTCGCCGACGGCGAGTCCGCGGCCGAGTGCGGTGGTCGCCGGGTCGGCGAGGGTGCGGGCGGTGATCTCGGGGCCGATCCCGACGGGGTCGCCGAGGGTGACGGCGAGGAGCGGCAGCGGGCCGTCGGAGGCGGGACGGCCGGTGGCGGCCGTCCGGTCGTCGGTCGCCTGCTGAGGGTGGGTCATGGGGTCGCCTTTCGGGGTGCCGTGTTCAGGTCGTGCTCAAGGTGGGGCCGAGGGTGTGCCGGGTGCAGGCCGCGCGCAGGTGTTCCAGGCAGTCGCGGGCGGCGTCGGGGCCGCCGATGAGACCGCCCTTCGTGGCGAAGAGCAGTCCGTCGTGGGGGCCGCCCACCAGGTGTCCCGCGATGGCGAGCGGCAGCACCTCGGTCTCGATGGCGAAGCCGTCGGCGCCCAGCGCCGAGGTGACCGCCGTGGCGACATCGCCGCCCGAGGCGTAGAGGCCGCCGGGACACAGCTCGACGACCGCGCGGCGGGCGATCTCGGCGAGCGCGTGGAGGATGCGTGCGGCGGCGCCGGGGTCGGGAGCGGATCCGGCGGTGGTCAGCGGATCGGGAGCCACCCGTACGCCGAGCACCGTGGCCCCCTCCCCCGCCGCCGCGCGCAACTCCGCCAGCACCGCGCCGGGATCCGGCGCGGCGGGGTCGAGCTCGGCCCAGCGGGCGCCGAGCGCGGTTTCCGTACGGGCGAGCTGGGTGCGGGTGCGGTCGGTGACGCTGCCGACGACCGCCAGGATGGGGGCGGGTGCGCCGCCTTCGGGCCGCAGGCCCAGCTCACCGGCGAGGGCCGCGCCGAACGGTCCGGAGTCCAGCGCCACCCAGCGGATACGGTCCTCGACGGCGAGGCGGGCGGCGGCCACCGCGACCGTGCGCAGATGGGCGTTCTCGGTGGCGTCGCAGACCACGGTCTCGGCCGGGCTCGCCCGCAGCGCCGCGGCCACCGCGTCGGGGCCCCGCTCCACCACGTCCAGGGCGAGTTCGCCCGTGCTGCGCCGGCTCTGTGCGCCGAGCACGGCCGCGACGCGTGAGTGCCGGACGGGATCGAACGGATCACGCGCCACGGCCGTACGGGTGAGCGGGACGCCGTCGACGAGGTGCAGACCGCCGACCGTGCTCCGGCCGGCGTCGGGGAAGGCGGGAACGGCCAGCGTCCGGATCCGGGCCGCGGGCTCGCGGGCGGCGAGGACGTCCACCACCGCGTCGAGTTCGCTGCCGGGGTTGCCGCGCAGGGTGGTGTCGACGCGCTTGACGATCAGGGGGGCGTCGCCCGCTGTTTCGGCGGCGGCCCGGACGGCCGCATGGGCGCGATCCGGGGACCAGTGCCGCGAGGCGGTGTTGATGACGAGGACGTCCACCCGGTCCGCGTAGCGCTCCACTTGGGTGAGCGCGCCGACGGTGACGGCCCGCAGGCCCAGTCGCGCATAGAGCGCGCCGGTGGCATTGCTGCCGGTGAGGTCGTCCGCGATGACGAGCACCTGGGCCACGAGGTCTCCTCCTGTCGGCTCCGGTGCCGCCGAGGACCCCGAAGTGACCGGACCACGCATTTTTGATTGCGCGGTTCACGCAATTCAGAGTGGCTACTCGGCGAACGGGCTGTCAAGAGGTGTGCACTCAGGCGCTCTCGACGGGCGCCTGGGCACCGTCCGCGGCGCTGCGCACCGACCACCCCGCATCCGTGAACGCGGCCACCTCCCGCTCGTCACCGCCGGAGATCAGGCCCGTGCCGGCCGGCATCGCCGCCCAGTAGGGGAAGCCCCCTCCCGCGCCGAGCTTGGAGTGGTCGGCGAGCACCCAGGCGGCACGGGCACACTCGGCCATCGTCTCCTTCAGCGCGGCCTGTTCGGGATCGGGGCAGTTGATGCCGCGGCGGGGGTCGAGGCCGTCGACGCCGAGGAAGGCGATGTCCGGGGTGAGCCGGCGCAGCGCCTGTTCGGTCCGGGTGCCCAGCAGCGACTCGTTGGGGCGCCGCAGCCGGCCGCCGAGCACCACGACCTCCACCTCCGCGTCCGCCAGCTCGACGAGCGTGGACAGGCCGTTGGTGACGACGGTCAGATCGCCGCGGTCCCGCAGCTCATGCGCCACCCGGGCGACGGTGCTGCCCGCGTCGAGAAGGACGACGTCACCGCTGCGGACCAGCGCGGCGGCGGTGCGGGCGATGGCGTCCTTCTCGCCCGGCTGCTCGTGCTCCTTGTCGTGCCAGGAGCGTTCCACCGCGCGGGGGTCGACCGCGCCGCCGTAGGTACGGGTGATCCGGCCGAGCGCGGCCAGCGTCGCCAGGTCGCGGCGGACGGTGGACAGCGAGACATCGAACTCGGCGGCGAGATCGTGCACGCTGATGTCCCCGGCGCCGAGCAGTTCCACCATCCGCTCGCGCCGGCGCCGGGTGGCCGAGCGTTCCCCACTGGTCACTTCGCTGCCCGCCTCTGTCTGCCGTCGCCTGCCCGGCACCCCGTTCGGGGCGCCTCTCAAGTTGCGCGTTTCACGCAATTCGAGGTTAGCAGTCGAGGCGACAGCGGCGGCGGTGACCGCGGCATGGTGGCCGCGGTCAGGCGAGGATCTTCGCCTTGGCCTTCTGGAACTCCTCTTCCGTGATGTCGCCGTGGTTCTTCAGGTCGGCGAGCTTCGCCAGGGAATCCGCATGGCTCGTCCCCTCCCCGGTCGCGACGGTGTCCCGGAGGTAGGTCTGAAGCTGCTTTTGCTGCCGCTCGGCCTGGGCGACCTCCCGATCACTCATCCCGTGGCCACGCGCGATCACATAGATGAAGACGCCCAGGAAGGGCAGCACGATCACCAGGATCAGCCACCCCGTCTTGGCCCAGTTGTTGAGGTCCCGGCTGCGGAAGATGTCACCGATGATCCTGAACAGCAGGATCAGCCACAGGACCCACAAGAAGATCAGGCACATCGTCCAGAATGCGTTGAGCAGCGGGTAATCCATCACAGCCTCCTCGTACGCTCGGGGCCCCCGGACTCATCCGTCCCTCGGCTCAAGCATCCTCGTCGTCGTCCTCCACCGCGACCAGGTCGATGCCGGTGAGCGCCTGTTCCGTCCAGATCACCTTGCCGCTGGTGGTGTAGCGGGTCCCCCAGCGTTCGGCCAGTTGGGCGACCAGGAAGAGGCCGCGGCCGCCCTCGTCCGTGGTGGCGGCCTGCCGCAGATGGGGTGAGGTGCTGCTGCTGTCGGAGACCTCGCAGATCAGGGAGGCGTCGCGGATCAGTCGTACGCGGATCGGGCCGGAGGCGTACCGGATGGAGTTGGTGACCAGTTCGCTGAGGATCAGCTCGGCGGTGAACGCCTCCTCCGCCAGGCCCCATTCGATCAGCTTGCGGACCGCGGCGGCCCGTATCTGGGCCACGGCCGAGGGGTCGGGCGGCACCTCCCAGTCGGAGACATGCGCGGTGTCCAGTACCCGGGTGCGGGCCACCAGCAGCGCGATGTCGTCGCTGGGGCGCTCCGGCAGCAGCGCGCCGAGCACGGCCTCGCAGGTCTCCTCCGGAGTGCGGCCGGAGTGCTCGGCCAGGGTGCGGCTCAGCAGCCCGATGCCCTCGTCGAGGTCCCGGTCCCGGTCCTCGACGAGCCCGTCGGTGAAGAGCACCAGCCGGGTCTCCTCGGGCAGTTGCCGCTGCCAGGTCTCGAAGGGCAGCCCGCCGAGCCCGAGGGGCGGGCCGCCGGGCACCTCGGCGGTCTCGGCGGTGCCGTCCGGCAGCAGCAGCATGGGCTGGACGTGGCCTGCGCGCGCCATGGTGCAGTTCCCGGACGCCGGGTCGTAGATCGCATAGAGGCAGGTGGCTCCGGTGACCGAACCCTCGGCTTCCTCGGCGCCCTCGTCCTGGTCGATGCGGGTGACCAGTTCGTCGAGGTGCCAGAGGATCTCGTCGGGCGGCAGGTCCAGGGTGGCGAAGTTGTGCACGGCGGTACGCAGCCGGCCCATGGTGGCGGCGGCGTGCAGTCCGTGCCCCACGACGTCGCCGACGACGAGCGCCACCCGGGCACCGGGCAGCGGGATGATGTCGAACCAGTCGCCGCCCACGCCGCCGAGCCCGCCGAGCCCGGCCTGTGCGGGCAGATAGCGGTAGGCCGCCTCGACGGCGTTCTGCTCCGGCAGGCCGCGCGGCAGCAGACTGCGTTGCAGGGTGACGGCCATGGTGTGCTCGCGGGTGTAGCGGCGGGCGTTGTCGATGCTCACCGCGGCGCGGGCGACCAGTTCCTCGGCGAGGGAGAGTTCCTCGTCCTCGAACGGCTCCGGCTTGTCCGAGCGCCAGAAGATCACCACGCCGAGGATGACGCCACGGGCGCTCAGCGGCACCGCGATCCTCGAATGGATGCCGTGCGCGACGATCTTCCTGGCCCGGCCGGGACTCTGGAGATGCCAGCCGGAGAACGCCGCCAGATCCGCTTCGAGGGCCGCCTTTCCGCTGGTGAGGCTGGCGCCGAGGGCGGTGGCCGGCTCGAAGCGGATCAGCTTGCCGACGGGGTAGAGGCCGCTGTCCGCGGGGGCGCCGCTGGTGGCCGTACGCCGCATCTCGATGGCCGCGCCGGTGGGGGCCGTCGGCTCCTCGCCGATCAGCACGTCCTCGGCCAGGTCGACGGTGACGATATCGGCGAACCGGGCGGAGCCGAACTCCGCGAGTTCCTCGCAGGTGCGCACCACGTCGAGAGTGGTGCCGATCTCCGTGCCGGCGTCGTAGAGCAGCTTCAGGCGGCCGCGGGCCACATCGGCGCGGCCGGTGAGCGCCCGCAGCTCGGTGGTGTCCCGCAGCGTCGTGACGCTGCCGGGCGGTCCGCCGGCCTGCTCCGTGGAGCGCTGGTTGATGGCCAGCAGCCGTTCGCCGACCGGGTGGACCTCGTCGGTGACGACCCGGCCGGAGGCCAGCAGGCGGCGCGTGGCGGGGTCGAGTCCGAGATCGGCGACCGGGCGCCCCTCGACGTCCGCCGACAGGTCGAGCAGCCGGCGTGCCTCGTCGTTGGCGAGCAGCAGACAGCCGTCGCCGCCCACGATGATCACGCCTTCGCGCACCGCGTGCAGCACCGCGTCGTGGTGCTCATACATCCGGGTCATCTCGGCGGGGCCGAGGCCGTGGGTCTGGCGCCGCAGGCGCCGGCTCACCAGCGCCGTACCGCCGGTGGTCAGCAGGAGGATGCCCGCGGCGGCGCCGAACAGCAGCGGGAACTGGTCGTCGACGACACCGCTCACCCGGTTGACGGTGATTCCGGCCGAGACCAGCCCGATGACCTTGCCGTTGTCCTTGCCGCTGTGGCCGTAGACCGGCACCACGGCCTGGACGAGAGGACCGATGGTGCCGGTGATCTTCTCGGTGACCACATGGCCGGACAGTGCCGGTTGCAGGGTGCCGACGAACTTCTTGCCGATGCGGTTGGGGATCGGGTGGGTGTAGCGGATGCCCTCGGTGTTCATCACGACGATGAAGTCGACCTCGGAACTCTTGCGCGCGGCCTCTGTCCGCGGCTGGAGCACCAAGGTCGGATCGGCGCTCTTCAGCGCTGTCTCGATGCCCGGCGCATTGGCGAACGCTTCCGCCACGGCGACGGATCTGTTGCGGGCTTCGCGGTCTCCGTCGGCCCTGGATTGCAGCACAAGCGCCGCAATGGCGGCGGCGACGAGCAACACCACGATCGCCACCTGCAGGAGAAAGACCTGACCTGCGACAGTTCGCATCCTGAGAACCGAACGCGGGCGGCCGTAGCGTCCGGCCATGTCCTCTTTCTACACCTCCCGCATACGGTGGGCGAGCCGCGCGATGCGGAGCGCAGCAGCGGTCAGGGCCCGCGCTGCGCCGGGCGGCCTCACGGGCTGTCCGAGGATGGTCCCGTGATCCGGGGCCGGGCGCCAGAGGGCGGGAAGACCCCCGGGTAGGTTTTGCGGCTACGCATATGCGACAGTATTCGACGAAGAGGACATACGCGGCGGCCGCGTCGCGCCACGGCACTGGGTACAAATCGCCCAGGGGTCGGATGGTTCATGTAACTCTTCCCACAGGCCCGGCGGCTTGCCTGACAGGTGTCTACCAGTCGGGTGAGTGCGGCGCCGGCGCAACATGCCTGGTCAGCCGCTTCGTCCGAGGGACGGAGCCGGCCCGGGGACGGCACCCGCGTCCTCTCTGCCCTCGTCGGACCCGGCGAGGCGGTATGAGACGTTCGTGGGCATGCATGTTCCCGAGGAGATCCGAGCCGAGGCGGCCGCGCTCATCGACCACCACGCGCTCGGTCTGTGGAAGCCCCACGACGCCGACCGGCGAGCCGCCGTGGCGTTGTACCGCTTCCTCGAAACCGGTCAGCCGCTCACCGGCGAGCAGATCCGGTCCGCCCTGGCGCACGAGGAGCCGGCGGCCGACATGAACGAGCGGCTGCGGGAGCTGCTGCACGGGACCGCCGGGCTGCTCGACGACGCAGCGGTGGCCGAGGGCCCCGACGGGCGGGACGCCGTCGACCACGTATGCCTTCTTCTGGACGCGCTCGCGCTCGCCGCACTCACCGGCCGGTAAAGAAAAGAAGGCCCGCCCGGGCCAAGGCCGGGGCGGGCACTTCCTGGGCCTTCAGGGCCCTACGCAGGCAGCGAGGCCGCGGACGGCGCCTCGACGGGAGCCTGCTCGTCCTCGGGTACCGAGATCACCCAGTGCGTCTCCTGGCGCGGGCGCAGGTAGCACGCCCAGTACAGCGCGGCGACGGCCACGATGGCGCCGGTGATGACCAGACTCTTCGCGCTCTGCTGGTAGAGCACCCAGGCCAGCACCACGATCAGCAGCGCCGGGACCGCCGGCCACAGCGGCATCCGCCAGGCCGGGCGGTGCTTGTGCTCGCCGCGGCGCGAGACCAGGGCGCCCAGGGCGACGAAGACGTACATCGCGGCGACGGCCACGCCGGTGACCTCGCTCAGGGTGTCGAGGTTGACGAAGCACAGGGCCGCCCCGGGGACGCCCACCGCGAGGGTGGCCGCCCAGGGGGAGCCGAAGCGCCGGCCGACGTGCGAGAAGACCCGGTTGACGGCCGTCGGCCAGGCCGCGTCACGCGCCGAGGCGAAGACCACGCGGGAGTTCTGGATCACCATCACGATCGCCGCGTTGATGATCGCCAGGGCGATACAGAGGCTGACGAACGTGCCGACCCCCGAGTTGCTCCAGTCCTGCACCATGCCGGCGACGTCCCCGGCACCGAGGGTCTTCAGGTCGGGGGCGCCGAGGGTGATCGCCACCACCGGGATCAGCACGACGGCGACGCCGATGCCGAGGGTCCACAGCACGGTGCGGGAGACGTTGCGGCGGGGGTTGTCCATCTCCTCCGCGAGGTACACGGCGGTGGAGAAGCCCTGAAGGATGAAGAGCGCGGTGGCCAGCCCGGTCACGATGAGGCCGGCGGTGACCGCGGTGCTGTGCCCGTGTCCGGCGTCGATCACGGGGTGCACGAGCACGGACGCGGACCGCTGGGTGTGCGTGAAGCCGAGGAAGGCGACCACCGCGCAGGCGACGACCTCCAGCACCAGGAAGATGCCGGTGATCCAGGCGTTGGCGCGCAGATCCAGCAGGCCCATGGCGGTGGCCAGCAGCATGACACCGGCGGCGGTGAGCTGCGGATCGAGTCGGATGATCGGTGCCAGATAGTCGGCGGTGCCCAGGGCGATGATGGGCGGCACGATCATGACGACGATCAGCGAGAGTATGAAAACCAGCCACCCGGCGAGGCGCCCCATGAGCGTGCCGACCATGGCGTACTCGCCGCCCGAGCTCGGTATCAGCGTGCCGAGTTCGGAGTAGGTGAAGGCCACCCCGATGCACAGCAGAGCCGCGACGGCGATGGTCAGTGCGGTGCCGGTGCCCAGGCCGGCGAACGAGTCCGGCACGATCACGAAGAGCGAGGATGCCGGGGTCAGACAGGACAGCGTGAGCAGGGTGCCACCGACCACGCCGATCGACCGGGTGAGTTTGGGGGAGGTGGAGGCGTCCCCCTCCGTCGCACTACGGGTGTCCCGCTCCGGAGCTGCGGAGGCAACAGGCGTGTAGGGCATATCGGTATCCGTATCCCATCAGTGCTGGCGGCAGAAGGGGCGGCGCCTGGGGGGAAGTACGCCGCAAAGCGGCCCGAACCCGGATATCCCGCAGGCCCCCTTTGGTGACCGAATAAAACCCCCGCCGACGACTCACGTCAAGGTCTTGTTAAGGCCAGCGGACAACGAAATCCGTAGCCCTGAAGGGCCATTGAAGCGCTTATCCACGCCACAGCCGCGGAAATAAGCGAATTCCGCGGCCGAACGAGGGCTGCGCGTTCCTGCCGGGACACCGCCGAATCCGTTGCGGGCCCGCCGGATCCGGTGCCCGTTCGTTCAGTCCTCGTGCGCGTGCACGCGGGCGATGAGCAGTGCCACGTCGTCGTGGTCGTGTTCATCGCGCAGCGCGCCGAGGAGACGGTCGCAGAGGTCCTCCAGATCCCGCTCGGGCTCCGCCAGCAGCTCCAGCAGGATGTCCAGACGGGCGTCTATGGGCTGGTCCCGGGTTTCGATCAGCCCGTCGGTGTAGAGCACCAGCAGATCGCCGTCGCGGAGCGGGACCGTGGTCTGTTCGAAGGGGACGCCGCCGACCCCGAGCGGCGCCCCGGTGGGCAGATCGAGGAGTTCGGGCGGCCGGTCCGGGCGTATCACGATGGGGGGCAGATGCCCGGCGACGGCGATCCGGCACAGGGTGCGGTGCGGGTCGTACACGGCGTACAGACAGGTGGCGAAGGCCGGGTCGAGACCGACGGCGATGTGATCGAGGTGGCGGAGCACCTCGGCCGGATCGAGGTCGAGGTCGGCCAGCGCCCGGGTGGTGGTGCGCAGTTGGCCCATGGTGGCGGCGGCGTTGATTCCGCTGCCCATCACGTCGCCGACCACCAGCGCGGTCTTGTCGCCGGCCACCGGAATGGCGTCGAACCAGTCGCCGCCGACCTCGCTGGCCGCCTGGGCGGGCTGGTAGCGGTAGGCGATCTCCATGGCCGTGGGCTGCGGCGGCCGGTGGTTCATCAGATGGCGCTGGAGGGTGAGCGCGGTGCGGCGTTCGCTCTGGTACGAGCGGGCGTTGTCGATGCAGACCGCCGCCCGGGCGGCCAGCTCGACCGCCAGCACCGCATCGTCCTCGTCGAACGGCTCCTGGTTGCGGACGCGGTACAGCGACAGCGCACCGAGCACCTCGCCGCGGGCGATCAGCGGTACGGCCAGATAGGAGTGCAGTCCGGCCTTGCCCAGGAGGGCGGCGCCCTGCGGGTCCGCGGCGATGTGCGACAGATCGTCCGGACCCACGTGGGCGATGCGCACCGGACGGGCCTCGGTCACACAGCGGGTGATCAGCCGGTCGGCTTCGTAGGAGGCGATCTGGCCGGTGGGGTCGGCGGCGCGGACGGCCTCGGTGGAGTAGGCCGTGGCCACGGCGAGCGCACGGAAGCGGGCGGGGCCGCCGCGGGACAGCGAGGTCGGGCGGCGGCCGTCGAGCACGGCGTCCAGGACATCGACCGCAGCCAGGTCCGCCAGCTCGGGGACGATGACGTCGGCCAGTTCATGGGCGGTCTGGTCGACGTCGAGGGTGGTGCCGACGGTGGCGGAGGCGTCGGCGATGACGGCCAGCCGCCTGCGGGCGCGGGCGGCCTCGGTGGCGGCGCGGTGCTGCTCGGTGACGTCCACGACGGACGTGGCCAGCCCCAGCACCCGGCCGTGGGCGTCCTCCAGCCGGTAGTACGACACCGACCAGGCCCGGTCCGCGTGGGGGTCGGAGGCGGTGCGGCCGACGGTGAACTGGTCGAGCAGCGGTGTCCCGGTGTCGAGGACCTCGCGCATCCTGGACACGATGATGCCGGTGTCCAGAAAGGACAGGGCCTCCCCGACGTCACGGCCGATGTGCTGGTCGGCGGGCAGCTCGTTGATGCGCTCCAGCGCCGGGTTGACCATGACGAAGCGCAGCGCGGTGTCCAGGACCGCCAGGCCGATCGGCGACTGGGCGACCAGGCGCACCGACAGCGCCAGATCCCGCTCGACCCGCCGCAGCACGGCCTGGTCGGTGGCGATGCCCAGGGCGTAGGACTCGCCGCGCTCGTCGAGCAGCCGCATATTGCGGAATTCGACGAGCCGGGTGCTGCCGTCCTTGTGCTGGACCGGGAAGACCCCCGCCCAGCTCTCGCCGCCCGCCATGACCTCGGAGAAGAGACTCAGCACCAGATCGAAGTGCTCGGGTCCGACCAGCAGCTGCGCGGCGGGCCGGCCGAGTGCCTCCTCCGCGCTCCAGCCGAAGAGCTGCTCGGCCTGGGGGCTCCACAGGGTGATCCGCCCGTCCGCGTCCAGCATCACCGCGGCCACGCCCAGCACGTCCATCAGGCCGCCGGGCTGCCCCGGTGTGGCCCCGACAGGGGGAGCACCCTCGGGGAACGCGTCGGTCGCACCCATCCAGGTACTCCTTCCGCCGGTCACCGCAGACCGACAGCCGTGGCGCTCTCCGTACATCGGCCGATTCTCGCTGTGCTTCCGTTGCTCTCCATCATCTCTCGCCACGGGACGGACCCGCAGGGAGAGCGAGATCCGCAGGGCACCGGCGCCCCGTGCGCGAGGGAGCATTATCCGTCGCTGTTCCCTGGTCGGCGAGCGCGTTGACGATATTGGGGGCCATGATTCCGGACGCGCTCGCGGGACGGGCATGCGGGGCGGTGGCCGGACGCCGCAAGGGCTGCGCCGCTGTGTGACCGCTGGGCTTCTCCCAGGCGTCACCGTCCGACTTGGAGATGTCGATCTACAGCGACTACCCTGAGTTTAGTTGCCTCTAGCAACTAAATACATGCATACCGCATCCGGCGTAGCGGACTGCGCCCGCCGGTGTCAGGAGGAAGCCTCACATCATGCCCATCGCCGCCCGGACATTCCGTACCTACGTGGAGGAGAACCTCGATGTCCTTAGCGCCGACCCGGCGCGCGAAGCCCTGGTCCACCAAGGCCGCCGCGTCACCGCAGGTGAGTTCCGCTCACTGGTCCACCGCATGGCACGGGCCCTGCGCGCCCGCGGCGTCGACCGCGGAGCGGCCGTCACGCTGCTGAGCGGCAACCTCCCGGAGATCATCGCCGCCCGTTACGCGGCCAACCTGATCGGCGCCCGGGTCAACTACCTCTACAACAAGCTGTCCGCCGAGTCCCAGGCCGCCATCGTCCGCGATGTCGAGACCCGCGCCCTGATCGTCGACCCGCGCCATGCCGAACGCGCCGCCGAGGTCACCGAGTTGGCGCCGGTGCCCGAGGTCCTCGTCCTCGGCCCCGCCAAGGTGGGCACGGATCTGCTGGAGCTGGCGGCCGGGCAGTCCGACGAGCCGTACGCGAGCCGGGCCCGGCCCGACGATGTGTGCACCATCCGCCACACCGGTGGCACGACCGGCCACCCCAAGGGCATCTGCACCACCTTCGACCAGGCGCGCTGGTTCCACGGCGTGATCCAGCAGGAGCCGGAGTCCGCGCGCCGGCAGCTGGTCTGCACCACCCTCGCGCACGCCGCGGGCCTGATGGCCGACAGCACCCTGCACGCGGGCGGCACCGTCGTCCTGCTCGACGACTTCGACCCGGGCACCGCACTCGCCGCCATCGAACGCGAGCGCATCACCGACATGTTCCTGCTGCCGCCGCTGCTCTACCAGCTGATGGACCACCCCGACGCCCGCCGGACCGACACCTCCAGCCTGCGGCTGCTGACGTACGGCGGCTGCCAGGCCTCCCCCGCCCGGATAGCCGACGCGGTACGGGCCTTCGGCCCGGTGCTGATGCAGGGTTACGGGCAGAACGAGGCCGGCGGCATCAGCGTCCTCACCCAGGAGGACCACGACCCGCAGCGGCCCGAGCGGCTGCGGTCCGCGGGGAAGGCGCTGCCCGATGTCGAGGTGGCGATCCGCGACGAGTCGGGCCGTGATCTGCCGGCCGGCGAGCACGGCGAGGTCTGTGTGCGCTCCGACATGATCATGAAGGGGTACTGGAAGCAGCCCGAGCTGACCGCCGAGGTGCTGCGCGACGGCTGGCTGCACACGGGCGACATCGGCTTCCTCGACGACGAGGGCTACTTGACGATCGTCGACCGGCTCAAGGACATGATCGTCGTGGTCGGCGGCCATGTGTACACCACGGAACTGGAGGACCTGCTGAACTCGCACCCGCAGGTACTACAGAGCGCCGTTTTCGGTGTCCGTGACGCCGACCGCATGGAGCGGGTGCACGCCACGGTGGTGCGGGCGCCCGGCGGCACCGTCGACGAGCGGCAACTGCGCGAGATGGTCTGCGCGGAGCGGGGCGCGATGTACGAACCGGCCCGGATCACCTTTGTCGACGCGCTGCCGCTGACCGATGCCGGGAAGCCCGACAAGAAGGAGCTGCGCCGGCGGGCCGAGCAGGAGGCCGGCACCGTGGCATGACAGCGACGAGCCGCCGCAGCCCAGGGCTGCGGCGGCCTGTCAGTGCTACTGCCGGTCAGAGGATGCCCAGCAGGCCGAAGGGGAAGCCCCCGAAGCCGTAGCCGTAGTTGCCGTAGCCGCAGCCGCCGTAGCCGTTGAAGCCGTTGTAGCCGCCGAAGCCGCCAAAACCGCCGAAGCCGCCGAAGCCGCCAAAACCGTTGAAGCCGTTGAAGCCGCCGTTGTGGTGGCAGTGGTGCCTGTGGTGGTGACCGTGGTGGTGACGACCGTGGTGGTCACCCTTGGACGTTGCGGCCGGCGCCTGCGGGGTGGCCGAAGCCATGCCGGCAAGCGGGAGGACGGTAGCGGCGGCAAGGGCCGCGGTGGCCACGGAGCGGCCTATGAACTTGCGCATTGCGTTTCTCCTGTTTGGCAGGAAATCTGACATTCGATGAGTACCGCGTCCCACCTGAAACCGTGCAGACACGGCGGACAGCCACTCCAACGGCCCCAAGAATTGCTCCACTCGCGGTAATGAATCGGCAAAGCGTCCTGGTGAACGGCCTGGTCAGAGTCGGGTGATGACGAGGGCCGCATCGTCGGTGGCGCCGCCGGGCGGCAGCAGATCCGCCAGCAGCGCGTCGGCCAGCGTCTCGGCATCGGCGCCCCGATGCCGGGTCAGCGCCTCGGCCAGCCGCGCCAGACCGACGTCGATGTCCTCGTGGCGACGCTCGATCAGCCCGTCCGTGTAGAGGACCAGCACGGCATCGTCGGCGAAGGCGACCTGCGCCTCCGGGCGGTCCACATGCTCGGGCCGCGCCCCCAACGGCGGGTCGGTCGCCCGGTCCAGCAGCTCCACGGTGCCGTCCGGGTGCAGCAGGGCCGGCGGGGGATGACCGGCGCTGCTGTAGGAGAGGGTGTGCGTGGACCAGTCGATGACGGCCTGCACCGCGGTGGTGGACTCCGCGCCGTCCACGGAGCGGGCGTAGATCCCCAGTACCTCCAGCGCCCGGGCGGGGCCGTCGGCGACCCGGGCGGCGGCGCTCAGGGCGCTGCGGAGCTGTCCCATGACGCAGGCGGCGGCCAGGCCGTGGCCGACGACATCGCCGACCGCCACCGCCATCCGGTCCCCGGGAAGATCGGCCAGGTCGTACCAGTCGCCGCAGACATTGAGCGCGCCGACCGCGGGCCGGTAGCGCACCGCTGCCCGGTGATGCCCCACGGGCAGGGGCGCGGGCAGCATCGCTTCCTGAAGGGCCAGCACCACCTCCCGCTCCCGGACCTGGGCCAGGCGGAGCCGTTCGTTGACTTCCTGGAGATCCTGGGCGCGGGTGTAGAGCTCGGCCTCCATCCGCACCCGGTCGACGGGATGGTCCCCGGCACCGGCCCGGACGATCTCGGTGACCTCCTCGACCCGGTGCACGATCAGCCGCACCCGTCCGTCGGCGTCGAGCACGGGCGTATTGACCGGGCTCCAGTAGCGCTCCTCGAACGTCCCCGGCCGGCCCGGCGCCTCGACGTCGTAGCGCTGCAACGCCATGGAGTCGCGGACCCCGGTGGCCACCACACGTTCCAGGGACGCCCGGAGATTGCGCATACCCGACGCGTCGGGGTCCTCGGGATTGTCGGGGAAGACATCGAAGAGGGGGCGCCCGATCAGTTCGTGGCGTTCGCGCCCGGCCCGCCACAGCAGCGCCTCGTTGGCATCGGCGATCACCAACTGCGGGGTGAGCAGCAGCACTCCGCCCGGCAGTGCCTGGAAGACCGCCGCATAGTCGATCGGGAAGGCGCTCACGTGCTGCCTGCATCCGGCGAGGGGTGCCGTGGCATCCGGGCCCCCGGATGCAGAAGTGCGTGCGGGTGGTCCGCCTCCGGTGCGTTCCTGTCGTGCGCCACGTGCGGAATGTTCTCGCGCGGACCGGGCGCGCGCATGCCGGGTACGGGGACCGGGCGGCCCGCCGGCAGGCGAACGGCGAGGCCGGTCCCGCCCTGTGGCAGCCGCGGCCGGTACCCCCGTTCGGGTCGGCGGAGCGGGCGGAGCCGGCCGTTGGCCAGGCACCTCGCCGCCTTCAGCCCCGACGTCGCATGCCTAGCGCTTACGGGCCCGGCTCGGCTGGACCCTGGACGGCTCCCCCGGCATCTTCGGGTGGTCGGGGGGATACGGCATATCGCCCAGTCCTTCGTCCGCCTCCTGACGGTCCGCGAGCTCCAGCACGGATTCCAGGCCGAAGGCGTGGTCCGCCATGTCCGCATGGACATCGCCGAGTTCGGCGAATCGCGGGGGGACCGTGCGCAGATCGAAGTCCTCGGGCGCGGCGTCGGACAGCTCGTCCCAGCGCAGCGGTGTGGAGACGGTCGCCCGGGGCCGGGCGCGCAGCGAGTAGGCGGAGGCGATGGTCCGGTCCCGGGCCATCTGGTTGTAGTCGACGAAGACCTTCGCGCCGCGTTCCTCCTTCCACCAGGCCGAGGTCACCAGCTCCGGCATCCGGCGCTCCAGCGCCCGGGCCAGCGTGATCGCGGCCCGTCTGACCTCGGTGAACGTCCAGCGGGGCTGGATCGGCACATAGACGTGCACACCACGGCCACCGGACGTCTTGGGCCAGCCGCGCAGCCCGTGCTCCGCCAGCAGCTCGCGCAGGAGGTGGGCGACCCGGGCGGCGTCCGCGAAGTCGGTGCCGGGCTGCGGGTCGAGGTCGATCCGCAGTTCGTCGGGGTGCTCGGTGTCACCGCGGCGGACGGGCCACGGATGGAACGTCAGACACCCCAGGTTGGCGGCCCAGAGGACCGCCGCGGGCTCGGTGGGGCACATCTCGTCGGCGAACCGTCCGCTGGGGAAGGCGATCCGGGCGGTGGGCAGCCAGTCCGGCAGTCCCTTGGGCGCCCGCTTCTGGTAGAAGAACTCGCCCTCGACGCCGTCGGGGAAGCGCTGCATGGTGGTGGGCCGGTCCCGCAGCCCCCGCAGCACCCCGTCGGCGACCGCGAGGTAGTACTGCGCGACATCCAGCTTCGTGAAACCGCGCTCCGGGTAATACGTCTTGTCGGGGTGCGACAGGCGCACGGTGCGCCCCGCAACGTCCAGCTCCACAGCTCCGGCTCCGGCCATGACTCCACGCTAGATTCCGGGCGCCGCCGCCGCGCGCCGGGAAAAGCGGTGGCCGGCCGGGCGGCCCCCGGGGCTCCCGTCCGGCGCGCGGGAAGCGGCCTCAGCCTTCAGGATCGGGACCATGGACCTGCCCGTCATGCCCCCGGTCTCCCCCATGCTCGCGAAGCTGGTGACCGACATCCCCGCCGGCATGCAGTACGAGGCCAAGTGGGACGGCTTCCGCGTCATCGTCTTCCGGGACGGCGAGGACGTCGAGATCGCCAGCCGCACGACGAAACCGCTCACCCGCTACTTCCCCGAAGTCGTCACCGCGGTACGGGCCGAGCTGCCGCGGCGCTGCGTCGTCGACGGCGAGATCGTCATCGCCCACGACGGCCGGCTGCACTTCGAGGAGCTGCTGGAGCGCATTCACCCGGCGGACTCCCGGGTCCGTACCCTCGCCGAGCGGACGCCCGCCTCGCTGGTCGCCTTCGACCTGCTGGCGCTCGGCTCCGACTCGCTGGTGCACGAGCCGCAGTCGGCCCGCCGGGAAGCCCTGGTCGAGGCGCTGCGACCGGCGCGGGCGCCGGTGTACACGGCGCCCGCGACGACGGATCAGGAGCTGGCACGCAGCTGGTTCACGCAGTTCGAGGGGGCGGGGCTGGACGGGGTGGTCGCCAAGCCGCTCGATCTGCCGTACCGGCCCGGCGACCGCGCCATGTTCAAGATCAAGCATGCCCGCACCGCCGACTGCGTGGTGGCGGGCTACCGCCTGCACAAGAGCGGGCCGGTGGTCGGCTCCCTGTTGCTGGGCCTGCACGACGACGACGGGCAGTTGCAGCACGTCGGGGTGTGCGCCTCGTTCCCCATGGCCAGGCGGCGTGCGCTGGTCGAGGAGCTGGCGCCACTGCGGATGGACGAGGTCTCCGGCCACCCGTGGGGCGCGTGGACCGACGAGGCGGCGCATGCCTCGCGGCGGATGCCCGGCGGGCCCAGCCGCTGGAGCGGCGGCAAGGATCTGTCGTGGGTGCCGCTGCGCCCGGAGCGGGTGTGCGAGGTCGCCTACGACCACATGGAGGGCAGCCGGTTCCGTCATACCGCCCAGTTCCGCCACTGGCGCCCGGACCGTACGCCGGAGAGCTGCACCTATGCCCAGTTGGAGGAGCCGGTGGGCTACGACCTGGGGCAGCTGCTGCCGGACTGACCGGACGGGTCGGCTCACCGGTCACCTCCGGGCGCCGGGTCAGGTGTGGTCACCGTCCGGCGGCCAGCGGCGCCGGCTCTCCCCCGGCGCGAGCCGGTCCACCACGTCGGCCAGTTCGCCGCAGGCCTGCTCGATCTTGCGGCGGATGCTGTTCTGCTCGGTGACGATCGCCGACAGCAGCAGCGCGGTGAGCGCCGCGGACGCGTTGAGGGCCTGAAGATTGACCATCGCCTCCAGAAGGCTCTGGCCCTCGAACGGTCCGGTCCGGGCCTTCGCCGCCGCGATGACCAGGACGGACACCAGCAGCACACAGGGCGCGGCGCCGGCCAGCTGGAAGCGCAGGGCCGCCCACACGATCAGCGGAAAGACCAGGAAGAGCAGCGACAGCTCACTTCGGACCGCCACCAGCGTCACCATCACCGAGACCACCGCCAGGGCCGCCGCCTCGGCCCACCGGTAGCCGGGGACGTCCCGGGGCCACCGGATCGTACGGCAGGCGAGGACGAGCGGAGTGACGACGAGGATGCCCATCGCATCGCCCACCCACCACGCCGCCCAGGTCGGCCAGAAGCCCACGGCCGGCAGCGCGCCCTTGAGGAGGAGCATCGCGGTGCCCAGCGTCGCGCTGATCAGCATCCCGGCGAAGGCGCCGAGGGCGACCAGCGCCACCCCGTCGCGCAGCCGGTCGAGTTCGGGCCGGAAGCCCACCCGGCGGAGCATCAGGAAGGCGCAGACCGGGGCGAGGGTGTTGCCCGCCATGATCCCGAGGACCGAGGCGTCGAGCGGGCTGATCGTGGCAACGACCAGGAAGGTGCCGAGGGCGATGCCCGGCCAGGTCCACAGGCCCAGGAGGAGCAGACAGCTCAGGGAGATGCCCGTCGGCGGCCACAACGGCGTGACCACGGCACCCGCGATCACCACCTGATCCAGCAGACCGATCCGGGCGGACGCGTAGTAGACGCCGGCGAGGCCGAGGATCGTCAGGGCCGGTGCAAGACGTCGGAGTTCCCCGGTGCGCACCACATCGGCCATCAGACAACGCCGAGGGCCGGGCGTCGGCTGCGACACGCGTGCCCGTGCCGCGCTTCACCCGGCTCTGGGCGCGGTCGCGTCGAAGCGCAGCACGATCACTGCGGCGTCGTCGGTGTGCCCGGTGAACTCGGCCACGCTCATCGCCGCGTCGGCCACCGTGGCCGGATCGCCCCCGGCGTTGGCGCTGACCAGTCGGGTCACCTGCGTCAGCCCCGCCTCGATCGGGAACGACGGCCCCTCGACCACTCCGTCGGTGAGCAGCACAAACGCCCCAGCAGTGGCGAATCGGCGGCGGGTGACCGGATATCTCTCGCCCGGCACGATGCCGAGCGGCAGGCCACCGGGGTCATCGGCGAGGCCGGAGCGGCCGTCGGTGGTGGCCCAGATGCCCGGTACATGGCCGGCCCGGGCGCTGGACAGTTCCCAGGCCACCGGGTCGAAGCGGACGAAGGTGCAGGTCGCGAAGAGCCCGCAGTCGACCGAGACCAACAGGTCGTTGGCCCGGCTCAACACCTCTCCCGGGTCCGCGGCGTGACCGGCGACCGCGCGCAGCCCGAAGCGGATCTGTCCCATGAAGGCGGCGGCCTCGACGTCGTGGCCCTGCACATCGCCGATGCAGAAGGCCAGCGAGCCGTCGGGAAGGGTGAAGCCGTCGTACCAGTCGCCCCCGATGTCCAGGCCGTGCCGGGCGGGGGCATAGGTGGCGGCGGCGCGCAGCCCCGGCGTCCCCGGCAGCACGGCCGGCAGCATCTCGTGCTGAAGCGCCTCGGCCAGCTCCACCCGGGCCCGCTGCGTCTCGGCGCCTTCCCGCGCCTGAGCGGTCAGCCGTCCGAGCGTGGTCAACAGGTCGTCAGCGCTCGCGGACCGCGGGGGACGACGCCGAAGCATGGACCGCTCCAAGGTGCATCGGTGTACCGACCAGGGAGCGTGCTCCCGTACGGCAGTCCGCGGGTGGCCGCCCGGCCTGGCCTCTCGGGGCTCCCGGGGAGCCCGCCTTTCCCGATTCATCTTATTTCTGGGGGGTGACTTCCGCTTGACGGCCGCGGGGCAGGGCGGGCGGCCGCGCGGCCGATGGTGCCTGCCGGTCGTCGGCGTGCACGGGGTGCGGCGGGGCTCCCCCCGCCGCGCCCTCCCCGTGATCCCGCCGGGACGGCACCCTCCGCAGTCGGATGTGCGTGCGGAGCAACCCTTTGCTGCGCCGCCCCTCGGAGGCCCGGCCGGTCCCGTACCGCTCCGCCCGTACCGCTCCTCCTGCGCCGCCCCGCGGCCGGGCTCAGGCGTCCGCCGCCGGGCTCAGGCGTCCGTGGCCGGGGACATCGCCAGGTGCCGGACGCCGGACCGTACGGCCCAGAAGAAGACCACGAACGCGAGGGCGGCCACGGTGATCGAGTCGTACGGTGCCGGCAGCCGGCCGGAGCCCTCGAACGTGCCCAGCCAGGAGATCACGGTCAGCGCGATGAGATAGACCACCAGCCAGGCACCGGTGCGGAGTTCGGCGCCGAGCGAGTGGTCCCGGCCGGTGCTGTCGCTTTCGGCGCGTGCCCCGGTGCGGCGCATGGCCAGGAAGATCAGCAGACCCCCGAGTACGAGCGGCAGCGCGAGGCGCAGGTCGTGCCAGCCCGACCAGTAGACGAACTCGCTGGCCACCACGAAGCTGAGCGGCGCGATCCAGCCCAGCCCCGGGATCCAGTCGGCGGTGTGGCCGCCCGGCTCTGCGCGGAACACCGCGACCGCGACCGCGGAGGCGGCGTAGATCAGCAGATACATGTCGCCCATGACGCTGACGATGTCCTGCCAGCCGCCGAACGGCAGCAGGAAGATCATGATGACGACGAGGTTGATCGCCAGGGCCCGGCGCGGGACGCCGAACCGCTCATTGACCTTCATGAAGAACCGCGGAATCGTGCCGTTCTTGGCGAGCGCGTAGGTGTGCCGGGCGTTGATCGCCACGCCCACGTACGCCGAACCGCCGGGCGAGATCACCGCGTCCGCATAGAGCAGGCTGGACAGCCAGTGCAGATTGAGGATCAGAGCGAGCTGGCCGAACGGCGAGTCGAAGGAGACCCCCTTCCAGCCGTGGCCGAGCAGATTCTCGGGGACGGCGAAGAGGAACGCCAGTTGCAGGGCCAGGTACATGATGACGGCGAGGCCGATACCGGTGAGGACCGCGGCGGGGATGGTCCGGCGGGGGTTGCGGGTCTCGCCCGAGAAGTCCAGCGGCGCCTGGAAGCCGTTGACGGAGTAGACGATGCCGCCGCCGGCCAGCGCGGTCAGACACGCGACATAGCCGTACGGTGCGAAGCCGCCGTGGTCCGTCAGACGGCCGGAGTGCCAGCCGGAGGCGATCAGCGCGATCACGGTGACCACCGGGATCACGATCTTGAACACCGAGACCAGGTTGTTGAGTTGGGCGAACATCCGCACCGCGAACCAGTTCAGCGCCGTCAGTACGACGCTGAGCCCGGCGGCCAGGGCCAGCCCGGAGAGGGTGAGGGTGTGCCCGTTGTAGATGCCCGGGAGGTAGTGCGCGGCGTACTGCATGATCGCGCTGATCTCGGCCGCGGTTCCGCCCACCGACAGCAGGGTCGACCAGCCGATGAGGGTACCGACGAGCCGGCCGCTGGCGAACAGCGGCCAGCGGACCGTGCCGCCGCCCTCCGGCCGGGACGCGCCAAGTTCGATCATGACCAGGGCGACCAGGCCGCACAGCAGACCGGCGCCGACCCAGGAGAGCAGCGCCGCGGGGCCGGCGACCTGTGCCGCGTACATCGCGGCGAACAGCCAGCCGGAGCCGACGATATTGGAGAAACCGATCCCCGTCAGGCCCCAGAACCCCAGATCGCGGCGCAATCGGCGCTCCTGCGCCAGCACTTCCGGCGCGCCGGCCCCGTCGCCCCCACCTGACACCTGACGCTCCGTCACGAAAACGGCCTCCTTGATTCTCTGTTCCGGCTCGCCGGACCCTACTCGACGATCGCCGAAGAGGAATCTTCCGCTCCACCAGCGGACACTTCCTATACGCAGCGCATTGATCAAGAACTCAGCGCAGTGGTGAGGCGCTCGACGGACCCCGCCCCCGACTCCGGCCGACGCCGATGCCGATGCCGAGGAGCGGGTCCCGGGTGACGACGCGGACGCCCCCGGGGCAGGCCTCACTCGACCTGGTCGTCCCGGACGCCGAAGGTGGTCGCCAGGCCTTCCCGCCCGGCGTCGGTGAGATGGACGACGCGGCGGTACTTCCCGTGCCGGAGCCACTCCAGGTCGAACAGCCGGGCGGTGAGGGCGGCACCGAGGGCGCCCGCCAGGTGGTGGCGCTGCTCGGCCCAGTCGACGCAGTAGCGGACGGACGCCCGGCGGCGAGGGAGGCGGTCCGTGTCGACGCCGAAGGCGGCCAGCTCCTGGCGGCCGTGCGGGGTCAGGACGTAGGCGACGTCGAGGGAACCGGCACCCGTACCGCCGGAGCCGGCATCGGCATCGGGGGAACCACCGCCGCTCCCCGTCCGCTCGGCGGCGAGAATCTCCCGCTCCTGGAGGGCACTCATCACCGCGACACCGAGCCGGCCCGCCAGATGGTCGTAGCAGAGGCGGGCACGCAGCAGGGCCTTGGCGCGGGTGTCCGCGTTCAGGGACCGCACCGGCAGGGGACGGGCGATCAGGGCGAGCTGTTCGAGGGCGCGGGCGACGTCCGTGGTGGCGAGCCGGTAGTAGCGGTGGCGGCCGTCGAGTTCGACGGTCAGCAGCCGGGCGTCGAGGAGCCTGGCCAGATGGCCGCTGATGGTGGAGTTGCTGACACCGGCCTCGGCGGCGAGGGCGCTGGCCGGCAGCGCGCCGCCCCCGGCGAGGGCCAGCAGCACCTTGGCACGGGAGGGGTCGCCGATCGCCGCCGCGACATGGGCCACGTCGGTCTCGGTCCGGGCATCCATGGGCACGACGGTACGCCGGTCACGCTTCGGCGGATGGCGAAACGTTCTCCCGCTGCCGCCCCGTATGGCGAGAACGTTTCGGCATCTGCCGAACGGATCCGGCAGAACACTGACCGTATGCCCACGATCTCCGCGCCCACCACGGCACAACGGACCGCGCCCCGGCTGTCGCCGCTGCCGCTCGTTGCCGTGTGCCTGGGCTACTTCATGGTCATCCTGGATGTCACCGTCGTCACGGTGGCACTCCCGGCGATCGGCACCGCCCTGCACACCGGGGTGACCGGACTCCAGTGGGTGGTGGACGGCTACACCCTGGTGTTCGCCGGACTGCTGCTCTTCTGCGGCGGGCTCGGCGACCGGCTGGGCGGTGTTCCTCGGCGGCCTGGTGGTGTTCACCCTGGCCTCCGCCGGGTGCGCGCTGGCTCCCACCGCCACGGTCCTGGTCCTGGCCCGGCTGGTGCAGGGGCTGGGGGCGGCACTGATGGTCCCGTCCTCACTGGCACTGCTGCGGACGGCGTACCAGGACCGGGCGGCGCGGGCCCGCGCCTTCGGCGTCTGGGGCACCGTCGCGGGCCTCGCCGCCGGGGCCGGGCCCGTCCTGGGCGGTGTGCTGGTCGCCGGGCTCGGCTGGCGGTCGGTGTTCTTCCTCAATCTGCCCGTCGGCCTCGCCGCACTGTTCCTCGCCCACCGCCACCTCCCGGCCTCCCCCGCCGACCGCGCCCGCCCCGGACTGGACATGCCGGCCCAGGCCGCCGCGACGGTGTGCCTGGCCGCCCTGGCCGCCGGATGCATCGAGGCCGGGGCACTGGGCTGGACGCATCCGGCCGTGCTCGGCGCCTTCGCGGGCTGCCTCGCCGGACTCGTCGCCTTCCTGGCGCTGGAGCGGCGCTCGCCCGCGCCGATGCTGCCGATCGCCCTCTTCCGTACCCGTGCCTTCGCGGCCTCCGCGGTCATCGGCGTGCTGCTCAACACCGGCTTCTACGGGCTGTTGTTCCTGGCCCCGCTGTACTTCCAGCAGGTCGACCACTACAGCGCACTGCGCACCGGTTTCGCGTTGCTGCCCGCCGTCGGCGTGGTGGCCGTCGGCTCCGCGCTGGCCGGGCGGCTCACGGCCCGCACCGGGCCGCGGCTGCCCATGGTGGCGGGCCTGGCCGTGGGCGCGGCCGGACTGGCCGGCTGGCTCGTGGCCGGCCCCGGCACGCCGTACCTCGCGCTGGTGGCCCCCATGGCCTGCGCCGGCTTCGGTACCGCGCTGACCATGCCCGCCTCCCTCGCGGCGGTGATGGAGGCCGCGCCGGACGAGCGCAGCGGCGCCGCCGCCGCGGTGTTCAACGCCGCGCGCCAGATCGGCAGCGCTCTCGGCGTCGCGCTCTTCGGCACGCTGATCACCACCGGCCTCGTCGCGGGCCTGCACACCGCGGTGAGCATCGCTGCCGCGGGGTTCCTCACCGCTGCGGTCCTGGCCGCCCGCTGCATCCCGGGCGGCGGGCAGCCGGGCCACCGGGCGCGTCGGGAGAGAGATGCGCGGGAGCGGAATCCGCGGGACCGCAGGAGGCGGAGCCGCACGGCTCGGCGCAGGTGATGCCCCGCCCGGGACCGTGCATGGCACTGCGTCAAGCCGCGCGCCCCCTCGCCCGACGCGCTCTTCCCCGGAGGTGCCCGCGGCCGGGCGGGTTCAGCCGCAGGACCAGCAGCCCGACCAGCATGCGGTGTGGCGGGCGTGGTGGCGCCGGCCGGCGAGCCGCTCCTCGGTGGGACCGCGCTCGGCGAGGGCGCGCAGGCGGGCGAGCTGGGCGCACAGCACGACGCTGATCGCGGCGATTTCCTCGGGCTCGGCATGGCCCTTCTCGATGCGCAGCCAGGACGGGGGCAGGTCGTCGGGCGGCGTACTCCCGTCGGGGGACACGACGTCATCGACTGCTGTGCACTCCCCGGCGGCCGTGCCCTCGTCGGTGCAGGCGTCCGCACCGGCGGGTGCGGGCCCGCCGAGGCCCGGGCCGTCGGCGCCGACCGTGCCCGCGCCGACGGCGGTGCCCTCGTCGGTGGCGGGACACTCGCCGAGGGCCGTGTTCGCCTCGGTGGATGTGCCGTCACCGACGGGTCTGGCCTCGCCGATGACGGTGCTCGCGTCGGTGGATGTGCTCATGTGTGGGGGTCCATGGGCTCGGTGGCGGTGCGTGGTGCGTGACGGGCTGCCCCGGCATGGCGCTGTGCCGTGTCCGGGCAGGTCACAGGGCCGACGCTAGAAGCGCGCCGGGGCCCTGTCGCGCGGGAGGCGCTCCTGCTGCGCCATTCGGACGACCGGCCCGCGGCCAAGGCGTGATATCCGCCGCCGAGACCGTGTTGCTCCCTGCCGACGCGTCCTGGGCGACGAGCATCGCGCACAGGTTTGTGCAGGCACGCGGCTGCCGGACGACGCAGTCAGGATGGGCGGGACCATGAGATGTGATCAGGCCGGCGACGAACGTGCCCCTGTGCGGGACGACGGGCGCCGGGGCTTTCTCAAGTGCGCGGCCGGGATCGCCGGTGTGGCGGCCGCGACCGGGCTCGGCAAGGAGGCGTCGGCGGCTCCGGCGGACCGTCCCGTGGGCGGGTTCCGCAACAACGCGGGACTGCTGCCCGACCGGGTCCCCTTCCATGGGCGCCACCAGGCCGGCATCGTGACCCCGATGCAGCTCTTCGCCGGGTTCGTCGGCTTCGATGTGCTGGTCGACAACCGTGAAGGCCTGACGGACCTGTTCCAGAAGCTCACCACGCGCGCACGGGTGCTGGCGGCCGGGGTGAAGCCACAGGACGAGCAGACCGCCTCGGAGCAGCCCACCCCCGACTCCCTCAGCATCACGCTCGGCGTGGGCGCCTCCCTGTTCGACGACCGGTTCGGGCTCTCAGGGCACAAGCCCCGGCATCTCAAGGCCATGCCGGCCTTCCCCGACGACCGGCTGGAGCCGTCGCGCTGCCACGGTGACCTCTCCCTCCAGATCTGCGCCCAGCACCCGGACGCCATCGTCCATGTGCTGCGCGATCTGGCGCGGGAGACGGAGGGACTGCTGCGGCCCCGCTGGCGCGCGGACGCCTTCCTCAACCCTTCGCGGCCCTCGGGCTCGCCGCGCACCTTCGTCGGCTTCAAGGACGGGATCGTCAATCCGGACACCGGCTCGGCCAGGGAGATGAACCGGCTGTTGTGGGTGACCCCGCCCTGCGGGGAGCCGGAGTGGGCCCTGGGCGGCAGCTATCAGGTGCTGCGGCTGATCCGCTTCCACATCGAGAAGTGGGACAAGGTGCCGGTAGCACGGCAGGAGAAGATCTTCGGCCGGCGCAAGGCCAGCGGTGCGCCCCTGGGCAGCCGGAACGAGACGGACCCTCCCAGGTACCGCGACGATCCGCACGGCCGGACGATCCCGCTCGACGCACACATCCGACTGGCCAACCCGCGCACCGAGAAGACCGACGACTCCCGTTTCCTGCGCCGGAGTTACAACTACGACCGGGGCTTCGACCGCTCCGGGCGGATGGACCTCGGACTGGTCTTCTGCGGCTACCAGCAGGATCCGGAGCGGCAGTTCGCCACCGTACAGCGGCGCCTGCGGCACGAGCCGCTGTCGAAGTTCATCACCCCGCTCGGCGGCGGCTACTTCTTCATCCTGCCCGGGGTACGGGACGCCGACGACTGGTTCGGATCCCAGCTGTTGAAGAAGGTCTGAGCGGCGGCACACGGACCGAGGGCGGCGCCGGAACGGGCGCCGCCCTCGGACGTATGACGGGAGTTCCGCTCAGCAGATCCGCGGCAACTGCTCCCCCAGCGGGAGATCGACGACGCGGGTGCCGCCCAGCGGTGTGCGGGCCACCACCATGCCGGGGTGGGTCGCGACGGCCTCGCCGATGATCGCGGCGCCGGCGCCCAGAGGGTGCGCACGCATGGCGTCCAGGACGGCATCGGCGTGCTCTCGGGGGACGAAGGCCACCAGTTTGCCCTCGTTGGCGACGTACATCGGGTCCAGGCCGAGGATGGCGCAGGCGTTGGCGACGGCCGGCGGGACGGGGATGGCACGTTCCTGGATGACGATGCCGGTGCAGGAAGCGGTGGCGATCTCGCACAGGGCGGCGGCCAGGCCGCCGCGGGTGGGGTCGCGCAGCACATGCAGGTCGGGGGTGACGGCGAGCATGGTCTCGACGAGGCCACCGAGGGCCGCGCAGTCGCTCTCGATCTCGACACCGAACTCCAGGCCCTCACGGACGCTCATGATCGCCACGCCGTGGAGGCCGATGTCTCCGCTGACGATCACCACGTCGCCGGGGGCGACGCGCTGCGGGCGCAGATCGACGCCCGCCGGGATCAGCCCGATGCCGGCGGTGTTGAGGTAGACACCGTCACCGTGGCCCGCCTCGACGACCTTGGTGTCGCCGGTGGCCACCTCGACCCCGGCGGCCCGCGCGGCCGCGCCCATGGCGTCGGCGACACCGGCCACCACCGGCATCTCCACGCCCTCCTCGAGGATGAAGCCGCAGGAGAGGTAGGCGGCCTTCGCGCCGCTCATGGCAAGGTCGTTGACGGTGCCGTTGACGGCGAGGTCGCCGATGCAGCCGCCGGGGAAGAAGAGCGGCCGGACGACATAGGAGTCGGTGGTGAACGCGAGGCGTACGCCACCGAGGGACACCGCGGCGGAGTCGCCGAGCTGGGCGAGGATCTCGCCGCCGAAGGCGGGGGCGAAGATCTGCTGGACGAGTTCGGCGGAGAGTGCGCCGCCCCCGCCGTGCCCCATGACGACGCGGGGCTGGTCGCGCAACGGGGTGGGGCAGGTCCAGCCGGAGATGTCGACGGTGGGCAGGCCGCGGTCGGCCGGTGTGGGTCCGCCGCGGGTGGGGCCGCCGGGAGTGGGGTGGATGGTGTCAGACAACGGGGCTCGCCTCCTGTGGGGTGGGCGTGGTGCCGAGTCGGCGGTAGAGGTAGTAGGCGGCGCAGGCGCCCTCGCTGGAGACCATGGTGGCGCCGAGCGGGGTGCGCGGAGTGCAGACGGTGCCGAAGGCCGCGCACTCGTGCGGCTTGATCAGTCCCTGGAGGACTTCCCCACTGCGGCAGGCGGCGGGTTCCTTGGTGGTGATGCCGCCGACGGAGAATCGGTATTCGGCGTCGTAGTCGCGGTAGCGCTCCGACAGCCGCCAACCGCTGGCCGGGATGGTGCCGATGCCGCGCCAGGCACGGTCGGTGACCTCGAAGACGTCCGCCAGCATGGCCTGGGCGGCCGGGTTGCCCTCGCTGCGCACCGCGCGCGGATAGGCGTTGTCCACGGTGTGTTCGCCGCGCTCCAGTTGGCGGACGGTGCGGCGGATGCCCTCCAGGATGTCCAGTGGCTCGAAGCCGGTGACCACGATCGGCACCCGGAAGCGGTCGGCAAGTTCGGGGTACTCCCCCATGCCCATCACACTGCACACGTGACCGGCGGCCAGGAAGGCCTGGACCCGGCAGCTGGGCGACGTCATGATCGCCTCGATCGCGGGCGGTACCCGGACGTGTGAGACCAGCAGGCTGAAGTTGGGGATGCCGAGCTTGCGGGCCTGATGGACCGTCATGGCATTGGGCGGTGCGGTGGTCTCGAATCCGATCCCGAAGAACACCACCTCGCGCTCCGGGTTCTGCTGCGCGATCTTCAGCGCGTCGAGCGGGGAGTAGACGACCCGTACGTCGCCGCCCCGGCTGCGCACCTGGAACAGGTCCCGGTCGCTGCCGGGTACGCGGAGCATGTCACCGAAGGAGCAGAAGATCACGTCGGGGCGGGAGGCGATCTCCAGGGCCTTGTCGATGACCTCCAGCGGCGTCACACAGACCGGACAGCCCGGACCGTGGATCAACTCGACCTCGTCGGGCAGCAGTTGGTCGATGCCGTGCCGGATGATGGTGTGGGTCTGGCCGCCGCAGACCTCCATCAGGGCCCAGGGCCGGGTCACCGTGGACCGGATGTCGTCGAGCAGCCGGCGGGCGAGCTCGGGGTTCTGGAATTCGTCGAGGTACTTCACCGGGTCGCCTCCCGCGCTCCGTCGCCGACCGCGGCCGCGGGTGCGGGTGCGGAGCCGGGGGCGGCGCCCGCCCCGTCGCCCGCCTCGTCCCATCCCGGGGGCGCGCCGGCCGCCTCCCACGGATCGCCGAACTCCTCCTGAAGCAGGCCCAGTTCCTCGAAGAGGGCCAGGGTCTGCCGGGCGGATTCCTCGTCCAGCCTCTGAAGCGCGAAGCCGACATGGACGATGGCGTACTCGCCGACCTGGAGGTCGGGGACGTACTCCAGGCACACCTCCTTGACCACACCGCCGAAGTCGACGGTGGCCATACGGGTGCCGTCCCGTTCTTCGATGTCCAACACTTTGCCGGGTACCGCCAGGCACATGGGGGCCTCTCCTCGTCGTGGGTACGTTGCGTCTGCCGCGCGGGGGCGCCGCTCAGCGCGCGGCGGCTCCTGCGGTGCGCGCGGCCACGACGATCTGGCCGAGCGCCAGTCCCCCGTCGTTGGGCGGGACGCGGCGGTGGCGCAGGACGGTGAAGCCGTCCTGCCGCAGGAGGCGGGCGGTGGCCTCGGCCAGCAGGGTGTTGGCGAAGACGCCGCCGGTCAGTGCCACGGTCGTCAGGCCCGCGCGCTCCCGGGCCAGCACGCAGCAGCGCCGGACGAGGTCGGCGACCGCGGTGTGGAAACGGGCCGCGATCAGCGCCGGGGCGGTGCCCGCACGGAGGTCCGCGACGATGGCGGTGAGCACCGGCGCGGGGTCGGCGACGGTGTCGGCGCCCGTCTCGCCCGTCGGTGCGGCGCGCAGCGCGAACGCATAGCCGGGGCCGCGGTCCTCGTCCGCGGTCAGGGCCGCGGCTTCGAGTGCGACGGCGGCCTGGGCCTCGTATCCGGCCTGGTGGCAGACCCCGGCCAGTGAGGAGACGGCGTCGAAGAGACGGCCCATGCTGGAGGTGGGCACACAGTTGAGGTGGCGTTCGAGCTGCCGTGCCAGCAGTCGTCGCTCCTCCGGCGGGCAGGCCGCCACCGGGGGCAGGTCCTCGGCCCAGTCGATGCCGGCGGCGCGCAGATGGGCGAGGGCCATGCGGTAGGGGCGCCGTACGGTGGTGTCGCCGCCGGGCAGCGGGACGTAGGCGAGCTGTCCGAAGCGGCGGTATCCGTCGTAGTCGGCGAGCAGGATCTCGCCGCCCCAGACGGCGTGGTCGTCGCCGTAGCCGGTGCCGTCGAAGGCGACGCCGATGACGGGGTGGCCGTCGCGCAGACCGTGTTCGGCCATGGCCGCGGCGATATGAGCGTGGTGGTGCTGGACACGTACCAGCGGCCGGCCGTCGGTGTGGCGCTGGGCCCACTGCCCGGAGCGGTAGCCGGGGTGCCGGTCGGCGGCGAGGAGTCGGGGACGCACCCCGGTCACCGTCTCCAGATGTGCCTCGGCCCGCTCGAACGCGAGCTGGGTCGCCAGATCGTCCATGTCGCCGATGTGCGCGGACAGCCAGGCACGGTGGCCTTCGGCGAGGCAGAGCACGTTCTTGAGGTCGCCGCCTGCCGCGAGCGCGGGCTGCACCGGCACCGGGAGGGCAATGGGCAGGGGCGCGTATCCACGGGAGCGGCGGACCAGCAGCGGTTCCCCGTCGCTGATGCGGACCACGGAGTCGTCGCACGGGATCCGGATCGGCCGGTCGTGGGTGAGCCAGGCGTCCGCCAGGTGCGCCAGACGCGCTACGGCTTCGTCGTCGTCGGTGACGATCGGTTCGCCCGCGACATTGCCGCTGGTCATGACGAGCAGCCGGGGCCCGTGGGGGTCCCCCCGCTCGGGTGAAGCCGAGAGTGGGGGAGGGTCACCGGGCAGACCGAGCAGCAGATGGTGCAGCGGGGTGTACGGCAGCATGACGCCCAGGTCGGGGCTGCCGGGGGCGACGGCGGCCGACAGCACCGGCGCGTCCGGGGCGGGCGCGGGGGCCGCCAGGCGGCGCAGCAGGACGATGGGGCGTACCGGCCCGGTGAGCAGGGCACGCTCCTCGGCCCGTACGCGGACCAGGTGTGCGATGTCGTCGATATGGCGCGCCATCAGGGCGAAGGGCTTGTCGCCGCGGGCCTTGCGGCGGCGCAGCAGGGCGACGGCGTCGTCGTCGGAGGCGTCACAGACGAGGTGGTAACCACCGAGGCCCTTGACCGCCACGATCGCGCCGGCGGCGAGCAGCCGACGGGTGTCGGCGACCGGGTCGGGGCCGGGCGCCGGGCGCGGTGGGCGGGTGCGGTCGGCCGGGTCCGCGGTCAGCAGGCGCAGGCGGGGGCCGCAGTCGTGGCAGGCGATGGGCTGGGCGTGGAACCGCCGGTCGGCCGGGTCCGCGTACTCCCTGGCGCAGCGGGGGCACATCGGGAAGCGGTCCATGGTCGTCAGCGCACGGTCATAGGGGACCGCGGTGACGATGGTGAAGCGCGGACCGCAGTGGGTGCAGGTGAGGAAGGGGTGCCGGTGGCGCCGGTCGGCCGGGTCGGTCAGCTCGGCGAGGCAGGCGTCGCAGGTGGCGGCGTCCGGGGAGACCAGGGTGCGGGAGAGGCCGTCGGCGCGCGAGGGGAGGATGCGGAATCCGGCGTCGCCGCTCAGCGCGATGTCCTCGCCGTCGACGGCCTCGACCACGGCCAGCGGTGGCGCCTCGGCACTGATCCGCCGGGCGAAGCGGGCGAGCACGGCGGGGGCACCCTCGACCTCGGCGACGACGCCCTCGCCGGTGTTGGTCACATGGCCCGTCAGACCGAGTTCCGTGGCGAGGGTGTGGACGAACGGGCGGAAGCCGACGCCCTGGACGACGCCGCGCACGGTGATCCGGCGGCGTGCGACGGCTGTCGCGGGGGCCGTCGCGGTGACCCCGCCGGCCTGCCCTGTGGTCATGAGCGGCTCGACGCCACGGTGTCGGAGTCGGTCGTGTGCGCGTGGCCGCGGTCCTGCGCCCGCGCGGCGTGGGCGTGCTCCCCGTGGTGGGTGCGGCCCTCGTCGTCGTGGGTGTGACCCTCGTGGGTGTGGCCCTCGTCGTGCGGCTGGCCGTCCTCGGCGTCGTGGACGTGGTGGGACTTGCGGGTCATGACCGGGATGTGCACCGGCGCGCCGTCGCGCGCGGCCAGCGCCCGGTCCAGCAGCAGACCGTCTCCCTCACCGCCGCGCGCCGAGGTGAGGACGACCTCCACGCCCGGGTTGATGCGTTCGACGTTGGCGCGGAACTCCTTCTCGTCGAACGAGACCGCCTCGGCGATGTCCGTCTTGGTGACCACGACCAGATGGGCAAGCCCGAAGGCGGTGGGGTACTTCAGCGGCTTGTCCTCGCCCTCGGTCACCGACGCCAGCACGATGCGCAGCGTCTCCCCCAGGTCGTAGGAGGCCGGGCAGACCAGATTGCCGACGTTCTCGATGAACAGCAGCCGGGTGTCGGCGGGGAGCCAGCCGTGGAGGTGGCCGCCCAGCATTTCGGCCTCCAGGTGGCACAGCCCGTCGGTGAGCACCTGTTTGACGGGCACTCCGGAGCGGGCCAGCCGTACGGCGTCGTTCTCGGTGGCGAGGTCGGCGGTGAGCGCCGCGACGGGGATGCCCCGGCTGTGGGCGAGGGTGAGCTCGCGCTCCAGGAGGGCGGTCTTGCCGCTGCCGGGGCTGGAGAGCAGGTTGACGACCGCGGTGCCACGGGCGGCGAGGTCCTCGCGGAGGGTGTGGGCGCAGGCGTCGTTCTTGGCGAGGACCGCCTGTTGCAGGTCGACGACACGGCACATGGTTCAGCGCTCCTCGTGCGTAGGGACGTGTACCGGGGCGTCGTTCCAGCACACACTGACGATCTGAAGTTCACGGCCGGTCAGCAGCTCCGCCGTCGCCCCGCCGCATCCGGGGCAGCTGAGCTGTGGTGGCATGCCCACCGGCCAGGTGTCCGCGCAGGGGCCGCAGCGGGCGCGGGCCGGGACGGGTTCGGTGACCAGTTCCGCGCCCTCCAGCACCGTTCCGGCGCAGGCGAGTTCGAAGGAGAAGGCCAGCGCGTCGGGGACCACCCCGGCCAGTTCGCCGACCTGGAGCCGGACGCTGTTGACGGTGGTGACCCCGGTGGGCCGGGCCGCGCTCTCGACCTGCTCCACGACCGCAAGCGCGATGGACATCTCGTGCATCGGTCCCTCTCTGGTGCGGGGACGGCCGGGGGCCTCTCGGCTTCATTAGACGGCGGGTCCGGAGGGCCGCCGCGGTGCCTCGCCGCGGCGGTGCGGTGGCGTACACCGTTCGGTGCAGCGCCGCCCGGTCACATGGAGCGGATACGCAGGTAGCGCTTGATGTCCGGCAGTACGGACTTGAGGGCGAGGGCGAGCGCGGCGGCGAACGCCCCGCTCAGGGCGAGCTTCAGCATGGTGTCGTGTTCCTCTCGGTGGTGTGCGGTCCGGCGGCGGACGGTGCCGGCTCGGCCGCGCCGACCAGCCGCAGGATCAGCTCCACGGCCTCGTCGACCGCGGCGGCGACCGGTTCGCTGAGCCCGATGCCTTCGGCGACATCGGCGGGTTCGCAGCCGACGACCAGGACGCGCTCGGGGCGCCGGCCGTCGGTGCCCGCGCTGAGCGTGTCGAGCAGCGCGAGCACGGCATCGGGGGTCATGTGGTGGCCGTCGAGCGCGGTGTCCGGGGGGCGGGTGCCGGCCGGAGTGGTGGCGTCGAGGAGGTAGACGGTGCCGGGTTCGCCGCCGCGCGCGGAGGCGTCCACGAGGAGCACCGTGTGGTAACCGTCCAGCATCTGGTAGGCGAGGTGGACGCCGCGTACGCCGATGTCGACGACCTCGACCCCGTCGGGGAGCGGGTGCTCGCCCAGCCGGCGGACGGCCTCGACGCCGAAGCCGTCGTCGCCGAGGAAGAGGTTGCCGACCCCGGCGATCAGGGTCTTCGCGGGCGGCCCGGCGACGGGTGCGGCGGCGTTCACACGTCCTCCAGCGGAGCGATCTCATCGGGTTGGAAGTACAGGAAGCGGCCCTGCTCGCGACGGATGTCGGCACCCGGGTCGCCCTCCACGGTCACCGCGAGGTGCACCCCGCCGTCGACGTCGTGCAGGACGGCCTCCACCTGGGCGGCGCGGCCCTGGAGGAAGAGGTCCTGGGCGTCGGTGCGCCGCAGACCGGGCCGCAGCAGCACCCGGCTGCCGGCGCCGACCGAGTGCCCGTCGACCGTGATCCGGTCGCGTACGGGATCGACGCTGCGGTCGCTCTCCGGGTCCCACCAGGGGGTGTCGGGGCGCAGGCCCGGCACGTCAGGGGTCAGGTCGTCGGGGGCGTCCGGACCGGGTCCGGTGACCTCGCGCAGTGCCCGTACGGCGCCGTGCAGGCGCTCCAGCACCTCGGGCGGCATGGTGTCGGCGAGCTCGATGACCTCGGCGGCGCGGGGGTCGGTGCCGCGGGCCTCGCGCTTCTCCTGGTCGGTGAGGGCAGCGGTGCGCAGGGCGAGGATCTCGTCGATCTCCAGGGCGTCGTAGAGCGCGCCGGGGCTCTCGGGGGCGATGGCCGGGTGGTCCTCCAGGATGATCGGGGAGGACAGGACCACGTCGGCGCGGCCGCCGGCGCCGGCCAGCACCGGCCAGGCGTGTGCGTTGCGGCAGGCCGCCACAGCGCCTCTGGCCCACTCCGGCGGGTCGGTCATGGACACGAACGAGCCCGCGCTCAGGCCGAGGAGGAGATGGGCGCCGACCAGGGAATGGGGCAGCGCCGCATCACGGTCGGCGCCGGTGTCGTCCGGCTGCCAGCCGCTGGTGTTCTCGACGGTCGCGGTCAGCCGCAGCGCCGTGTACGGACCGTCGAGTTCACTCGCGGTCAGCCGTACGTGGCCCTGGACCTCCGCGCAGCGGCGCACCAGTCGGCCGACGAGCTTCCCGTCGGCGTCGTGCACCGGCTCGGTCTCCTCCCGCGCCGGCCGGGTGAACGGGACGGTAACGCCCTCCCCGGCCAGTTTGGAGATGTCGGCCACGAGCGTGACGCGCTCCTCGGAGCCCTCGTCCCAGGGGACCAGAACCCGGTCGGGCAGTTCGAGTTCCTCGACGGTCTCGAACCCGCCGGCCGGGGACAGGCGTTGGACGGTTCGCCGCTGGGCGTGCAGAAACCGCAGCTCGGCCGAGAGCCGGGCGCCGGACCGGGGCTCCATGAGGCATTCGGTGCGCTGGAAGGAGTGCTCCGCGCTCTCGGCACCCCAGTGGGGCGGTACGAGGACGCCGAACTGCCAGCGGAGTTTGTTCTTGGCGGCGGAGGCGCGGTACGGGTAGAGCACATAGCCCTCGAACAGCACGGCGTCGGCCACTTGGCGGGCGGTGGCGAAGTGGTCCGCCGTCTCGTCGGGCAGGACGCTGGTCGTCACGGCGCGGTCCTCTCGCTGACGGGGCGGGCGGCGGCGCCGGGGAAGAGCCGGGCGCGCGGTGCGGGCGGTTCGGGGTCGCCGGCCGTGGCCAGCAGCGACTCGACGGTCGCCTGCCAGGAGGGCAGGGCGTGCCGGGAGCGGTGGGCGAGCAGCGCGTCGAGGGTCTCGCGGGGCAGCCGGAGCCAGCCGCAGCCGGGGAAGTGCGTGTCGGTCATCTCCTGCCAGACCGCCACCGGCATCCGCACGGACGCCTCCTTGCTCCAGGGCACCGGTTCGACGTGGAAGCCGCCGGCCCCGGCGAACACCGTGCCGGAGAACAGCAGCAGCATCGGGACCTCGCCGTCGCGCAGCGCATGGAAGTAGCGGCCGACCGCGACGTCCAGGTCGTAGCTGCACGGGACCGGGAGGTCCACCTCGGTCTCGCCGGTGAAGCCGGGGACGACCAGGGAGACCTGGGCGAACTGGAGGGGGTGCAGGGTGCTGCCCCAGCGGGACCGCTCGCCGAAGAGGTCGGACAGCGCCTCGGCCTCGTCGGACCGGTAGCCGCGCCGGGCCGGTTCGATGCGGAGCTGGCAGCGCAGCGCGAGGGCGTGCACCCGTTCCGCTGCGGCGGCGGTGATGCGCAGCCGGAAGAGGAGGGTGGGGGCGGCGGCGTAGCGGTCGGCGCGTACACCGGTGCAGACGAAGGACAGGTCGGTCACGTCCGGTCGGCCTCCTTCGGCTCACGGGCCCGGCGGGCGACCTTGGTGAAGAAGTCGGAGAGTGCGGCGCGTGCCTCGGCGCCGCCGTCGAAGCCCTGCCACAACAGGCGCATCCGGCCGACGAGTTCGTAGCAGATGTCGACGGGCACCAGATAGCAGTCGATACGGCCCTCGGAGCGGCGCAGCAGCAGCGCCTCCACATCGGACTGGAGGAGGCCGGCCAGCCGGCTGGCGGCGAGCACGGCCTCCCACGTCGACGGGTCGAGTTCGCTCTCCGTGGCGCCGGCCGGGCTGGGGTAGAGCGCGACCAGCCGGTCGAGGTCGGTATGGCGCAGGAAGAAGGCGACACCGACGGGGATCTGGAGCAGGTCCCAGGCCGCGTCGTCGAGGGTGTGGCCGGAGTCGACGAGATAGCGGTCCGGAACCGTACGGAACTGTCCGCTGCCGGCACCGGGCCGCTCGAAGAGCAGCGCGCAGGGGATGCAGGCGCAGGCCAGTGCGCGGCGTTCGGTGTGGACCAGGTGGCGGTGGTTGTGCTCGCCGAGCACCACGCCGCACAGCTCACAGCGCTCCGGAGCGGGGGGCACCGGTGCGCGGAAGCGGCGCAGGCCGCGGTGGGCGGTCGGCGGTCCGAGCCGCGGGGGCGCCGCCTGCCGGGCGCTCACGGGGCGGTGGCGGCGGTCGGCGGTCGGCGGGAGATCTGAAGCAGCGCCGGTTCTTTTCCGGCTCCCGCCGCCTCCCACTGCACCGAGGTCACCTCGGGCGCGAAACAGGACACGGCGGCCTCGACGGCCTGTTGGGCCTGCTGGTTCGTGCTCGGGCAGCCGCAGCCTCCCAAGTCGCCGGAGCGAAGTCGCAGCGCTCCGCTGTCCGCGTCGAACTCCGCCACCTCGGCGGGGTGTTGCCGGCGGACGCTGTCCAGGGCGCGGCCGATGCGTGCCGCGGTGTCCTCGGGGTGCAGATCGTGCAGCACCAGCAGGCTGGTCACCAGCTCGTCGCGGAGCAGCGCCGCCCCGGGGCCGCCGTTGTCCGTGCCGCCTCCCAGGAGGTGCATGATCCGGGCGAGTCCCGCGCCGTAGAAGTCCATCAGGACGCGGACGAGCTCCTCGGCGGCGGCGCCGGCCTCGCGGTCGTCACGCTGTGCGAGGCGGTCCAGTACCTCTTCGACGCGCCGGCCGGTCGCCTCGGCGTTGGGTGCGGCGGCGTGGGGCGCGGCGCCATGGGGTGCGTCTGCCTGCACTGTGGCGGCCTGCGGTCCGTCGTCGACCTGCGGTGCGTCGGCCTGCGCGGCGGCGGCCGGTGCCGTGGTGGCCCGGGCGCTCATCCGGACAGCCCGCTCAGGCCGGTGGGCACATGCATCTTCTGTACGGACTTGCCGTTGCCGACGTACATGTGGACGCCGCAGGGCAGACACGGGTCGAAGCTGCGCACCGCGCGCATGATGTCGATGCCCTTGAAGTTCTCCGGGGAGTTCTCCTCGAAGATCGGGGTGTTCTGGACGGCGTCCTCGTAGGGGCCGGGGGTGCCGTAGGTGTCGCGGGTGCTGGCGTTCCACGGGGTCGGCGGGTACGGGTGATAGTTGGCGATCTTCCCGTCCCGGATGACCATGTGGTGCGAGAGGACGCCGCGTACCGCCTCGGTGAAGCCGCAGCCGATGGACTCGTCGGGAACCTCGAACTTCTCCCACGTCTGGGTGCGTCCGGCCCTGACCTCGTTGAGCGCCTGCTCCGCGAAGTGCAGCGCCATGGCGGCCGTGTACGCCTGGAAGTAGGTGCGGGAGCGATTGCGTTCCAGCGCGTTGCTCCACTTCGGGATCTTCCACTCGAAGCGGGTCGCGGGCTTGGTCATGCTGCGCGGCAGGTCGATGACGACGCTCCGGCCGGTGGCCTTGACGTACGGGGTGTCGACGAGCCCGGACAGCGCGGTGGACCACAGCCGGGCGATCGGGCCGCCGCCGGTGTCCAGCGCCAGGTGCTCCTTGCCGTCGAACCAGCGCGGGGACATCACCCAGCTGTACTTGTCGCTGAAGTCGCGCTTCTGCGGGGCCGGGATGGTGTGCTGGTTCCAGGGGTGGCGGGGGTCGACGGGGTTGCCGAGCGGGTCGTGGGTGACGAACTGCTCCTGGCCCTCCCAGTCCTGGTAGTAGGAGCTTCCCAGCAGGATCCGGATGCCGAGGTTGATCTCGGTGAGGTCGTTGGTGACCAGCTTGCCGTCGACGATGATGCCGGGGGTGACGAACATCTTCCGCCCCCAGTCCGTCATGTTGCGATAGGTGAAGTCGCAGTGGTCGGGGTCGTTGAGCGCGCCCCAGCAGCCGAGCAGCACCCGCCGCCGGCCGACTTCCTCGTATCCGGGCAGCGCCTCGTAGAAGAAGTCGAACAGGTCGTCATGGAGCGGGACGACCCGCTTCATGAACTCGACGTAGCGCATCAGCCGGCTGAGGTAGTCGGTGAACAGCTGGACGCTCGCGACGGTGCCGACGCCGCCCGGGTAGAGCGTGGAGGGGTGCACATGGCGGCCCTCCATGAGGCAGAACATCTCCCGGGTGTAGCGGCTGACCTGGAGCGCCTCGCGGTAGAACTCGCCCTCGATGGGGTTGAGGGAGCTCATGATGTCGGCGATGGTGCGGTAGCCGTGGTCGCCCGCGTGGGGGGCTTCGGTGCGCTGGGCGAGCTCCCACACACCGGGGTTGGTCTCGCGGACCATCTTTTCGCAGTAGTCGACCCCGACCAGGTTCTCCTGGAAGATGTTGTGGTCGAACATGTACTCGGCGGACTCGCCGAGGTTGATGATCCACTCCCCCAGGTGCGGAGGCTTCACCCCGTAGGCCATGTTCTGCGTGTACACCGAGCAGGTGGCGTGGTTGTCACCGCAGATGCCGCAGATCCGGCTGGTGATGAAGTGGGCGTCGCGCGGGTCCTTGCCCCGCATGAAGACGCTGTAGCCGCGGAAGACGGACGAGGTGCTGTAGCACTCGGCGACCCGCTTCTGCTTGAAGTCGATCTTGGTGTGGATACCGAGGCTGCCCACGATCCGGGTGATCGGATCCCAGGACATCTCCGTCAGACCGCTGCCGTCACCGGCCGCCTTTGTCTTCGGTGCCATCGTGAGTGCCGTGCCCTTCTGTTGCGCGCGGAGGTGAGGTCGGACGGAGGTCCGGGGTGCCGGACGCCTACTGGCGGGGTGCGCTCACCACGGCTTGCGGTAGCCGGTGGTCAGCTGGTCGCCGCGATGGCGCCACTTGGGCTCGTGGTCGACGGTCTTGGCCGTGATGTCCCGCAGCCTGCGGATGACGCTGCCGTACGCGGCACTGGCGGTGCTGGAGATCTTGCCGCCGGGCGGCTCGTCCATGAACGGCATGAACTTGTCGGGGAAGCCGGGCATGGTGCAGGCGATACAGATACCGCCGACGTTCGGGCAGCCGCCGATTCCGTCCATCCAGCCCCGCTTGGGCACGTTGCATTTGACCACGGGACCCCAGCATCCGATCTTCACCAGACACTTGGGCGAGTCGTAGGTGGTGGCGAACTGGCCCTGTTCGTAGTAGCCGGCCCGGTCGCAGCCCTCGTGCACGGTCGCCCCGAAGAGCCAGGTGGGACGCAGCTGGTCGTCCAGCGGGATCATCGGGGCCGAGCCCACCGCCTGGTAGAGCAGATAGACCAGCGTCTCCGAGAAGTTGTCCGGCTGGATCGGGCAGCCGGGCACACACACGATCGGGATCCCGGCCTTGGACGTCCAGTCCCAGCCCAGGTAGTCGGGCACACCCATGGCTCCGGTCGGGTTGCCCGCCATCGCATGGATACCGCCGTACGTGGCGCAGGTGCCGATCGCGACCACGGCGAGCGCCTTGGGGGCGAGCCGGTCGATCCACTCACTGGTGGTGATCGGCTGACCGGTCTCGGGGTTGTCGCCGAAACCGCACCAGTAGCCTTCCGGCTTGATGGACTCGTTGGGGATCGACCCCTCGATGACCAGCACGAACGGGTCGATCTCGCCGCGTTCGCCCTTGAAGAACCACTCGATGAAATTGTCCGCGCCCTGGACCGGGCCGCACTCGAAATCGATCAGTGGCCAGTGGACAGCGACCTTGGGCAACCCCGGCAGCACACTGAGCGCGATCTCCTCAATGCTCGGCTGGGTCGCGGCGGTGAGCGACACGGAGTCGCCATCGCAGCTCAGGCCGGCGTTGATCCAGAGAATGTGGATCGGGGACTCGTCCTCGGCGGACGGCTTTCCGTTCGCAGCGGCCTGGTCGGCCACGCTCGAAGCAGCCATGGGGATGTCTCCTAGGCAGATATGCAGTGAAAGCGCTCATTTCAAGACTTCCATCCACCTTGGTAACACCGATCAGCAGCGACGGGGCGGTCGCAGGGGGCCGTTGCGGTGACACACCACCCGAGCGCCCGGTCCGAGGAGCGCCCTCCTCCCGACGGACGACGCAGAGAGCCGGACAACGCAGGGAGCCGGACAACCGCCCTCGCGGTCGCCCGGCTCCCGTGTCGCCGTAGTGCGCGTCAGCCCAGTGCCCCGGCCTCCACCGCGGTCACATCGAACCGTCCGCCGCACACCCGCAGTCCGTCACTGCCCGTGGTCATCGACTCCTTGGAGCCGGGCGGGTAGACGAAGACGAGCTGCGAGCGGTCCCAGCACGGGGTGTCCGAGACGCCGTCGTTGAGGGTGTGCAGCAGGGCGTGGGCGCTCTGCCCCGGCTGGAGCCGGACGACGGGGCCGGAGCCGCCCTCGCGGGTGGCGGGCTTGCCGACGGCCGAGCCGTCACGCTTGATGAGCGAGACCCCGGGGTAGCCGCGCAGCGTGCAGGCCTTCTTGCCCTTGTTCGTGAAGACGAGGGGATAGCGGATGTTGCCCGCACCGATGTCGGAGCGCCCCAGGCGCAGCGACATATCGGCGGCGTTGCAGCGGTCCGAGGCCGTCATGGCGGAGGCCTGGGACTGTGCGGCGCTCGGGCTCTTGGCCGTCGGCTTGCCGCCGGGCGATGCCGCCTTCGCCGGCGCCGACGGCCGCTGGCCGTTCGCCGAGGACTGCGGCTTCGCGGCGGACGACTGAGCGCTGCCACCGGCCGACTGTGCGCCGTTGCCGCGCTCCGTGTCCTGGGACGTGACGGGTGCGGCGGCCGACGAGGGGCGGGATGCAGCGTCGGGCCCGCCCTTGCAGGCGGTGAGCCCGAGCGCCGCGACGGCGATCAGCGATCCCGCGGCGACACGACGGCCGCGGCCGAGTGTCTTGGTGGTGAGCGACATAAGTGTCCCCCTCGTCTGGTAGGTGCGAGCTCTCGTCGTGGGTGTCTACGGTCCGTACGGTGCTCCAGCCAGCGTGGCCCCGGGCACTGCCGGTCCGCTAACGAGGCACTAACACACCACTAACGAGCCGGTGCGCTCGGCACGCCGGTAACCCCGGCAATCGGTGTGACCAGCCGGTATTCGGGGCGTGTCGCTCAGAATCGCAGAAAATTCCCGAGTTGCGGATACCGCACCGCCAGGTTCGGCCGTTCCGTCCATCGAGATCACCTGCCCCACGCATCCCGGCAGGCCCACCGGCCCCGGTGAACCTGCCGGTCGCGTGCCCCGCTACCCCCCGTGTTCCTGGTAGGCGCCGCTGTTCGGCGGGTCGGGAGCCGGATGGCCGTAGAAGTCGCGGTCGCCGCCGCCCGGGACGGGGACGCCCGCGCCCAGCGCCGGGGAGCCTGCGCCCATGCACACCTCGCCGGAGGCGGCGAACCGCGGATCGGCTCGCACCACGCCGTGCCCGCCCCTGCGGGAATCCCCGCGAGGCGGGCGTAGAGATGGTGGTCGTAGGTGTGTGTTGCACGGATCGGCGATCGGGGAGCGCGGCGGGGCGCCTGGGCGCCGACGAAGACGTGGTTACGGAAGGTGACGCCGCCGGGGCCGATGCCGCCGTCCCTGGCCGTGCCCAGGACGTCGGTGATGAGGGTGTTGATGAGGGTGCTGTCGTACACCAGGGTGCGGGTTGCGGGGCCGCAGACGACCGAAACGACGCCATAGGGCACGGGGGTGTTGCGGTCGTTGATGCTGACGTTGTAGCGGCCGGCCTCATTGACGCCGCCCCCGCGATGCGCAGGTTCAGCAGAGGGCCCCGGACGACGTACATCCGCCGATTACCGCTGAGCCACCGCTTTCGACAGGATGGGCGGATGACCGAGATCCGCACCCCCCGCCTCATCCTCCGCCGCTGGACCGACGACGACCTCGCCCCCATGGCGGACATCAACGCGGACCCGGTGGTCATGCGCTGGATCGGCGACGGTGCCGTCCTCGACCTGGACGGGACCGCCGAGGAAATCGAACGGTGGGAGGAGGAGTGGGACGACGAGGGCTTCGGCCTCTTCGCCGTCGAACTGCTCGCCTCGGGTGAGCTGGCCGGCTGCGCCGGTCTGTCCGTCCCCGAGTTCCTGCCGGAAGCGCAGCCCGATATCGCGATCAGCTGGCGCTTCGGCCGGCAGTACTGGGGCCAGGGTTACGCGTCCGAAGCCGCCCAGGCCGTGCTGGAGTTCGCCCTCCAGGACCGCGGCCTCGACCGCGTCATCGCCATCAACCGGCTCGGCCATGAGTCCTCGGAGAACGTGGTGCGCAAGCTCGGCATGGCCTTCGAGCGGGAGGCCACGCATCCGGAGTACGGCCATGCGCTGACCGTGCACAGCATTGACCTCACGGAGTACCAGGGCTGAGAGGATCGGCGCCTTCGGGACGTGGCGCCCCTTCCCCCGGGATCCCACCCGGGGAAGGGGCCACACGTCCGGAATGCTCCGGCCTGGGCACGCGGCACCATGTGCCCACCGCACGCCGACAGGTACGCACCCGTGCCTCCATGCCAGTCACGCCTCCATGCCTGTCACGCCTCTGTGCGTGGACAGCTACGGGCAGGTCAGCCGGTGGCCGCCGACGGCTGGGCGAGGTCCAGGTCGAGGATCTCGTGGGAGCCGCCGGCGAGGGATATCGGGACCGCGTGTGGCGGGTAGCCGGCTGCCGTGAGGGTGTAGTGAGGGCCGCTCAGGTCGGAGAAGGCAAAGGCACCGTCCGGGCCGGTGACGGTATGCGCCGTGACCGTGCCGTCCTCGACGAGGGTCACTGCGGCGTCGGCGAGCGGCCGGCCGTTCGGGCCCCGGACCGTTCCGTGGACGGTAGCGGTCGGCTCCAGGCAGATGTCCTGCCGTTCCGGTTCGCCGCCGGACAGTTCGATGGCGCGGGCCCGCGGCTGGTGACCGGGGGCGCTGAGGACCAGGGTGTACGGGCCGGGCGGCAGCGGGGCCGTCTCCCACCTCCCGTCGGTGCCGGAGGTCGTACGGGTCACCACTTCGCCACCGGCGTCGGTCAGGACGATGCTCCCGCCGGCCAGCGGGGCGCCTTCGCGGCCCCCGCGCAGCACGCCGCCCAACCGGCCGGTGCCCGCGAGGATCAGATCGACCTGGGACGCAACGCCCTCGCCGCGGTACATGGCAGAGGCGGCATACGGGGTGTGGCCGGGCGCCGCGCCCGTGAGGACGTAGGTGCCGGCCGCGGGGGCGGCGAGCGCATAGCGCCCATCGGCGTCGGCCGTGGTGACGTCGGCCTGGCGGCCCTGCCGGTCGATCAGGGTGATACTCGCGCCCGGGACCGGGGTGCCGGAAGCGTCCAGAACGCGGCCGGCAAAGCCGGACGGCGTCTCGGCCGGTCCGGTCGCGGTCACCTCGGCGGGCGCGGACGGTATACGGCCGGCCTGCGTTGCGGTGGCCGGCCGGGCCCAGGACGGCGCGGACTTCACGAGCCGGCCCGGCCGGTCGGCCGGTGCGACCGCCGCACCGTCGGCGCCGACGTCGGCGGCGGGCACCTCCTCGGCACCGCTGTCCGTGCTCTGCGCGACCAGGGTCGGACGGGACACCTTGTGCTGCGACGGCAGGAAGGACGCCAGGACGACACCGACGATGACCGCGGCCGTCGCGATCAGGAAGGAGACCCGGAAGCCGGCCATCGTGGGCACCGTGACCGTCCCGACGCGCTGGGACATATGGGCCAGCACCATGCCGATCACGGCGCTGGACACCGAGGTGCCGATCGAGCGCATCAGGGTGTTCAGCCCGTTGGCCGCGCCGGTCTCGGACGGGTCGACGGCGCCGATGATCAGCGCGGGCAGCGAGGAGTACGCCAGGCCGATGCCGGCGCCGACGACCACCGCGATGATGACGGTCTGCCAGGGGGCGTTCATCAGGCCGATGCCCGCGCCGTAGCCGACCGCGATGACCAGCATGCCGAGCAGCAGCGTGACCTTGGGGCCGCGCCGGGCGGCGATGCGCGCATACAGCGGGGCGACGAACATCATCGTCACGCCCAGCGGCGCCACACACAGCCCGGCCACCACCATGGACCGGCCGAGGCCGTAGCCGGTCGACTCGGGCAGTTGCAACAGCTGCGGCAGCACCAGGGAGATCGCGTAGAAGGCCACACCGACGGTGATCGAGGCGAGGTTGGTCAGCAGCACCTCGCGGCGGGCGGTGGTCCGCAGATCGACCAGAGGGTCGGCCATGCGCAGTTCCATCACGCCCCACAGCACCAGGATCAGGGCCGCGACGCCGAACAGGCCGAGGGTGGTGGGCGAGCCCCAGCCCCAGTCGCTGCCCTTGGTGATGGGCAGCAGCAGGGCGACCAGCCCGGCTGACAGCCCGAGGGCGCCCACCACGTCGAAGCGCCCCTGGGCCCGTACCGCGCTCTCCGGTACGACGAGGAGGGTGAGCAGCATCGACAGCACGCCGAGCCCGGCGGCACCGAAGAACAGGGTGTGCCAGTTGGCGTGTTGGGCGACCAGGGCCGCGACCGGCAGCGCGAGTCCGCCGCCCACGCCGATCGACGAGCTCATCAGGCCCATGGCCGAGCCGAGCCGTTCGCGCGGCAGCTCGTCGCGCATGATGCCGATGCCGAGCGGTATGGCGCCCATGGCGAAGCCCTGGAGCGCCCTGCCCACGATCATGGTGATCAGGTCGCTGGTGAATCCGCAGATCAGCGAGCCGACAACCATGACCGCGAGGCTGGTCAGCAGCATTCGCCGCTTGCCGTAGAGGTCGCCGAGCCGTCCCATGATGGGCGTCGAGACGGCACCCGCGAGGAGGGTGGCCGTCATGACCCAAGTGGCATTGCTGGGTGCCGTGTTGAGCAGCACCGGCAGGTCCTTGATGACCGGCACGAGCAGCGTCTGCATCACGGCGACGACGATGCCGGAGAAGGCGAGAACCGGGACGATGCCGCCGCGGGTTCTGTGGCGCCCGCCCACGGCCGGGTCGGGCGTCGGGGGCGCGGCAGCGGTCGTCGCCGCCCTTCCGGGAAGCTGGTCCGTCGTCGTCCGGGTCATGCGTGCGGCCTCCAGGGCGGCAGAGGGTGAACGTCAGGGAGAGTGGGGTGAGCGGGTGTCATGAGGAAGGGCGGGGCAGGGGTGAGCAACAGGCGTTCGCGGTGTGGGCATCACCCACGGGCGTCGGCACGATCAGGCCATTGATACGTGCATGCCGAACGTTTTATCTCGCGGGCCTATTCCGGCACACCGGCCGGCATCTCCCCGCACCGCTCGTGATCTGCCTCACGCCGCCCCGCCCCCGGCTCCCCTTCACCCCGTACATCCGGCCTCCCCCGGCCTCGCCTTCGACGCGGAATCCGCTGCACCCGCTGAACCCGCCGAATCCAGTGAACAGCACGCCACTGACAATCCGGCCCGGGAACGACCGTCGGGCACCGCGGCCACCGCTCACGGCATAGCGCCCACCGCTGCGCCCGTCAACGGCGAGAGGCGCCGCGGGCCCACCGCGACGCCTGCGGGAGGCGTTCACACACCGCTGACCTGCCCGCACTCGCCTCAACAATGAACACCGTCTGCGCGGTATGTTTTCACTTCCGGGATGCGGCGAACAATCCGAGTTGCCCGGCTCCTGCCACCTGGCGCGTATGGCTCGCCCCGGCCGGGCCGGTCAACTCACTGCGACATCGGCCCCTGCGTCCGCCAGCGCCTTCCCCTGGAGTGCGGCATCGAGTTCCGCGCCGCGGGACGGATCAAGTTTGAGCTTGGCGAGCACGACCGGCACCGCGATGCTGGGGAGGGTGTGCTCGAAAAAGATGGTCAGCCGGTGGCTGAGGTCGGCCTGGTTGGTCAGGGCGTTCGACATCAACTGGAGGCCGGCGAACGCTCCGACGAAGAGCTCGGCGGTCTCGGTCACGACGACACTCTCCAGGACCTCGCCGCGATCCCTCGCCTCATTCAGCATCGCCTCGACGAATCGGGTCCAGGCGATCATCGACTGCTTGCGGTCAAGGTGGTTGGAGCCCTGCTCCACCGCAAGCCGGGCCGCCCCGCGCTGGATCGGGTCACTGCGCAGGCGGTACGCCAGCACCTGCCCCGCGTCGACGAACTCCTGCAACTTGATCTTCTGCGGCTGCACGGCGATGTCCAGTACGTGCTCGTCGAGCACCGCCATCGCGAGCTGTTCCTTCGACGCGAAGTGGAAGTACAAGGCGCCCTTCGTGACACCGGCGCGCTCGAGGACTTCGGCGATGGTCGCGCGGTCGTAGCCGAGGTCGTCAAAAACCGAAGCGGCTGCCTCCAAGATCAGTCGCCGGGTCCGGATCGCGCGGTCCTGTTGTGCCACAGGACGCCTCCTGTCTCTCGTGTTTTCCATTTCCGCATCAGTTAGCTACCGCTCAAGTCGCCTCTGAGTCAGCCACTTACTCCAATTCACCGCCCGGCATTGAAAATAAAACCGGATGGTACGTATCTTAACAGCGATGTACCTCATCCCGTAGAGACGCCTGGGGGCACTCATGAGCGACACGATGCAGGTCAGCGGCACGATTCAACCCAGGGCTCCACTCCAGGCACAGTCGAAGCGGAACCAGCGCACCGCCCCCGGGCATCACGGCAAGCCCGGCGTCCCCCAGGAGTTCGTGCACCGCCCCTTCGTCGACGACATTCTGGTCACCTCATGGCGCCGACTGGACGACTCCCGCTTCTCACTGGCCGCCCAGTGGCCACACGATCACGGGTACTTCACTCCGGTGCACGGCCACCACCATCTCATTCTCACCGGCGAGACCATTCGCCAGGCAGGGCTGCTCCTGTGCCACACCGAGCTCGGCGTACCGGTCGGCCACCACTTCATCCTCGGCAACCTGGTATACACAACCCACCCCGAGCACCTGGCCGTTGGCAGTGGACCGACCCGGCTGACGATCGACGTCACGTGCAGCAGGATGCGCTTCCGAGCCGGCACGCTGGCCGGCGGGCACTTCAACATGACCATCCGCAAGGCGGGCCGGATCGTCGCGACGGGCTACTCCGACGTCACCGTCACCTCCCCTGCCGTCTACCGCCGGATCCGCGGCGAGCGGCTGACCGCACGCCGCGCCCTGGGCCCGCTCCCCCCACCCGTCCCGCACCAGCAGACCGGAAGCGCCAAGGACCGCGATGTCCTGCTCTCCCCCACCGACCGGCCCGATCGGTGGCACCTGCGCATCGCTCCCGGCCATGCCGCGATGGTGAATCCGGCCAACGATCACATTCCGGGAATGCTGTTGCTCGACGCCGCTCAGCAGGCCGCCCGAGCTCTGACCGCGCCTCAAGTCTTCGTGCCGTACGCCTTCGGCACCGAATTCCGCCGCTACGCCGAACACGGTATGCCCTGCACCATCGTGGCCCAGCACGTCCCGTCCGCCCTCCCCTCGACCACAACGGTCCAGGTCACCGGCTCCCAGGAGGGCGAGCCGGTGTTCGTCTCCACCCTGACCGCACTGGACGCCCGGCGCTGAGCGCGCGGCTCATGAGCAACGCACTTCTCGACGGGCGCTCCTCACACGCCACCGGACCGCGCGACATGAGCAAGCACGTAGTGAACGACAGCAGCTCGTGCAGCGTTCGGCAGCCGGCCCCGGCTGCCGAAGAACATCACAGCAATCGACAGTAACCGGCGGTAGCACGCCCCCAGCAGGAAACTGAAAGGCCGAACGAGCATGGGTGACCTCAACGGAAAGACCGCGCTGGTGACGGGATCCAGCCGCGGCATCGGCCGGGGCATCGCCCAGCGCCTTGCCAAGGACGGTGCGCTGATCGCCGTCCACTACGGCAGTAATGACGTCGCGGCAAAGGAGACGGTGGAAAGCATCACGAGCGCGGGCGGCCGGGCCTTCCCCCTCCGCGCCGAACTGGGGATCCCCGGTGATGTCGAAGCCCTCTTCGCTGCCTTCGACACCGAACTCGCCGCCTGCGGTGCGGAACCCGGCCTCGACATCCTCGTCAACAACGCGGCGCTCAACTTCCCCGCGCGCATCGATGCGGTGACCTACGAGGAGTTCGACCGCACCCTCGCGGTCAACACCAGGGCCCCGCTCTTCATCATCCAGCACGGCCTGCGCCGGATGCGGGACGGCGGACGCATCATCAACATCTCGTCAGCGGTGACGAGCACGGCGCACCCGTCACAGATGGCCTACAGCATGTCCAAGGGTGCGCTGGAGACCCTCACCCTCGCCCTCGCCAAGGACCTCGGTGAGCGCGGGATCACGGTGAACACCATCGCCCCCGGCTGGGTCGAGACCGATGTGACCGCGGCGCGTCGGGCGACACCCGAGGGGCGGGCCGCGCTGGCGGCCTATTCGGTGTTCAACCGGATCGGCCGCCCCACGGACATCGCGGACGTCGCCGCGTTCCTGGCCTCGGACGACTCCCGCTGGATCACCGGTCAGCGCTTGGACGTCACCGGCGGCTCCATTCTCTGACCCGCCGGGACGGTCTTGGGTCCGGCGCAATCCTCGGCGTCGTCAGGCGTCATGGAAGACCAGGCCCAGGGAGTGCCGTTGGCCCGAGCGGACGGTGCTCACACCGTGGCGTACCGGACCGGCCGACCAGCCGCGGGCGGAGCGTACGGGGCGGTCGCGGGTGGTGAAGATCAGCCCGTGGCCCTGCGGCAGGACGGTGGTGGTGCCGCGGGACTGTGCGCGGGGCCGCTGCTCGACGAGCAGGAACTCACCGCCGGTGTAGTCGGTGCCCTGCTCGTCCAGGCCGATGACGACCTGGAGGGGGAAGACCATGTCCCCGAAGATGTCCCGGTGCAGCGCGTTCCAGTCGCCCGCCCCGTAACGGAGCAGAATCTGCGAGGACTTGGCCTGCCCGGCCTCATGGCACAGGGTGAGCCACTCCCCCAGGGTGTCCGGCCAGGGCGCCGGTCTGCCGAGCTTGTCCGCCCAGTCACGCGCCGTCCGCAGCAGGTGCGGGTAGAACGCCTCGCGCAGGGCCCGGACCGGCTCGGGTAGTGGGTCGGCGAAGTAGCGGTACTGGCCCGAGCCGAAGCGGTGCCGTGCCATGTCGATGGTCGAGCGGAAGCGGGAGGGCCGGTCGTACAGCGCGATGAGGTCGCGGCAGTCGGCCGGGCTGAGCAGACGAGGGGTCAACGCACAGCCCAGGGTGTCGAGTTCGTCGGCCAGCGCCGTCCAGTCGGCGGCCCCGACGCGCTCGGCGAGCGAGGCGGTGCGGGCTCGGCGCTTGGCAGTCGTGGTGTTCGTGGTGTTCGTGGTGGTCGTGGTGGACATGACGTGCTCCAATGGGGCTTCGGGCGGGGCGGTTCACGAGGGGCGGGGCCGCGTCCCGTACAGCGGGCTCAGCCGGCGTCCGGCGCGACACCCTCGATGCCGAGGAGTTGCCGCTTGCGGACGGGGCCCGCCGCGTAACCCGACAGGGACCCGTCCGCGGCGATCACACGGTGGCAGGGCCGGACGACGAGCAGCGGGTTCGCGCCGATCGCCGTGCCGACGGCGCGCACCGCGCCCCGCGCCGCACCGACGTCGGCGGCAATCGCCCCGTACGTGGTCGTGGTGCCGTACGGAACGGCCTCCAGGGCCTTCCACACGCGCCGTTGGAAGTCCGTGCCCCGGGTCGGTGCGTACTCGATGCCGAAACGGGTCAGCTTCCCGTCGAAGTAGGCGCGGAGCTGGCGGGCGATCTCGGCGAAGGCCTCGGGGTCGTACGTCCAGCCGTCCTGGACGGTCGCACCGCCCTTCTGGCCGGGCACGGTCAGCGAGGCGAGCGCGGTACCGCCCGGTGCGGTGGCCGATTCCTCGCCCACCAGCAGGAGTTCTCCCAGCGGGCTGTCGAGGGTGGTGTAGAGCGTCATGGTCCTGTGCTTTCCGTAGTGGAGGGGTGGGTGCGCGCCGGCCGTGTGGCCGGCACGTTCCAGAAGTGGTGCATGGCGTAGGAGCGCCAGGGGCGCCAGGAGTCCGCCCGCGCTGCCGGACCGTCCGTCGGGACTCCGGCCCGGCGCATACCGGCCCGTACGGCCACATCGCCGGTCAGCAGCACATCGGGGTCCCCGAGGGCGCGCATCCGGATGTAGCCGGCGGTCCACGGGCCGATGCCGCGCAGCCCGAGCAGCGCGCGCTCGGCCTCGTCCCGGTCGGCTCCGGTGTCCAGCGTGACGGTGCCGTCGGCGAGCGCGGCACCGAGGGTGCGCAGGGTCGTCCGCCGGGACTCGGGCATGCCGAGTTCCGCGAGCGAGGCCCCCGCCAGGTCGTCGACGCGAGGGAAGAGATGGGTGAGCGCACCGGACGGCTCCGGCAGCGGTTCGCCGTACGCGGCGACCAGGGCGGCGCCGAGAGTGCGGCCGACCGCGACCGAGACCTGCTGGCCGAGTACGGCCCGGACCGCGAGTTCGTCCGGGGCGGCGGCGCCCGGGGAACGCAGTCCGGGGCGCTCGGCCACCAGCCGTGCCAGGACGGGGTCCTCGGCGAGCCGCTCGGCGACCGCGTACGGGTCGGCGTCCAGGTCGAAGAGGCGCCGCACCCGCTGGCCGGCGGTGGTGAGGTCGCGCAGTTCGGTGAGGCGCAGCCGGCAGTCCAGCCAGCCGTCGCCGGCCGCCTCGTCGACCTCGGCGATACCGGTGCCGTTCGGCAGCCGCAGGGTGCGCCGGTAGGTGCGGGCGCCGGGCTCGCCGCTGACCTCCTCGATGCCGGTGAGGGCGCGCCGCTGGAGGTGGTCGAACAGTTGCCGTGCCGCGTACGGACCGCGGAAGGCCAGCCGCAGCGGCAGCACCCCGGGCATGGCATGCGGCGCCACCGGGCCATATCGGGCCGTCTTTCCGGGGCGGGCGGCGCGCAGCTCGCTCGGGGTCAGTGCGTAGATCTCCTTGATGGTGTCGTTGAACTGCCGCACGCTGGCGAACCCGGCCGCAAAGGCGATGTCGGCCGCTTGCAGACCGGTGGTCTGGAGCAGGACCCGGGCGGTGTGCGCGCGCTGGGCCCGCGCCAGCGCCACGGGACCGGCGCCCAGCTCGGCGTTCAGCTGCCGCTGCACCTGCCGGGCGCTGTAGCCGAGCCGGGCCGCCAGCCCGGAGACCCCTTCCCGGTCGACCACACCATCGCTGATCAGCCGCATCGCCCGCCCGACGACATCGGCGCGGGCATTCCACTCCGCGGAGCCGGGCACCGCGTCGGGGCGGCAGCGCCGGCAGGCGCGGAAACCGGAGCCCTGGGCGGCCGCGGCGGTCGGAAAGAAGGCGACATTCCGGCGTCGGGGCGTGGTGGCGGGGCAGCTCGGCCGGCAGTAGATCCCGGTCGTGGACACCGCGAAGAAGAAGGCACCGTCGAATCTGGCGTCCCTGCTGCGCACCGCCTCGTACCTGCTGTCCTCATGCATCACGGAGTCCACTGTGCAGCAGGTCAGACGGCGACGCTGGCGGAAATCGGACGGCGCGTTCAGCAGCCCGGAGAGCCTGAGCACAGGGGAACGGACACGGGCGTCGGTTCACGGGCGTACGGGTCGCGGCACGGCCGGGTCGCGAGGGTAGGGGGTCGCGGCCGGACCCGGTCACGGTCGTACGGGTCGCTGCGCTGCCGGACCTGGTCACAGTCATACGGATCGCGGCCGGATCGGATGTGGGGGCGCGGGAAGCGGCGGTGCTCGGGGGGCGAAGTCCCCGGCAGTCGACCGCAGTTCCGTGGAGCAGGCCGGGTCGGAACGGCTGGGCACGGATCGGCACGGCTCGGCACGGCGCGCGGGGCGCACTCGCGTCAGGCGGACCGCGCGGACGCCCTACGACGCAATCGCTGCCAGGACCACCAGGAACACGACCAGCGCGAGCGTCTCCCAGCGCATTGCCCTCCGCAGGACGCTCACGCTCGGGAGGCTGCTCGACGACGAGCCGCGGCTGCTCATACCGTCGTCACCGTAGCCGCTGTCCCCTGTGTCCCCGCTGTCACTCACGCCGTACTCCCGCCCTCTTCTGCCGCAGCTCATGAACTGACAGCCTTGCGACCGCCGCTCACCAGCGTATGTCTCGCCACCAGCACGGGTTTCAGGAGGTGTGGCTACGGCTCCGCTCCGGCTCCGGAAGGTGGCTACGGCTACGGCTACGACCACAGAGGGTGGCGTACCCGTCGTGGCCCGTCCGCCCGAGCCTCAGCCGCGCCGTCGTCTCTGTCGCGCCGTCGTCCCGGCCGCTGCCCGGAGGCACGGCTCGCCGCGTCAGGCGGGCGGCATCGGCCAGTCGTCCAGCGAGCCGCCGCGCCATTCGACGAGGCGGGGATCGTCCAGCGCAATGTCCTCGGCCTGCCCGGCGACGCCCGCGCGGCGGAGGAATTCGGCGACATCGCCACGGCCGTGAGCCAGGCCGACGATCTGCCCACGTACGGTCACCCGTCGGCCACCGGAGGGCGTCGGCGGGTGCACGATGACGGGCGGGTGCTCAGTCATGCATCCAGCGTGCGCCGGGCTCCGCGCTCGCGCATTTCGACAGCCGCCGTGAGCATCAGTGGCCGCCGTGCGCACCAGTCCTTGCCCCGGCAAGCATTCACTAGGCTGGCCGGGTGGCAGTGGCACGGAGCGGGCGGCTGGTCCGCAAGGCCCCGGAACCTGCCTCTTCGACGAGGGGACAAGAGGCCGACCGTGAACAACCCCATGGACTCAGCCGAGTTCTCCCGGGACCCGTATCCGCTGCTCGCCGCCTTGCGGTCGCGCGGTCCCGTGCAGCAGGTGAGGACGGGCAACGGCCGTACGACATGGGTCGTGACCGGATGGGCGGAGGCCCGGTCCGCGCTGGCGGACGCGCGGTTGTCGAAGGACACCGCCCGCTACTTCGCCGACCGGCCCGGCAAGCGCAACCTGGCCCCCGCCGTCAGCCGGACCATGCTCGCCACCGACCCGCCGCACCACGGCCGGCTCCGGAAGCTGGCGATGAAGGCGTTCACTCCGGCGGCCGTCGCACGGCTGGAGCCCCGCATCCGTGCGATCGCGGAGGAGCTGGCCGACGCACTGGCCGCGCGCGGGTCGGCGGATCTGGTCGAGGAGTTCGCCGTGCCGCTGCCGATCGCGGTGATCAGCGAGCTGCTGGGGGTACCGGAGCCGGACCGTGCGGCGGTCCGGCGCTGGTCCCATGACCTGTTCGCCGCGGCGGCCCCGGACACCGTGGACCGCGCGTCGCACGCCCTCAGCGACTACATGACAGAGCTGATCGCGGCCCGGCGCCAGGACCTCGGGGACGACGTCCTCAGCGGTCTGATCGCCGCCCGCGACGAGGCGGACCAGCTGTCCGAGGCCGAACTCGTGTCCCTGGCCGTGCTGTTGGTGGTCGCGGGCCACGAGACGACGACCCACCTCATCGGCAACGGCATGCTGGCCCTGCTCCAGGACGACGCGCTCCGCTCCCGCCTCCGGGCCGATCCCGGCCTGCTGCCCGCCGCGGTCGAGGAGTTTCTGCGCCACGACGCCCCGATCACCCTCGCGACCTTCCGCTTTGCCACCGAACCGATCGAACTCGGCGGCGCCCGGATCGGCGCGGGGGAGGTGGTTCTGGTGTCCCCCGGGGCCGCCAATCGTGATCCGGCGCAGTTCTCCGCGCCGGACGAGGTACGACTGGACCGTCACATCCGTACGGCGCGCCCGGACCGTCCCGAGCGTCCGAACGACCCCGGCCGGCCTCAACCCCCCGAGAGCCCGCCCCGTCCCGAGCATCCGAACGGTCCCCAGTGCCCGAACGGCCCCCAGCGCGGCCGGCATTCCGAGGGTGCCGAGCGCTCGGGTGGACATCTCTCGTTCGGACACGGTCCGCACCACTGCCTCGGTGCGCCGTTGGCCCGCGTCGAGGCCCGGATCGCCTTCGAGGTGCTGCTGACGCGTTTCCCCGGCATCCGTCCGGCGGTGGCCAGTTGGGATGCGCTGGAGTGGCGCCGCACGCGCTTGATGCGCGGCCTGGCGAGCCTTCCGGTGACCCTCGGCCGGTGAATCGGGCCGTACGCGAGAGTCCCGGCCGTCAAAGCCGCCGCACATCGCCCCGTTGAGCAGCCACACATCGCTCCGATAGACCGCTACGTCTCGCCTCGCCCAAGCCGTTCCCACCGGCCCGCGCAAAAGCCCTCCCTCCGAGAAGTCCCCCACAG